>NZ_KZ454868.1:0-341127 GCF_002792415.1 Marinomonas sp. BSi20584
GCTCTCCCAACTGAGCTACACACCCAATCATTGTTTAACGTTTTTATTCCAGCTTACTTTACTAAGTAAGTGGTGCCGCCACCAAGAGTCGAACTCGGGACCCTCTGATTACAAGTCAGATGCTCTACCAACTGAGCTATAGCGGCTTAACGCTAAAACAAATTTTAATTTACTAACATAAAGTAAGTAAATGGTGCCGCCACCAAGAGTCGAACTCGGGACCCTCTGATTACAAGTCAGATGCTCTACCAACTGAGCTATAGCGGCATTACATGACGCAGTTCACTTTTATAAACTTCCTAAGAAGTGGTGCCGCCACCAAGAGTCGAACTCGGGACCCTCTGATTACAAGTCAGATGCTCTACCAACTGAGCTATAGCGGCTTTAATAAAAGCAAAATCTTTTTTTATTCCTACTCTTCATTTCTAAAGAAAGAAACTTCGACCAAATTATGGTGCCGCCACCAAGAGTCGAACTCGGGACCCTCTGATTACAAGTCAGATGCTCTACCAACTGAGCTATAGCGGCATTTCTCAAATTTTGGTCGGGACGGCAGGATTTGAACCTGCGACCACTAGCACCCCATGCTAGTGCGCTACCAGGCTGCGCTACGCCCCGAAACCAACAGCTAAAGAGTTAAACTCTGTCCCTGTCAGCGGGTGCGTATATTACTATAACGAATTGAAAAGGGAAGACTTTTATAAACTTTTTTTCAATTTAATCATGACGCTAGAAATTTAGGAGTTTATCGCTTAAACATTGATCTAAATATGATTCTACTTTTCATACTAGCCTTATTAACCACAGATACACACTATAGGGCTCAACACTAGATAAATAGGCGCATTGAACAGCTAGATACAAAAAAGCCATCCCAGTGGATGGCTTTTTTAGAAACATTTCGAACTACTCTTGCATATAGTCTTCTACTTTTGACTTAAGCTTCTGCCCAGGTCGAAAAGTAACAACGGTACGCGCAGTAATTGGAATCTCCTCTCCCGTCTTAGGATTTCGACCAGGGCGCTGACTCTTTTCGCGCACTTCAAAATTACCAAAGCCCGACAACTTAACTTGCTGTCTTTCTATTAGTGAACTACGCACTACGTCAAAAAAACCTTCTACAAGATCTTTGGCGTCTTTTTTACTTAGACCAATTGAATCCACTAAATTTTCAGCAAGGTCCGCTTTTGTCAACGATCCCATAAATCTACCCCCTTACAACGGCTCCCAACTGCTCAGACAAGGCTGCAACAGTTTGTTCAACTGAGTTGTTCACTTCTTCATCACTAAGAGTGTGTGAAGGATGCTGCCACGTCAAGCCCAAAGCGACACTTTTTTTCGTATCATCAATACCTTGGCCCTGATAAACATCAAAAACCAATACATTTTTAAGTGCATCACCAGCCGTTGCAGAAATCACTCTCTCCAACTCACTAACAGGAACAGAACGATCAACTAATAATGCCAGGTCACGACGAACTTCAGGGAAACGAGAAACAGCCTTATATTCAGGCAAAGTTGCATTCAATACCGCATTTAAAGCGATATCAAATACATAAATAGGTTGATTCGCACCTAATGTCTTAGACAATTGAGGATGCAACTCCCCTATCAAACCAACAAACCTGCCATCCAAAAAGATATCAGCGGAGCGACCGGGATGTAAAAACTCACAACTAGAGCGCTCGTAAGTTGGCTTGCCGCCGTCATTTAAAGCAAACAAAGCTTCTACGTGTGCCTTCAGGTCATAGAAATCAACCTTCTCACTGCCGTGATACCAAGCTTCAGCATGACGAGCACCTGCAATTAGGCCAGCCACTTGCTGCTGCTGATCCAAATCAGCCAAAGCCTCAACAGAACCAATAAAACGACGACCAGTCTCAAATAAACGAACACGCGACTGCTGACGATTCTGATTGTAAAGATACGCTTTAACCAATCCCGGCACCAAACTTGGACGCATTACACCCATGTCTGCTGAAATAGGATTCGCCAATGGCACAGGCTCGATGTTAGGTAGAAATTGCTTGCTCAACACAGGATCAATAAAGCTATAAGTAACCGCTTCTTGATAGCCCTGTGAAACCAAGATCGAACGCAATACTTGAATCTGAGTTTTAGTCTCTGACAAAGGCGTAAAGTTGACCGCAGCCTGAGGCATAGAAGAAGGAAGATTGTCGTAACCGTAGATGCGGGCAACCTCTTCGATCAAATCAGCTTCTATGGCGATATCAAAGCGATGAGATGGTGCTTTTGTCGTCCAAGCTTCCTCAGTGACTTCAACCATCTCCAAACCGAGACGAGTCAAAATATCTGTCACAAGATCTTTGTCGATAGACATTGCTAAATACTGATCAAGCTTTTTACGACGCAGGGTTACTAATGCCGCTTCAGGCAAAGAAGCTTCATTAACAGCATGCGTAATTGGACCAACTTGACCGCCAGCTATTTCTACAACTAGCGCAGTAGCTCGTTCAATTGCTCGCTCTTGCAGAGTTGCATCTACGCCACGCTCAAATCGATGAGAGGAATCTGTATGCAAACCATAAGAACGCGCTTTACCAGCCAAAGACAATGGCGCAAAGAAAGCACTCTCTAAAAAGATATCTTTCGTCTCTTCGTTAACCCCAGACCCTTCGCCACCCATAATGCCAGCAATAGCTAGTGGTGATTTTTCATCAGCGATAACCAAAGTATCATCACGAAGTGTCACTTCCTGACCATCAAGCAAGACGATTTTTTCATCTTTTTTGGCCATTCGCACAACAATCGAACCTGACAAATTTGCCAAGTCAAAGGCATGCATCGGCTGACCCAACTCAAGCATCACATAATTAGTGATATCTACAATTGGATCAATTGAGCGAATACCACTGCGACGGAGCTTCTCAACCATCCATAAAGGAGTCTGAGCTTTAACATCAACACCACGCACAACACGCCCCAAATAACGAGGACAAGCATCTGCCGCTTCTACTCGCACTGGGAAAGCATCATCAATAGCAATGTCGGCCGGAGTGACGCTAACCGGTGTCACATCAGCTTTATTTAAAACACCCACTTCGCGAGCCAAACCAGCAACACTTAGACAGTCACTGCGATTAGGCGTCAGATCAACATCAATTATCTGATCATCAAGACCTAAAAAAGCACGAAAGTCTTCGCCCGCTTTAGCAACGGCAGGCAATTCCATAATACCGTCATGATCATCACTCAACCCCAATTCAGAGGCAGAACACAACATACCAAAAGACTCTACTTGGCGAAGCTTGGCTTTTTTAATTTTAAAATCAGCACCTAACACTGCGCCAATTTTAGCAAAAGGAATTTTGATGCCTGGACGCGCATTTGGCGCACCACAAACCACCTGAAAGGTCTCTATGCCATCAGACACCTGACATACCTGCAATTTATCAGCGTTCGGATGAGGTTCTGCACCGATAATCTCACCCACTACTACACCCGAAAATTCAGAGGCAGCAGGTAAAACCTCATCCACTTCAAGGCCAGCTAACGTTATCTGAGCAACCAAATCATCGCTACTGATGTCTGGATTGACCCACTCTCTTAGCCAATTCTCACTAATTTTCATAAAAACATCCTAGGTCGACTGGTTACTTGAACTGTTTAAGGAAGCGCAAATCGTTCTCGAAGAACATACGAAGGTCGTCTACTTTATAGCGCAGCATAGCAAAACGCTCTACGCCCATACCAAAAGCAAAACCTGTATATTTCTCGGAATCAATTCCTGACATTTCAAGCACTTTCGGGTGAACCATGCCACAACCCAACACTTCCAGCCAAGACTCTTCGCCCTTGCTGTTTGTGCGCATAATGTCTACTTCGATTGAAGGCTCAGTGAATGGGAAATAGCTAGGACGGAAGCGCACTTTTAAATCATCCTCAAAGAAGACGTTTAAAAACTGTTGCAAAATACCCTTTAGATCAGCAAAGGAAATATTTTCGTCAATTAACAAACCTTCAACCTGATGAAACATAGGAGTATGAGTTTGATCTGAATCACAACGATAAACACGACCAGGACAAATGATTCGAATTGGCGGCTGCGTCGTTTCCATTGTGCGAACTTGAACAGGAGATGTATGCGTTCTTAGTACGGTTGACGGATTAAAGTAGAAGGTATCTTGCATTGCTCGCGCAGGATGATGCGCAGGAATGTTTAGAGCTTCAAAGTTATGATAATCGTCTTCAATTTCTGGCCCTGAAGCCACATCAAAGCCAATACCACGAAAAAAGGCTTCAATACGCTCCATTGTACGAGTCACTGGATGCAAACCACCCACTTCTTGACCCTTACCGGATAAGGAGATATCAATCGTCTCAGTCGCAAGCTTGGCGTCTAACGCCGCTTTCGCAAGAGATGATTTACGCTCAGTAATTTTTTCCTGAACTTGATCTTTTGCTTCATTGACCAGCTGACCAAATTTTGGTCGTTCCTCTGCAGAAACATTACCAAGTTGCTTCAACAAAGCAGTCAGAGCGCCCTTCTTACCTAAATAATGCACACGTACATCATCCAGTGCGGACTCACTCTCAGACGCAGCTACTGCGCTTAGCGCATCAGCAAGAATCTGCTTTAGGTTCTCCATTTACACACTCCAAAAAATAAAATAGGGGAAGAACCATTGGCTCTTCCCCTATCAAAGACTGCATTGAGTAATTCTTTCTTTTAAGACGAAATCTTTCAAGATCGAATCACCCTAAGGCTACGTCAGAAATTAAGCCAAGCTTACTTTCGCTTTTTCAACGATAGCAGCAAAAACTTCTTTCTCGTACACAGCTAGGTCAGCCAAAACCTTACGGTCGATTTCAATTGCAGCTTGTTTCAAGCCAGCAATAAAACGGCTGTAAGATAGACCATTGATACGTGCAGCAGCGTTAATACGAGCAATCCACAATGCGCGGAATTGACGTTTACGCTGACGACGGTCACGGTACTGATACTGACCAGCTTTGATAACAGCTTGTTTTGCTACACGAAATACACGACTACGTGCACCGTAGTAACCTTTAGCTTGCTTTAAAATCTTCTTGTGACGGCGACGAGCCTGAACACCACGTTTTACGCGAGGCATAATATAAACCTTATACTAATAAATTAATGAACTAAAAAAATCTAGACTTAGATGTATGGCAACATGCGTACAATTAACGCTTTATCGCTTTGCGCAATCTGGTTCATAGAACGAAGATGACGCTTACGCTTAGTCGATTTTTTAGTCAAAATGTGACTAGTATGAGACTGCTTATGCTTAAAACCATTCGCGGTACGTTTGAAGCGCTTAGCTGCGCCACTGTGTGACTTAATTTTGGACATGATAAAACCACTCTCGCATTCGTTAATGTTAGTATAATTTCTTAATAATTTAGTCTTTAAGAGCCGAAACCCTTAAAGCTAAGTTATTTAAAATTACTTCTTCTTTTTGGGGCCTAGCACCATCGTCAATTGACGACCTTCCATTTTCGCGGCTTGTTCTACTACACCGTAATCCTCTAAGTCTACTGCGACTCGATTCATAAGCTGCATGCCAAGCTCCTGATGGGCCATTTCACGACCGCGGTATCGTAGTGATACTTTGGCCTTATCCCCGCCTTCAAGGAAACGTATCAGGTTGCGGAGTTTTACCTGATAATCCCCTTCCTCCGTCCCTGGACGGAATTTCATTTCTTTAACTTGGATCTGCTTCGCATTTTTCTTTTGAGCAGCTTTCGCTTTCTTCGCTTCGAAAATATGCTTACCGTAGTCCATGATTTTGCAAACAATCGGATCTGAATCAGCAATTTGCACTAGATCTAAAGTAGCTTCTTGAGCTGCTTTTAGTGCCTCTTCTAGAGAGACAACGCCAACTTGTTCACCATCAGCTGCGATTAAACGCACTTCAGTTGCTCGAATGTTCTCGTTGATTTGAGGGCGCTGCTTACTAGCTGCACGCCCACGATTCATATTACCTTTTATAGTACTATCTCCACTTCTTGTTTACGGCTACGGCGAGCAATCTCTTGTTGAAGCAAACCTTCAAAATCGGAAATACTCATCACTCCAAGGTCTTCGCCGGTGCGAGTACGAACAGCAACCTGTTGCTGCTCCACTTCTTTATCACCAACGACAATCATATACGGCACTCGTTGAAGAGTATGCTCGCGGATTTTAAACCCGATCTTCTCGTTTCTCAAGTCAAGTTTTGCTCTAAAGCCATTTGAATTCAATCTTTTTTCCAAAACAGAACAATAGTCTGCCTGGCGATCAGTAATGTTCATGATAACAACTTGTTCGGGCGCAAGCCAGACCGGAAAGGCACCTTCTGTATCTTCGATCAAAATACCAATGAAACGTTCAAGCGATCCAACAATAGCACGATGCAACATAACCGGTGTTTGACGAGAGCCATCTTCCGATACATATTGCGCACCTAAGCGAGTAGGCATCGAGAAATCAACCTGAATAGTACCACATTGCCACACTCGACCAATGGCATCTTTCAGAGAAAACTCGATTTTAGGACCATAAAACGCCCCCTCCCCTGGTAACTCCTCCCAATCCAGCCCTGCAGAGTCCAACGCTTCAGACAACGCCTTTTCAGCCTTATCCCAAACTTCATCAGAGCCAACGCGCTGCTCAGGACGAGTAGACAAGCGATAAACAATATTATCAAAACCGAAATCTGCATAAACCTCATGCAACAGATCGATAAACTCAGATACTTCTTGCTGAATCTGCCCTTCTGTTACAAAGATATGCCCATCATCTTGAACAAAGTTACGTACACGCATAATACCATGCAATGCACCTGAAGGCTCATTACGGTGGCATGAACCAAATTCAGCCATACGGAACGGCAGATCACGGTAACTCTTAAGTCCTTGGTTGTACACTTGTATATGACAAGGACAGTTCATCGGCTTAACTGCGTAATCACGGTTTTCAGAATGCGTGGTAAACATGTTTTCATGATACTTACCCCAATGCCCTGACTTTTCCCAAAGCACACGATCTACGATCTGAGGTGTTTTTACTTCTTGGTAATTATTATCAAGCTGCTTCTGACGCATATATTGCTCAACAGCTTGATATAAACGCCATCCTTTAGGATGCCAGAACACCATGCCTGGAGCTTCTTCTTGAAGATGAAAAAGGTCTAGCTTCTTACCTAACTTACGGTGGTCACGTTTCTCCGCTTCTTCAATGCGTGTCAAATAACCTTTTAATTCTTTCTTATCGTTCCAGGCAGTACCGTAAATACGCTGCAGCATCTCATTATTGGAATCACCGCGCCAGTAAGCACCAGCAAGCTTCATCAATTTGAAATGACGTAACACACGGGTATTTGGCACATGTGGACCACGACACATATCCATGTATTCTTCGTGATGATACAAACCAACTTCTTTCGTTGACTCATCCATATCATCAATCAATGCCACTTTATAGCCTTCACCACGGTCAACAAATTGCTGGCGAGCTTCCGCTATTGGCGTCATTCTTTTAACAACATCGTAATCCGTCTTAACCAATTCACCGATGCGCTTTTCAATGGCCGCCAAATCATCAGGCGTAAAAGGACGCTCGTATGCTATGTCGTAGTAGAAACCTTCATCGATAACAGGTCCGATCGCCATTTGTGCAGTCGGATACAACTGCTTAACAGCATGACCAACAAGATGAGCAAAAGAGTGACGAATAATCTCAACACCTTCAGGGTCTTTCCCTGTAATGATGCTTAACTTAGCGTCGTCTGAAATAAGTTCGCACGCATCAACAAGTTGACCGTCTATGCGCCCCGCCACCGTTGCTTTAGCCAAACCAGGACCAATATCCTCGGCGACTTGCATAACAGTTACTGGGTTTGAAAAAGAACGTTGGCTGCCATCTGGCAAAGTAATTACAGGCATTTTATTCCCCTATCGGAGTCAGTGGTGCTCCATACCAAAGAGCACATGTAAATTTCAGCGCATAAATTATCATTTTTCGATTATTCATGCGAATCTAATTTAAATACCCTCTTTTTCACCGTGTAACGGCCATCGACAAAAATCAAGCCCTTTTTCTATCATTAAGCCATAGACATTCTCAGCATGCGGAGTAAAATTAGCATCCGTTTCACACAGACTTCATTTATCAAAAGGCACTATGGATCTCAATAATCTTGACGACTACTGCATTGAGACGACTCAAGCAGAACCTGACCTATTAGTTGAGCTGGTTGAAAAAACCTACTCTGATATGGGCTACCCAAATAAGTTATCAGGAAAAACCATCGGCCGTACGCTGAAGCTTCTGGCAAAAATAGCACAACCCAAGCGCGCGTTAGAAATTGGCATGTTTACTGGATATTCAGCATTGTCTATCGCAGAAGGCATGCCTGCAAGTGGTGAGCTTATTTGTTGTGAAACCAATCCCAGAGCAATTGAATTCGCTCAGTCTTTTTTTGATCGCAGCGAGCATGGTAAAAAAATCAAAGCGATTTTTGGACCCGCTCTCGATACGATCGAATCCCTTGAAGGGGAATTCGACTTTGTCTTTATTGATGCCGATAAACGTAACTACCTAAATTACTACGAAGCAGTACTACCGCTTGTTAGATCTGGTGGCCTTATCATTATTGATAACTCCCTATGGCAAGGAAGAGTTCTAGACCCGAAAGAAAACAGCGATATTGCTGTCAACCAAGTCAACCGCCTAATCGCGCAAGACAATCGAGTTGAAAACGTTCATCTGAACGTTCGTGACGGTCTTAACATCGTCGTAAAACACTAACCCTATTTCTTATAAACCCCATTCACCTTTGGGTCACCTCTGGTGAATGGGGTTTATGTGCTATTAAAAAGATATTACGTAAGAGGCAGCGATTTTGGTCGTTTTTAAAATCACAAATAACATCTCCGGCAAACACTACATTGGAACGTCTTTCAATAGTGGCTTTCAACGTTTCGAACAATACGTAGAAGCAACTAGCGAAGGTTTAGACTTCCCTTTATACAACGACATTAGGGAGAATGGCGTTGAAGCTTTTACAGTTGAAGAACTATTTGAAACAAGCGACAAAGAAGAACTGTATGAATTAGAAACAGACTACATTTCTATTTATAACGGTGAGAGCTTACGCGGCTATAAGATTGCACAGACAGCGGAAAAAGCCACAAATCTAAATCTAGGCAAAAAAGCATTATTTGATGCGAATGGCGTATCGACAGCAGAACAGCCCAAGAAAACAAGAAAAGTAGCCACAAAAAAGACTGTTGAACTCCCAAAAAAAACACTTGAGCCAGCCCCAACAACAAAATCATTCTTTGGCGAACTCATCGGTGAAGACAGATTAGGCACCCCACTCGCTGCAGCAGCCACAGAAAAGAAAAAAGCACCAGCTCGCACCAAAAGCAAGGCCAGCATCCAGAAGATGCTAAGCGAAGCTGAGAAAGCATCAAAAAAAGAACGTGAAGAAAAATTAAAATCACAGCAACAAGCAGAAGCAGAAGAAATGGCTCTCATCATGGCAAAAATTGATGTGACATCCAAATCTGCCTCATCCGCATTTCGTCGCCGTAAAAGTTAATCTGAAAAATTAGATACAAAAAAGCTCAGTTAAATTAATAACTGAGCTTTTTTAATATCTAAATCTTGTCTATTTAAATTTTACAAAACAAATGAGCAGAAATTAAGCCCTAGCTTTCTTAAGCGTCTCTGAAATCATAAACGCCAACTCCAAAGACTGATCGGCATTTAAGCGTGGATCGCAATGAGTATGGTATCTGTCAGCTAAGTCCGCCTCAGTCACCTCAAACGCACCACCAACACACTCGGTAACATTCTGCCCTGTCATTTCAAAGTGAACACCACCCGCATAACTCCCCTCAGCATTATGAACCTGGAAGAATTGCTGAACTTCTCTCAACACGTCATCAACACGTCGAGTCTTATAACCCGTAGACGCTTTGACAGTATTACCGTGCATCGGGTCACTACTCCACACAACCTGCTTACCTTCACGCTGAATTGCTTGAATGAGCTTAGGCATGCCGTCTTCAACCTTATCTGCACCCATACGCACAATAATATTCAAACGACCTGCTTCATTATTTGGATTCAACACATCACACAATCTTAGCAAATCTTCTGGATCCATAGTAGGACCAGCCTTTACACCAATTGGGTTTTGTACACCACGTAAAAACTCTACGTGAGCACCATCCAATTGACGAGTACGATCTCCAATCCATAACATATGCGCAGAACAATCATACCAGTCACCAGTCAAGCTATCTTTACGAGTCAAAGCCTGCTCATAAGGCAACAACAACGCCTCATGAGAAGTATAAAAATCTGTCTCTTTTAACTGAGCTAAACCAGGACCAATGCCACACGCCTCCATGAATTGAAGTGCATCATCAATTTTGTCAGCCACGCCCTGGAAACGACTACCCGCTGGACTCGCATTCAAAAAGTCCAAATTCCATTGATGCACTTGATGTAAATCTGCAAATCCACCCTGAGCAAAAGCTCGAAGCAAGTTCATTGTTGAAGCACTTTGATTGTAAACTTGCACCAAACGCTCAGGGTCTGGAACCCTTGCCTGCTCAGTAAAATCAATACCATTGATGATATCACCACGGTAACTTGGCAATTCAATACCACCAATTACTTCACTACCTGACGATCTCGGCTTAGCAAACTGCCCAGCCATGCGCCCAACCTTTACAACGGGGCATTTACCCGCATAAGTCAACACAACCGCCATTTGCAGCATAACTTTAAACGTATCGCGAATATTATTAGCGTGAAACTCAGCAAAACTTTCAGCACAATCACCACCTTGCAGCAAAAATGACTGCCTATTGGCCACTTGCGCTAAAGCTTTTTTAAGCTGGCGCGCCTCACCCGCAAAAACAAGAGGAGGCATTTTTCCTAATGTATTTTCAACTTGAGCCAAATGCTCTGCATTAGGATAAACAGGCTGTTGTAGCGCCGTTTTTTCTCTCCAACTTGTTACGTTCCACTGTGACATAATTTTCTACAACCTTATTCTATTCATTATTTTTTAATATATATTAACGAGCAACAACCCAAAGGATTTCCGCGTCTTTTAGCGACAAGGAAACGACCGCGTGCCCCATAGTGGCATCATAATACACACTATCACCTTCTTTTAATTCAATCGGCTCATAGAGTTCAGAGAAAAAATTAATTTTACCTTGCAAAACCAATAAAAACTCCTCGCCATCATGACGAACCCATTCTTTAAATTCAGCAAAGGATCGAGCTCTTACAGTTGTCTTAAAAGGAACCATTTTCTTACGGCTAATAGAATAATTTAACAGCTCATGCTCATAAGTTGCCGTTGGATGTGGCTCCCCTTTCCCTTTGCGAGTAATATCTCGACGCCCTGCAATAGAATGCTCACTCGCCTCAACAAAAAGCTGTGGCAGATCCATTTCCAAACCATTAATCAACTTCTGCACGATAGTGAAGCTTGGCGAAACTTGATCATTCTCGATTTTCGATAACGTTGACCGAGCTATTCCTGTTCTTTTTCCCACCTCTTCCAGCGTCCAGCCTTTCGCTAAACGAATTTCCTTCACACGTTTACCAAGCTCTAGTGGCTCAACAAACCGATCAGGATCTGACGCTGTGGCAGTTTCTAACGATGGACGACTAACCATAATTTACCAATACTACTTTTATACAAGAAACCGAATAGAATCTATACTTTTAACAAAGGCGCCATAGCCATGGAGCAACGAGAAAGATCAAAGCCCTTACCCGATACGTAAGATATCAAATCACTAGAGTTACCGCCCTTACCATTCTCTAACAACACCCATAACACTGAAGATCGAGTACCAGTCCGACAAAAAGCCAGCGTCTTCTTATCCTCAAGCAAAGCAGCACTTTGAAAATCAACTTGCTCTTGAGATAATTTAGACAAATCTATTGAGTTACTCACATACTCCATACCCAACGCTTCAGCAGCAGCACGAATACTTTCACCAGAAGGCTGATCAGCAGATTCCGCTTCTGGCCGATTATTAATAATTCGCTCAAAGCCTTGCGATTTAAGTGAGGCCAAATCAGCCTCGACTAATTGAGGCGCAACAAAATAAGAGTCATCAAGTTGAATAACATTACTCATAAATCTCTCCTTAAATACATTTAAGAACGATACAACACTTTTATAAGATGGAAACCAAATTGCGTTTTAATAGGCCCTTGAATCTTATATAAAGGGCCACCGAAAACCGCCTTATCAAAAGCCGGCACCATATCCCCTTTACGAAATTCACCAAGATCTCCACCCTTCTTACCAGAAGGACAAGTAGAAAATTGCTTGGCCAATTTATGAAAGTCAGCACCTTTATCCAATTTCAATTTTAAGGATTCCGCTTCTGCTTTCGTCTTAACCAAAATATGACACGCACTCGCCGTCGACATTCACACCCCTATCACTCAAATAAACTAGATAAAACATGTTAACCTATTTAGTATAATAGAATTAACTATAAGCAATCACTAACCTTAAATATTCTTGGCAAAAGTAGTATCAACACAAAATATATAGGCGGCTTTACAATATGAGTACTTATGCAGCAATAAGCGACCTCTCCTTTCTTCTCGTAGAACCATCAGACATGCAAAGGAAAGTTATCACCAAAGCACTTGAAGAAGCCGGAATAAAGCAAATTGCATACGCAAACAACATCCAAGAAACTATCGAGTCACTCTCTTCTTTTCCACCCGACCTTGTAATATCTTCAATGTATCTCCCTGATGGCTCAGCCAATGACCTCATTGATCGAATCAGAAACAATGAAGAAACTGAAAATCAGTGCTTTATGCTAATCTCTAGCGAAAGAAATAGAGATCATTTAGAACACCTAAGACAATCTGGCGTACTCGCTATCCTCCCCAAGCCATTCAACCAAAAAGACCTAACTCGCGCCATTCACGCGACCTTAGACCTTATCGTTGAGGAAGAAATTGACTTAGAAATGTTCGACCCAAAAAGCCTTCGCGTACTGGTTACAGATGACAGCCGGATGGCACGAAAGCATGTAAGCAAAACACTAAACACAATGGGAATTGAGGATATACAATTCGCAGAAAATGGCAAAGAAGCAATTGCACTCCTTAACGAAATGGAGTTTGACCTTATTGTTACAGACTACAACATGCCAGAAATGGATGGCAGAGAACTAACCGAAGCAGTTAGATTAGACCCTGCATTAGCACACATCCCCATACTAATGGTGAGCTCAAACTCAGAAGATAGCCAACTATCAAATATCGCCCAAGAAGGTGTTGATGCGATCTGCGGAAAGCCCTTTGAACCAAGCGTAGTAAGAAAGCTATTGGCGAAAATCCTAAATTAACAACCAAATCGCTTAACCTTTTTATCAAAGCTCAATTCAAAGATTAAAAACAAAAAAAGAGCTTCAAAATGAAGCTCTTTTTTAAAACCAAACATTGGCAATCTTAAATCAGACCGCCGCCATCAACTCAGAAACAATTTGCTGATTAGCCTCAGGAAAACGATACGTCGACAAATTAGAAATAGCCACCCAACTTACCGTCTGACCTTCACTCCCCTCTGGCTCACCATCAAAACCTGTTACCTTATAGAAGCAAAGCTCGACCTGCTTATCACCATAATCATGAGATATCATTTTATAGAAAGAACTCTCAGTTACAGCAATACCACATTCTTCTTTCAACTCTCTAGCTAAAGCCGTCTCAGCAGACTCAGAAGACTCGCACTTCCCCCCCGGAAACTCCCACAAACCACCTTGATGCTGATTTGAGTTACGAAGAGCAATGAAAACCTCACCACCACGAAGAATAATACCAACAGCAACTCTAACCAACATTAGGTACGATACTCAGCATTAATAGTGACATACTCATGAGAAAAATCTGTCGTCCAAACAATATCAGACTCAGCACCCATACCCAAATCAAGCACAATATGGATTTCTTGAGGCGCCATAGCCTGCTTACCGTGCTCTTCAAGATAATCAGGAGAACGACCACCATCACGAGCAACTTCAAAACCATTTATATGAAGCTGTACGTGATCAACATCCAAACCTTCAACACCTGCACGACCAACAACCGCTAAAATTCGCCCCCAATTTGGATCAGAAGCAAACAATGCAGTCTTAACTAGAGGCGAGTGTGCAATTTCAAACGCAACTTTCGTGGCATCAGATTCAATAACAGCGCCAACCACTTCTACCGTAACAAACTTAGTCGCACCTTCACCATCGCGAACAATAGCATGAGCCAACTCTTGCATAACTTCTGTAAAGGCAACTATAAAAGCTTGGGCCAAAGGCTCATCAACAGAAGTCACCTTCGTATTTCCAGCCATACCAGTTGCCACAGCAATACAAGAATCGTTCGTAGATGTATCGCTATCAACAGTAATACGGTTAAAGCTCTTATTTACAACATCTTTCAATATCGACTGAAGAACATCCACATCCATTGCGATATCACTGCAAACATAACCCAACATAGTTGCCATGTTAGGGCGAATCATACCAGCACCCTTCGAAATACCGGCGATACTATAAGTTAGACCGTCAAATTCGAAAGTGCGAATAGAGCCTTTTGGTAAAGTATCAGTCGTCATGATACCAACACCTGCAGAACGCCAATTATCAGCAGATAAATTGGCAAGAGCTGAAGGAATCACCGCAACAATTTTCGCCACTGGCAAAGGCTCACCAATAACACCAGTTGAGAAAGGCAAAATAGCCTCTACACTTACACCAGTTTCATTAGCCAAAGCTTCACAAGTCTTTAGAGCTGTCTCAAGACCAGATTTTCCAGTACCAGCATTAGCGTTACCTGTATTGATCAGCAAATAACGACTACCTACCAAACCTAAATGCTTTTGACAAATACGCACAGGCGCTGCACAAAAAGCATTCTGAGTAAAAACACCAGTAACAGATGCGCCTTCACATATTTCAAAAATCACAACATCTTTCTTGTTAGGCTTTTTAATTCCAGCTTCCGCAACACCAATTCTAATTCCTTTTATTTCTGGAATAAGAGGAAAATCATGTAACCCTACAGCCATTTAAGCTTTCTCCAGTTAAATAAGACTACCGTGACACTGTTTGTATTTTTTACCTGAACCACATGGGCAAGGCTCATTTCGACCCACTTTAGGGAACTCTTGAGCACCATCTGTAGACAATAAAGAATCTTCAGCCAATGAATTCAATGAATCATGAATCATATTAACAGTCGTTTTCTCTTCTTGCTTTCTACGGGCTTCTTCTATTTTCTCAGCCTCTTCAGCAGACTGAACTTTTACACGAGTAATAATTTGAATCACTTCATATTTGATTTGTTCTAGCAAACCTTGAAATAACTCAAACGACTCACGCTTATATTCCTGCTTAGGATTCTTTTGTGCGTAACCACGTAAGTGGATGCCTTGCCTAAGCATATCCATTGTCTGAAGATGCTCTTTCCATAAAGTATCAAGAACCTGTAATAGCACTTGTTTTTCAAAAGCCCTAAATGACTGCGCACCAGCAATTTCTTCTTTAGCCTGATAATCACTGACAAATGTATCTAGTATTTTCTGGCGCAGAGGCTCTTCATATAGTTTCTTATCTTCTTCAACCCACTTAGCAACAGGCAGCTCCAGACCAAACTCATTACGAGACTTATCTTCCAATCCCTCAAGATCCCACATATCAAAGATACTTTGAGGCGGAATAAATTCATCAATCAAACTGGTAACAACCTCTTCTCGCATTGCAGAAATAGCTTCAGAGAGATCTTCAGATACCATCATATCAAAACGCTGACGATAAATTACTTGGCGCTGATCGTTTGCCACATCATCATATTCAAGCAATTGCTTACGAATATCAAAGTTACGACCTTCAACTTTACGCTGCGCTTTTTCAATCGCATTTGAAACCATCTTATGTTCAATGGCCTCACCCTTCTCCATCCCAAGCGCCATCATCATTTTCTTGATACGATCAGACATGAAGATACGCATTAGATTATCTTCTAAAGACAAATAAAAGCGTGAAGAACCAACATCACCTTGACGGCCAGCACGACCACGCAACTGGTTATCAATACGACGCGACTCGTGACGCTCAGTACCTATAATATGCAAACCACCTGCTGCCAAAACTGACTCATTACGAGACTTCCAATCAGCCTTAAGCGCATCAATACTTTCTTGGCTAGCATTTTCACCTAGTTGAGCTAACTCAACTTGCAAATTACCACCCAATACAATATCTGTACCACGACCGGCCATGTTAGTAGCAATTGTTACCGCACCAGGTCGACCAGCATCAGCAACAATTTCAGCCTCACGCTCATGCTGCTTAGCATTAAGAACATTATGCTTCACGTCTTTTTCAAGCAGGTAATTTGATAAAAGCTCTGAATATTCAATAGATGCAGTACCAACCAACACTGGACGACCCTGCTTAACAATCTCTTCAATATCCAACACAATCGCTTCAAATTTGTCTTCAGTAGACATATAAATTAAATCATTGAAGTCTTTACGCTGAACCTGGCGGTTTGTAGGAATAACAATAACGGATAACCCGTAAATTTGCTGAAACTCAAACGCTTCCGTATCAGCTGTACCGGTCATACCAGATAGCTTTTCATATAAACGGAAGTAATTCTGGAAAGTTGTCGAAGCCAACGTCTGACTTTCTGCTTGAATAGTCACACCCTCTTTAGCTTCTACCGCCTGATGAATACCTTCAGACCAACGACGACCAGCCATAGTTCGACCTGTATGCTCATCAACAATGACGATTTGGTCTCCCTGAATCACATAATCAACATTCTTCTTAAAAATAACATGCGCTTTCAAACAAGCATGAACATGATGCAATAGAGAAAGGTTCCCAGCCGCATAAAGACTTTCACCCTCACCCAACAAACCCTGCTCAACCAGCCAATCCTCAACAAAAGAATGACCATCTTCCGTCAATTCAATACTGCGCTGAGACTCATCAAAAACGTAATGACCTGTTGGCTCTTCACCTTCAATATCTTCCTGCTTAACCAATAAAGGAGCAAGTTGATTAATTTTACGGTACTGCTCAGAGCTATCCTCAACCGCACCCGAGATAATGAGAGGCGTTCTAGCCTCATCTATCAGAATGGAGTCCACTTCATCCACTACAGAGAAGTTTAAATCACGCTGAACACGATCTTCTAAACGAAAAACCATATTGTCGCGAAGATAGTCAAAACCGAACTCGTTATTGGTACCATAAGTAATATCACACAAGTATGCTGCTTTCTTCTCGTCACGATCTTGACCAGAGAAAACCACACCAACACTCATGTCTAAAAATTCATATAAAGGTCGCATCCAGTTAGCATCACGCTTAGCCAGATAATCATTCACCGTAACAACGTGAACACCTTTGGAAGACAAAGCATTTAAGTAAACAGCCAGTGTTGCTACAAGCGTTTTCCCTTCGCCTGTACGCATTTCAGCAATTTTACCTTCATTAAGAACCATGCCACCAATGAGCTGCACATCGAAATGGCGCATGCCCATAACACGGCTACTGCCTTCTCGTACCACCGCAAAAGCCTCAGGCAAAATAGATTCTAAAGACTCACCCTTTGCGAGACGATCACGAAACTCGCTTGTTTTCCCTGACAAATCATCATCAGATAATTTGTGGAAAGATTCTTCAAGCTGGTTTATCTGTGCAACGACTTTTCTATATCGTTTAACTTCTCGGTCATTCTTTGTGCCGACAATTTTTTTAATTACAGTTCCTAACATCTTGAACTCATCGTAGCCAATTAGTAATAAAGACAGTCTATCATGGTAATGTGTGACAAAACATGAAATATCAAGGACCTAAATACAAAAAAACCAGACATATAGTCTGGTTTTTAAAGATTCGATCAAGAATTAATCACTTACTAAGCACCAACAAAAGCAGGTTCCACATAAGAAATTGGTGTCGTTTGCGCTTCATCTTCGAAAACAACATATTCCCAAGCATCCTGATGCTCAAGCAGAGCAAGCAATAGCTTATTATTCAAAGCATGACCTGATTTGTAAGCCTTATACTCACCAATCAAACTATGACCAAGAAGATAAAGATCACCGATCGCATCCAAAATTTTATGACGCACCAATTCATCTCGGTAGCGTAAACCTTCATCATTTAGCACACGGTAGTCATCTAGTACGATGGCATTTTCCATGTTTGCACCACGAGCAAGGTTGTTATTCTTAAAATATTCAAGATCTTTCATAAAACCAAATGTTCTCGCACGACTAATCTCTTTTACAAAAGTGGTCGTTGAAAAATCAAATGATGTACTTTGAACATCCTCACCAATAGCCGGATGTTGAAAGTCAATTGTGAAAGACAACCGAAATCCCGAATGAGGCTCAAGAGAAGCAAACTTATCACCTTCATCTACTCGAATAGGTTTCTTAACTCGAATAAATCTTTTTGGTGCATTCTGAGCCTCTAGGCCTGCCGATTGCAGAAGAAAAACAAAAGGGCTAGCACTTCCATCCATAAGAGGAATTTCACTAGCACTCACTTCTACATAAGCGTTATCTACACCCAAACCAGCCATTGCAGACAACAAATGCTCTACAGTACTTACCTTCACATCACCCTGACATAAAGCTGTAGCAAAATTTGTTGATCCGACTGCTCGCGCATCACCATGAATCTCTACAACTGGATCCAAATCTGTACGAACAAATACAATACCTGTATTCACAGGCGCAGGCTTTAGTGTCAAATACACTTTCTCGCCAGAGTGCAATCCCACTCCAGTTGCTCGAATAATGTTTTTAAGTGTGTGTTGGCGTACCATTATATTCCTACATTTTTATGACTGGATACTATTCTTTGAAAAATAGTATCAATAACACATTTTTTATACAATCCAACGCCTTGATATTGCATCGTTTTTACTCAAACTAGTCAGCTTGACGACGCAAAAATGCTGGAATGTCCAAATACGATAATTTATCGCCACTTGAAATAGAGGCAGAATCAACAGACCCCTTCTTTTCATCCAAGTTTTTCTCTACCACTTCTGCTTTCACATGCTGTGAAGGCTTCGGCACAGATTGAGCAACAGTCATTTTAGCGTTTTCACTTTCAATAACCTGCTCAACCTTTGCCACAACTGGTTGAGAGACAACAGATTCACCAACAGCAGACTTCATTTCAACTGCAGAGCGACCCTCTAAACCAGTGGCAACTACCGTGACTCGCATTTCATCTCCTACACTAGGATCAATTGCACAACCAATCACGACAGTAGCATCTTCCGATGCATATTCTTCAATAATGCTACCAACCTCAGTAAACTCAGACAAACCAACTTCTTCGTTTGCTGTAATGTTCACCAGCACGCCACGCGCACCTCTAAGGTTAATATCTTCAAGCAATGGATTATGTATTGCAGCCTCAGCAGCTACTCTAGCTCTATCCTCACCAGATGCAGATCCAGTACCCATCATCGCCATCCCCATTTCAGACATAACTGTTCTTACATCTGCAAAATCGACGTTGATTAAACCAGGTCGCATAATCAAATCTGTAATACCCTGAACCGCATTAAACAAAACATTATTTGCTTCACCAAATGCCTTCAGCAATGAAATATTCTTACCCAATACTGGCAAAAGACGCTCATTTGGAACAGTAATCAAGGAATCAACATTTTCACGCAACTCCTTAACACCTTCCTCAGCAACTCTTGCGCGGCGGCGACCTTCAAAAGGAAAAGGCTTAGTCACAACCGCCACCGTCAAAATACCCAATTCACGCGCGACTTTGGCAATAACTGGCGCAGCACCTGTACCCGTTCCACCACCCATACCAGCAGTGATGAACACCATATCCGCACCAGTCAGCAACTGGGTGATTTTTTCTTGATCTTCTAAGGCTGAATCCCTACCTACTTCTGGATTTGCCCCAGCACCCAACCCTTTAGTAATGGTTGAACCTAACTGCAAAGAGACTCCAGTCTCAAAACCTATCAGCGCTTTAGAGTCAGTGTTAGCACAAATGAACTCAACACCTTCCAATCGATTTTCAAGCATATGACGTACAGCATTGCCGCCACCACCACCGACACCGATAACTTTAATAACAGCATTATCTGATAAATTATCTTCGGCTAAATCAAAGACATTCATGGGCTTATCGCTCCTCAATAAATTCACAATCAATTCTGACTAAATATAACTCTGAAACCAGTGCTTTAATTTCTGCCATGCCTTCGTTGCACTGAAGGATGGCCCGATTTCTTTTTTAGGAACCAGAACTGATGATTCTCGTTTAGTTTGCGTCTTAGACATCATCCGCTTCGAGATCTCGGTTACTTCAGCCTCTTTACTACCATAAGCCAATAATCCAACACTTGTTGAATATATAGGGTTATCGACAATGTCAGACATTCCTTTAGTGCAATCTGGTAAAGATAATCGAATTGGCATCTGAAATACCTTCTCAGCCAACTCCGCCGCACCTTCCATAAGCGACGTACCACCAGTAATTACAATACCTGCAGGGATACGCTCCGCATAACCACTACGCCTTAATTCATCCAGAATTAAATTATAAATTTCTTCATATCTTGCCTCAACAACCTCTGTCAAAGCATGACGGGTGATTGATCTTGGCTGACGATCACCAACACTTGGCACCTGAAGAACCTGATCCGCGGATGCCATAGAAGACATGGCACATGCATATTTCACTTTGATTTCTTCCGCATGCTGAGTTGGCGTGCGTAAAGCCATCGAAATATCATTTGTAACCTGATCACCAGCAACCGGAACCACTGCTGTATGATGCAAAGCACCATCAATCCAAACAGCAATATCAGATGTTCCCGCACCGATATCAATCAAGCAAACACCTAAATCTTTTTCATCCTCACTAAGTGAAGATTCACTAGAAGCAAGTTGAGATAAGATGACACCATCTACCCCCAACCCACATCGTTTAATGCACTTCTCAACATTCATCACAGCGTTAACAGCACCAGAAATCAAATGCACATTCGCTTCAAGTCGAACACCAGACATGCCAAGAGGGTCTTTAATACCTTCTTGGGAATCAATGTGATACTCCTGAGGCAAAATATGAAGCACTCGCTGATCAGAAGATATCGGCACAGCCTGTGCAGCATCAATAACTCGATCTATATCTTCTTTTTGAACCTCACCATTTTTGACGGCAACTATACCGTGAGAATTCAAACTCCGAATATGACTACCAGCAACACTGACATAAACTGAATGTATATTACACCCAGCCATCAACTCAGCTTCTTCGACAGCACGCTGAATTGACTGAACCGTTGACTCAATGTTGATTACAACACCACGCTTCATACCTTTTGAACTATGAGAGCCAATACCGACAATTTCCAAACTACCATCAGCTAGAACTTCGCCAACCAAACAGATAACTTTCGATGTGCCTACATCCAAACCGACTATCATTTCACCTTCCCGGCATTACGTGTTGTTTTGAAAAGACCTTCTTTGCTGTATAAAAAAGCAACAAACAGGCCAATATCATTTATTTTTTTTCCAACCTACAGCCACCCCATGAGGATAGCGAGCGTCGACTGACGTTATCTGGTCTATTCTACCCGATAAATCACTTTTATACACAGCTATAAAGCGCTGCAATCTTTCTAAAATCTCCTCCCTACCCAACTTGACCGCTACACCATTGGTAAAAATAATACTCCACGCTCCCCTTGGCTCTAAGGTAAGAGTAGAAACACGTAGAGACGTTGAAGCAAGCACCTGACTAACCAATCCAAACTGCTCTAACACAACATCACTTGAGTCTTCGGGACCATACAATCTAGTAAGCGGCAAATTAGGCACCTTAGGCGGCGTAATGACTACCGCCGAGGTGGATATCAATTGCCCATCCCCCCAGTATGCAAGAGGCGTATGTTCATGAACAAGCACCTGCAACGTATTTGGCCAAACTTTACGAATCTCTGCACTTGCTACCCATTCAGATGACAAAACAGTAGCCAAAGCATCAGACAAAGAGACACTCAGAAGACTCTGACCAAGCAAAGAGGAATAATCAGATCGCAACTCATCTTCAGTTGCGTATTTCAAATCACCTTTAATCTCGATCTTCTGAATAGCAAACCAAGTTTCAGATGAATCATTTCCCTGAAAAACAGCCACCAATATCAATAAAACTGCCCCGATTAGTGCCGCTATCCTCATAAATCAATTACGCCCTACTTTATCCCAAGCATTTTGCGCAATTTTCTCCACAAGTGACGCATAATCAATGCCCACATATTTAGCCGCCATAGGCACTAAGCTATGAGACGTCATACCTGGTGCAGTATTAACTTCCAACACCCAAAACACACCAGCTTGATCTCGCATGACATCGACACGCCCCCAACCAGAGCAACCTAATGAACGATAAGCATCCAGAGCCAGCATTTGCAACTCATTTTCATCATCTTCATCTAAACCACAAGGCAACAAATATTCAGTATCATCCGCTATATATTTAGCCTCATAATCATAAAGCTTATGATTCGGAGCAGGCTTCAAACCTATTGGCGGATAAGCGACATCATCGATAACCGTAATAGTAAATTCAGGCCCATCGACAAACTCTTCGACCAATATATCAGAGTCATACTCAAGCGCCTTTAGAAGAGCATCATCAAGCTCAGCTCTATTCATAGCCTTGTTAATCCCAATGGTAGAACCCTCTCTAGAAGGCTTAACAATCATTGGATAAGACATCTGCTCCTCGATTACATCCGCATTAGCATGATCGACAAAAGATAAATAAGCGGGAGTCGGAATACCAATACCATTCCAAAAACGCTTAGTTAAGACTTTATCCATAGCCAAACCACAAGCTAAGGGCGAACTACCTGTATACGGCTTACCAAACATTTCAAGTAAAGCCTGAACTCGACCATCTTCACCCTCCCCACCATGCAAGGCAATGAAAGCAAGATCAAACTTAATAGCCTGCAATTGAACAATAGGATCAAGCGCGGCATCAGGACCATAAAGATCAAGCTCTACAACTTGAAAGCCTTTTGAACGCAACCCCTCAGCAACCAAAGGACCACTTTGCATTGAAACTTCACGCTCCGCAGAACGGCCGCCATAAATGACGGCAATAACTGATTCTTTTAGTGTTTTAGACATATTAAATTCCGCTCACTGATAAGTTTTTAGAAACCATACCGATATCACCAGCACCTTGCGTAATCAACAAATCACCTTCGCGCAAAACATTACTCAAAATAGAACGTAAATCCGCCTCACTACCAACATGAATAGGATCAACATTACCCCGCTGACGAATACTACCGCACAAAGAACGACTGTCAGCACCGTTGATAGGCGCTTCGCCAGCGGAATAAACATCCAGCAAGAGCAAAACATCCACTTGAGACAGAACTCGCACAAAATCTTCATAAAGATCACGGGTTCGAGTATAACGATGTGGCTGATAAACCATGACTAAGCGCTTCTCAGGCCAACCTGCACGGATCGCTTTAATAGTTGCTAATACTTCACTCGGGTGATGACCATAGTCATCAACAAACATAACACTCGAACCATTAGGAAGCTCTAACGGTTTCTGCTCTTGAAAACGGCGCCCCACACCTTCAAAGCCCATTAGGCCAGCTTGGATAGCTATTGCTTCAACACCCAAATCGGTGGCAACAGCAATCGTTGCAAGAGCATTAAGTACATTGTGACGACCTGGCATCGGCAAGCGAATTTTCAAGGGCTCACCTTCAGGACGATGCGCCAAAAACTCACAATAACGGCCAGTTTGCACAATCTCAGTCGCATAAAAGTCCGCTTCTTGATCAATACCATACGTTAAAACTGGGCGACTCAAAGAAGGCAGAATTTCACGAACATTTTCGTCATCAACACATAAAACAGCTAAACCATAAAAAGGCAAGTTATGCACAAACTCAATGAAAGTATGCTTAACCTTTTCAAAGTCGCCATCATAAGTGTCCATGTGATCTTCATCGATATTAGTCACTATCACCGTCTGTGGTTGCAAATGCAGGAATGACGCATCACTTTCATCTGCCTCAGCAACAAGATAAGCACTACTACCCAATTGTGCATTTGCCCCAGCGCTAGTTAAACGCCCACCAATAACAAATGTTGGCGCTTCACCAGTAGCCGCTAATATAGATGCCATCAAGCTCGTTGTCGTTGTTTTGCCATGAGTACCCGCTACAGCAATACCATGGCGATAACGCATTAATTCAGCCAGCATTTCTGCTCTTCGAACAATCGGAATTCTATGTTCTTTACCCCAGATAATTTCTGGGTTTTGTTCATTTATCGCGGTAGATACCACAATCACATGGGCGTCATAAACGTTTTCTTCTAAATGCCCTAGATAAATCTTGATACCTAATTCTTCTAAACGCTCCGTGGTAGACGACGCTTTAAGATCAGACCCTGAAACTTGATAGCCTTGGTTATGCAATACCTCTGCAATACCACACATACCAACACCACCAATACCAATAAAGTGGATATTTTGAATACGGCGCATCGTAGGAATATCGTACTGAACTTTAATATCAATCATGATTTTATTAACCTTAAACAGTGTGCAACAACTTCTTGTGTCGCATTTGGACGAGCAACCAGCTTGGCCTGCTCACCCATTTTCAATAATGTCTCTTCACTTTCTACAAAACCAGAAAGCAAAGAAATGATTTTTTCACAACCTAGCTGTGGTTGCGGCAACAGATATGCAGCCCCAACTTTTTCTAAATAACACGCATTTGCCGTTTGGTGATCATCTATAGCATGCGGATAAGGCACTAAAATGGAAGGCAAGGCGGCAACAGCAAGCTCACTCACCGTCATAGCGCCAGCTCGGCACAACACAATATCAGCCCAATAATATGCTTGATCCATATTATCCAAATAGGCCTCAACACGAGCGTCAACCTTTGCCTCTTTATAAAGTTCTGATACCGCTTCAAAATTACGAATACCAGTCTGATGCCATACATCTAAACGCTGAGTGAAAGGCCATTCTGCTAAAACCTGAGGAATGACATCGTTAATCGCTTTTGCGCCCAAACTCCCACCCACAACAAGCAATCGCAAAGGCCTTGCAGCACCGCTTCTTGATACTCGAACACGCTGCTTCAAAATATCGCTTCGAATTGGATTACCAACGCTAATAGCGTTAGGTAGTGCACCATCAAAAGCCTGCAACCTTAAACTTGCTACTTTAGAGAGTAACCTATTGGTAGTACCAGCAACGGCGTTCTGCTCATGCACAACTAATGGAATACCTAAAATTTTAGCAGCCACGCCACCAGGACCTGCAACAAACCCACCCATACCTAGAACGACATCGGGCTTAATTTTTTGCAAAACAGCCACCGCCTGCCCAATAGCATGCAAGATCCTAAAAGGAGCTACCAATAGACCTAAAACCCCTTTGCCTCTCACTCCTTTGATAGATAAAGAATGCAATGCTATGTCATGTTTAGGCACAAGAGTTTCCTCCATCCCACCTTTAGAGCCAAGCCATTGAACATCGGCACCTTTATTCTTAAAACTTTGAGCACAAGCCAATGCTGGATAGATATGACCACCTGTTCCACCAGCCATTATAACGACTCTTTTGACATCGCTCATTTTGTACTCTCTTTCATTTTAATCGACTCACCAGAGCCATCACCTTTCTCAGCCCGTCTATTCTCAATATCGACACGCGCTACAACAAACAAACTCCCCAAGGTAATTATCAAGCTACTGCCGCCATAACTAATTAATGGCAAAGTTAGCCCTTTAGTAGGCAAAAAGCCGGTATTTACACCTATATTGATAATAACTTGAGCCAAAATAAGAATTGAAAAACCAAAGCACATATAAGCAGCAAAAGGTCGAGATAACGTCATGGCTTGACGACCAATCTTAAAGGCGCGAGCAACCATTAGCGCAAACAAACATATCAACAACAAACCGCCAAACATGCCCGTTTCTTCAACCCAAATAGAAAACACAAAGTCTGTATGGGCTTCAGGCAGATAAGATAGCTTTTGAACACTGTTTCCCAGCCCCAAACCAAACCACTCGCCACGACCATAAGCGATTAAAGCCTGACTAAGCTGATACCCTTCATTAAAAGGATCTGCCCACGGGTCTATAAAATTCATCAAACGCTTTAAGCGATAACTTTCAGAAATGGCAACAACGCCCAACATTGAAACGGCACCAACCATTAAAAGTAAAAACTGATACAAGGGTGCGCCGCCCAAAAACAGTAACACCATCACTGTACCTAGCAATACTACAGACGCACCAAAATCTGGTTCAAAAAGCAAAAACAAAAGAAAAATACTACAAAGGCAGAGCGGAAGAACGAAGCCGACCCAACCCTCTCTAACACGGTCAGCTCTTCGCACTAGATAACCAGAAACATAAACCACCATACAAACTTTTGCGACTTCCGAGGCCTGAAGGTTAAATACCACCAAATTAATCCAACGACGACTACCATTAACACTTTTTCCAATTCCAGGCATAAGCACAAGAATAAGTAAGATGAGAGACAAGCCCATCATCAAAATACCCCATTTTTGCAGTTGATGCGTTGGCAGAGACAATAACACCCAACCAAATACCAGCCCAATAGCGAGATATAAACCCTGCCTCACCATAAAAAAATAGGGTTGGCCATGGATAGTTTCAGAAATAGAGATAGACGCACTAGAGACCATCACCATCCCTAGCGCCAAAATAGAAACAACAGCAGCAACAAAAACAGCATCAACTTGAGCAAATTCACGAAGAGACACTCGGTCAAATATTTTCAACCATGTCATAACTCAGCAACCAAACTGGCAAAATGCGCGCCGCGCATTTCATAGTTTTTATACATATCTAAACTGGCACAAGCTGGCGAAAATAAAATGATCTCCCCCTCTTTACTATCCTGCCCAATACTAGCCACAATTTGGTCTAACGTATCAAAGTGCTTAACTTCAGTGTCTGAAGGCAAAATTTCAGCAATACGATCGGCATCTTTTCCAAACAAATAAACAATGCGCACTAGATCCTTTACGGGTTTAGCAAGAGCACGAAAATCCGCGCCTTTCCCTTCACCGCCAGCAATAAGTAAAATATTTTTATTAGCAGCCGATCCAAGCCCCTGAAGCGCGGCTAACGTCGCGCCAACATTGGTGCCTTTTGAATCATTAATATAAGTCACGCCATTAAGAACCCGAACCGTTTCACAACGATGAGGCAAACCACCAAACTCTTTCAGTACCTTTCCTACTGCCTCAGA
Source organism: Marinomonas sp. BSi20584 (assembly GCF_002792415.1). Classification (NCBI taxonomy): domain Bacteria; kingdom Pseudomonadati; phylum Pseudomonadota; class Gammaproteobacteria; order Oceanospirillales; family Oceanospirillaceae; genus Marinomonas; species Marinomonas sp. BSi20584. The sequence goes on from NZ_KZ454868.1 coordinate 27,391, forward strand.
CAGAACATCCACTCCCAGCAATTCAAGCATAGCTAGAGCCGCCAACACATTGGCGTGATTATGAGAGCCCTTCAAAGCAATTTGTGACGTGTGATAAAGCCGCTCAACACCCTTACACAACCAAGCCCCATCACCATCTTTGAGCATGCCATACTCTTTTAAATCAGGACTTTTTGTTGTAAATGCACGAACAGGAACACCTTCAGCCAGCAATGGCGCCGTTAAGATGTCTTGCTTGTTACAAACGGCAGCTTTACAACCTCGATAGACTTTTTGCTTGACGCGTTGATACTCATAAAGATCTTTGTAACGATCCATATGATCTTCGGAGACATTAAGAAGACAGGCCAGATCGGCCTGTAGTGCGTGTGTTGTTTCAAGCTGAAAGCTAGATAACTCAAGCACATAAAAATCGGCATTTGGAGAAAGTAGATCCAATGCAGGCAAGCCTAAATTACCGCCCGCTATGGCATTTTTTCCGCAAGCCTGAAGTAACAAAGCTACCAATGTTGTGACTGTACTTTTGGCATTAGATCCGGTAATCGCAACAAAAGGCGCATTGACATAATCACGAAACAAATCGATATCGCCGCGCATCGCAACACCACGTTCAGCCAAGCGAGCCAGAACAGGTGTGCGCAAAGCAATCCCAGGACTAACGAACAACTCCGTTACACCAAGGGTTTCAAGCACTTCTAAATTGCCCGTGAAAATCCGCTCTTGCGAACAAAACTCTTTCGCATGCTCCAATCCCGGTGGATTCTCACGAGAATCCACCACATAAAACTCAATTCCCTTGCTAGCTAAAAAGCGTACGCAAGACAAGCCTGTCGCACCCAAGCCTACAACGGCTCTTACCCGATCTGACCCGATCAACGACATGCAAAACTCCTAACGTACTTTTAAGGTGGCAAAACCTACTAAAACAAGACAAACAGTTATGATCCAAAAACGCACAATCACTTTCGGTTCAGCCCAACCCTTTAATTCAAAATGATGATGAATCGGCGCCATTCTAAATATTCTTCGCTTAGTTAACTTGTAAGAAGCAACCTGCAAAATAACCGACACCGTTTCCATTACAAAAACGCCGCCCATAATAAACAAAACTAATTCTTGGCGAACAATAACAGCAATTGTTCCCAATGCAGCACCTAAAGCCAAAGACCCCACATCACCCATAAAAATTTGTGCAGGGTAAGTGTTAAACCATAAAAAACCCAAACCAGCCCCTGCAAGAGCGGCACAAAACACCAGCAACTCACCGGAACCATGTACATAAGGGATAAGCAGATAATCAGCAAATCGAATATTACCGGTTAAATATGCAAACACACCAAGAGCACCACCTACCAACACGGTTGGTAGAATCGCCAAACCATCCAGTCCATCGGTTAAATTTACTGCATTACTTGTACCGACAATAACGAAATAAGTCAGCACAATAAAAAACATACCCAAAGGGATCGCAACATCTTTAAAAAGAGGCACAATTAAGGCTGTTTCAGCAGGCGTGCTTGCGGTGTAATACAAATAAAACGCAGCAGCTAAACCAAACACACTCTGCCAAAAATATTTCCATCGACCAGGAAGACCTCGTGGATTTTTCTCCACCACTTTTCGATAATCATCAACCCAGCCAACAACACCGAATGCCAACATAACCAATAAAACAACCCAAACGTATTGATTACGCAAATCACCCCACAAAAGAGTACTAACAGAAATCGAAAAAATAATAAGCGCGCCACCCATAGTTGGCGTTCCAGCTTTCGCTAAATGCGTTTGAGGCCCATCACTGCGAACCGCCTGACCAATTTGCAAGCGCTGCAACAAAACAATAACCTTATTGCCAACTAATAGAGAAATAGCCAATGCAGTGAGAACACCTAAAATGGCGCGCAGAGACAAGTAATTAAATACCGTAAAAAATGTATGATATTTACTTAAATAAGCCGTTAACAGAAGTAACATTGGTAAGGAATATCCTAATTAATTAGTGCTTCAATGACGTTTTCCATTTTAGCCGAACGAGAACCTTTGACTAAAATAGCGTGTTTTTTATCTAGCGGACGAACTACTGTCGCCGCTTCATTATGAGTATTACAAAAAATAGCGTTACCACCTTCACTTCTAAAAGCAGCACCAGCAATACTCGCTACGGGACCGACACAAATCAAACACGAAATCCCTTTGTTTTTAGCATATACCCCTAAGCCATGATGAATGTCATCTCTTTGAGCACCAAGCTCAGCTAAAGCCCCTAAAATCAACCAAGTTTCTTCTACTGGCTGAATTGCAAGAACATCAATAGCCGCCTCAACAGACGCTGGGCTGGCATTGTAACAATCATTAATTAATAGAGCGCCATTTTTTGCTTTAAGCCGCTCTAATCGTCCAGAAACTAGCACAGGGGTGGCTAATTTATCAGCCGCTTGTTTAAAATCAATCCCCATTACTAACATAGCCAAAACAACGGTCATAGCGTTTGCAATTTGATGCTTTCCAGCACCAGCAATAGAGACTGATTGAGCTCCCCCATTGTAATGAAACACAGCTAAACTTGACTCAGCATCCAACTCAATATCAGACACATAAAGATCGGCAGACTCAGTAAATCCAAAAGAATAAACCTGACGATCTCCAGCTAAACTACACCAATAATCGAAGTACTCATCATCAGCATTTAGAATTATGCTAGCATTGGGCGAGGAGCCTGAAATCAAGGCTCCTTTTTCTTTTGCAATATCCTCAATACCACCCAACCCTTCAAAATGACTTCCACTGGCATTCGTCAATATAACGATGTCTGGAAACGCAATCTTAGCCAACAGAGGAATTTCGCCAGTAAAACTAGTCCCAGCCTCTATGACTGCAACATCATGATCAGCATCTAACTCAAGAAGCGTTTGTGGCACACCTATTTGATTGTTCAAATTGGCGCGTGTTTTTAACACATTTTCATCCGTAAGGGACTGAGCCAACCAATCTTTTACGGTTGTTTTACCATTACTGCCTGTAATGCATACAACAGGCCCCTTAAAGGCATCCCGAATCAAGCGAGCAATCACACCATAAGCCAATGTGGTGTCCACAACTTTAACATAATTAGGCGCATCAACATCTCGATCAGAGACAACACCAACAGCACCTTCTTGAACCGCTTGCCCTATATAATCATGTCCATCAAAACGCTCACCTTTTAAGGCAACGAAGACACAGCCTGAAGTTATTTTCCTTGTATCAGTAATAACTGCATTTAACACGCAATTTTCACCGATAAGTTGGCCGCCGCAAGCTTCGGCGATATCTGAAAGAGCAAGGTTAATTAACATAAGCCTCCAACGCTCTCAGCGCCTCTTCTTTGTCATTGAAATGGTGTTTAACACCCTGAACATCCTGATAAGTTTCATGTCCTTTTCCAGCAATAAGAACCACATCATTAGGTCCAGCCGACAAAACGGCCTGACGAATAGCCGCTCGACGATCAGGCTCAAAACTAAATGCCTCATCCTCGTTTGTTTGCGCTAAGACATCAGAAAATATTTGCTCTATGGATTCAGTACGAGGATTATCTGATGTTAACCATACGTAATCAGCATTTTGCATAGCTGCCGCCATCATTAGAGGTCGTTTACCTCGATCTCTATCACCACCACAACCAAACACACAGATTAATCGACCGTTCGTATGCTCTTTTAGTGCTTGCAAAGCGACTACCAAAGCATCGGCAGTGTGTGCAAAATCAACAACGACAAGAGGGGCATTTGGTAACTCAACCTTATCCATACGACCAGGCGCACCACTTAATGTAGACAGACCACTTATTAAGGTCGATTTATCTCTTACCTCATACCAAAGACTTACTAAAGCTGCTAGGGCATTCTGCACATTAAAACGCCCTAACAATGGCAAAAATACAGGAGTTTCACCTTCCGGGTGACACAAAATAAATCTACAACCTGTCGGCTCCAACACTAACTGCTTCACATAAAAATCAGCTTGCGAGTTTTGCTCGCTATAATAATGTCGACTCGAACCGGCCGCAGCTTCCGCCATAAAACCAGCATAACTATCATCAAGACAAAATATGGAATGAGACAAACCATCAAAAGAAAACAACCGCTGCTTAGCTAAAGCGTAGGAATTCATATCGCCATGATAATCGAGATGATCACGAGAAAGATTTGAAAATACAGCGGTTTGAAAAGGAACACCTTCAATACGCCCCTGATCTAAAGCGTGCGACGACGCTTCAAAAGCAACAAAATCGACGCCTATTTCAGCCATTTTCATCAAAGTGAGATGTAAAGAGAGAAGATCAGGTGTCGTTTGTTTAGCTTCTGTCAAACGATCCAAAGGCCCAACACCAAAAGTACCCACCAGCCCACTCGAAAAGCCAATATATTTAGCAAGTTGAGCAATATAAAAACAGATAGAAGATTTGCCATTAGTTCCAGTCACAGCCACCATACGCTGCGGCATACGACCAAAAAAACTATGCAAACAAGTAATTAGCAGCTCAGCTGGGTTAGCAACAGAAACAAGTTCAATATCATCACGCTGCAAATTTAATTCAGAAGGAACAACCGCGATCTTACAACCTAGTTCGATGACATCATCTAAATATTCCCAGCCATTTGAAGTTACACCAGGCAAAGCAAAAAAAACGCTCTCCTGATCTACTTTGCGACTGTCAGTTTCTAGACAATTATATAAAGCAGAATGCGAGTTACCCTCCAAAGAATAACCCGCCAAATTAAGCAGTTGAGCATGTGTTATTTGCCCCATTTAACCACCCTGTACAACTTGATAAGGAACTTTTTTAGACTCTAAACGAACTTCTCTGAGCCCTTCTGGCAAATCGGGATAAATATTCAGAGTTGTTAACGCTCCTTCCATAACGCGAGAAAATACTGGCGCAGCAACCTCACCGCCATAATATTCACGACCTTTTGGATCATTAATCATTACCACCATTGCCAATCTAGGATTTGACGCAGGCGCAACCCCCGCAAACAAGGCAATGTATTGATCGTATTCGTACCCTTTAGAACCAACTTTATGCACAGTACCCGTTTTGCCTGCGACGCGATAACCTGGGATTTGCGCAGCTTTACCAGAACCTCGCTGCACAACAGACTCCATCATCTTCACAACATCATGAGCCACTTTTTGAGGAATCACTTGCTTACCATCTGCAGGCACATCTTGCTTAAAAATAGTAACAGGAACTCGATAACCACCATTAGCCAATGTCATGTAGGCTTGAGCTAGCTGCAACGTAGACACAGACAAACCATAACCGTAAGCCAAGGTAGCAATTTCTGATGGGTGCCATTTAGGATGAGACGGAAGAACACCGGATGCCTCTCCTGGAAACCCAATCCCGACAGGCGAACCTATACCTAATTCATAATCCATATTCCAAATCGCATCCTGAGGAAGCGACAAAGCAATTTTCGACGCCCCGACGTTACTCGATTTAATTAGCAATTTTTCAAAATCGATTACACCGTAATTGGCGGCATCACGAATAGTAAAGCGGCCAAAGCGCAGATAACCGGGAGAGGTATCAATTGTTGTCTCTGTGGTATATTGATCAGACATCAACGCCGCCGAAATAGTGAACGGCTTCATGGTAGAGCCCGGTTCAAACAAATCAATCACAGCACGATTGCGCAACTCTTCATATTCCAGTTTAGAACGGTCATTTGGGTTATAAGATGGCTGATTAACCATCGCCAAGATTTCACCAGTCTTAACGTCTAAAATCACCGCCGATGCAGACGTAGCGCGATGCTCCGTCACTGCAGCTTTAAGCTCTCGATAAGCCAAATACTGCAATCTAAGATCAATACTTAGCTCAATATTTTCACCCGGATGCTCTGCTTCTTCAACACCAACACCACGAATGATATTGCCAGTAAGATCCTTCACATAGCTTCGACGACCAGGCTGACCTTCTAAAGCTTGATCATAAGCAAGTTCGATACCCTCCTGACCTTTGTCATCGATATTGGTAAAACCAACAACATGAGAAGCCACTTCACCAGCAGGATAGAAACGCTTATATTCTTTAGTCTTACTCACCCCAACAACATTAGCCGCCATAATAGCATCAGCTTCATGAGGCGGTATTTGACGTCGAAGATACATAAAAGAACGAGTCTTATTAGCTTCAAATCTTTCTTGTAGCCAAGCACGACCAACCCCCATCACTTCTGCTAGACGTTTAATCTCTTGCTCTGGGCCAATATTTAAAGAAGGATCTCTAGGAAGCTTCCATAAGGCTCTTGGATTAGCAATTATCGTCCAAGTTGGCGTACTAACAGCCAAAGGCTCTCCACGACGATCCAAAATCATACCTCGGGTCGCCGGAATGGCTTCTGTGCGTACAGCTCGCATCTCGCCTTGGTTTTGTAAAAACGCCTTATCAACAACAGTCAAATAAAATAATCGACCGCCAGCAATAAGAAACAATAACAAAGCAACGCCATATACAAATCTAAAGCGCCATTTTCCTGGAGTGTGAACACTGTCTTCAATATTCATGGTTTCACTATTATCAATTCATCCTGAGAGGGTGCGTGCATTTTTAAATCTTTAATAGCCGCTTGCTCCAAGCGACTTGGCTGGGTTAGTGCACTTTGTTCAAGAAGCAACTGACCCCATTTCACTTCATAATCCACTTCATCTTGCTTCAATGTTTGAAGGTAAGAGAAATCCTTCCTAAAATCGTATACCTGAATAACAACAGCGATTGAAACAATCGCTAAAACAACAACACCGATAGCAAATACTAACGGTGAAAAACGAGCCTTAATCACTGACCCGCTCCAAAACGCGCAAGACAGCACTACGAGAGCGAACATTCTCACTCACTTCAGATTGAGATGGCTTAATCGCCTTACCGACTGTTTTAAACTTAATATCAAGATGAGCATTTCGAATTGGCAAATGTCTTGGTAATTCAGGCCCTTTCGCTTGCAATTTCATAAAGCGTTTAACGATACGATCTTCAAGAGAATGAAAACTAATAACAGCCAATCGACCACCAACTTTTAGAGCTTGCGCAGCAGCATCAAGACCAATTTCCAAGTCACCCAATTCATTATTAATGTAAATTCGAATACCCTGGAATACCCGAGTAGCTGGATTTTTGCCTTTCTCCCAAGCTGGATTCGCTTCAGCAATAATTTTTGATAGCTGGAGCGTTGTTAAGATTGGTGTATGAGAACGATACTCACAGATAGCCTTTGCTATACGACGAGAGAATCTTTCTTCGCCATACTGATACATCACATCCGCCATATCTTTTTCGCTAACAGTGGCTATCCACTGGGCAGCACTTATACCCTTGTCAGGATTCATCCGCATATCAAGCGGACCGTCATTCATAAAACTAAAACCGCGTTCGGCGTCATCGATCTGAGGAGAAGACACACCCAAATCCATCATCACACCATCGACCCTATCAACACCAAACACACCCGTAATGTGTTCAGCCATGTTTGCAAAGCTATCTTGCACGATAGAAAAACGTGCATCTTCTTGCTCTAACAACTTGCCATGACCAATCGCCACAGGGTCTTTATCAAAACCAAGCAAACGACCATTATCTAATCGATCCAAAACCAAACGAGTATGCCCACCGCGACCAAACGTCCCATCGACATACAGACCATTAGTATCGGTTACTAGCATATCGACGGACTCATTAAGCATGACGCTTATGTGTTCTGCCATCGTCTTTGTCATAAAGAAATATCCATCATGGTTTCAGTTTGTAAGTCCGCAAGAGCATCTTGGGACAAATAATCTTCACGTTGCGCTTCCCACTCTTCTTGGCTCCAAATTTCTAACTTCTTACCTTGGCCAAGAATCGTTAACTTTTTATCCAACCGAGCAAATTCACGCAGTGGCGCAGGCAACAAAATCCGACCCGCTTTATCCACTTCCAAATCAGTCGCATGCCCCACTAAAAGACGCTGCAAACGCCTAGCTTGTGGCTGAAACGTGGGCAACTTATCTAATTTTTGCTGAATCAATTCCCATTCAGATAAGGGATAGAGCAACAAGCATCGAGAAACAGGATCAATGGTCACAACCACACCATCGTCATCATATTGGGCCAGATCATCGCGTAAGCGTGCCGGAAGCGACATTCGCCCCTTCACATCTACACTCACCTGATGAATCCCACGAAACATTGCCATATCCCACTTATCGACACTTTATCCCACAATTTAACACTATTTATGAAAAAGAGTAAAAAAAAACCAACCAAATAGGCAAAAATAGATGCAATGATTTTGTAAAGAGGCAAAAAATAGACAAATGGAGAGACTAAAACAGAAGAAAAAACACAAAACGACACTTTTTAGGCAAAAAAAGCCATTCACGCAATTGAGCACAAACGATAGATAGAAGAAGCAAACAGATTTGGAAATTCAATAAAACAGAAAGCACCACTAACCATGGCACTCATAGAATAAAAAAGGAGACGAAACGCGAGGAAAAAATTGCAAGTTGGCCGATAAGCCGGGTTCTGTCGTGGACAGTCATTCATCTAATACGTACATCACTGCACGTCTTTAGCAACCTACCCGAACTCAGCGCGGGTCACGCCAAAGAGTTCCTATTTGGTCTTGCTTCAAGTGGGGTTTACCTAGCCACGAACTGTTGCCAGTCGCGCGGTGCGCTCTTACCGCACCATTTCAACCTTACCGGCAGTAAACTGCTTAGGCGGTGTATTTTCTGCTGCACTTTCCGTAGGCTCACGCCCCCCAGGCGTTACCTGGCACTTTACCCTGCGAAGCCCGGACTTTCCTCCCCCCAATAAATTGAGCGGCGACTGCCTAGCCAACTTGCGAGGCGCATATTACTTATCTATAGAGACAATAACAAGTGCTTTCTCGAAAGCTGAAAATTTTCATGCATATTAAAAAAACCAAAAGATCAAAAATCAAGCAATAGGCAGCTGAAAACACACCTCAAGACCACCTTCCTCCCGATTTCTCGCCATTATCTGCCCCTTATGAGCACGAATAATACGTTGCGAAATAGTAAGGCCAACACCAAATCCACCACTATTCGCCTCTCTTGCTTCAGAAGAGCGATAAAAAGCGTGAAAAATCTTTTCTAACTTATCATCGGAAACACCCGGACCATTATCACGCACATAGATAAAAGCCGTTCCGGCTTTTTCTTGAGTTTCGACCTCAATAACTCCATTACAACCCGCATAAAAGCAGGCATTACGAAGCACATTTTCGATTGCATGACGCAACTGTAGAGGATCCCCCAATATTGTTTTTGGTGCACGCCCAATTTTAGAAACGGAAATTCCCTTTAACTGACTCTCAAAACTTACATCCGCAACAATTTCACTTAACCATTCTTGAAGATCCATCTCCTCTTTTATTAGAGAAGCAGCCTCCAACCGACTCAAGGTAAGAACCTGACCAATCAACTCATCAAGCTCATGAAGCTCAGTACGAATACGACTCAAATACCCTTTCTGAGCCTCTGTTGCATATTTATCTTCCGCTATAGTCAGTGCTACTTCAATCCTTGCCAGCGGCGTCCTTAACTCATGAGAAACATCACGCATCAACCTCTCTTTCGACGAGAGTAGCGTATCAATCCTGACCGCCATCTCATTAAACTCTCGCGCCAATTTACCAACAGCATCACTTCTTCGAGCCAACTTATTTTCGACCCTAGCCGTCATGTCACCCTGACCAAAGGAACGAGCAACTCGCTGCAACTTAAGCAAAGGCCCCAGCAACCAATACGCCAATACCCCACTCGAAACAAACAAACCCAACAAAGAGAAGCCAACAACTGCCTCAGGTGCAAGAGAGCTAATTTCAGGATTCGGCTTAAAAATAAGCAGATACTGAACATTATTCCCACCAATAACCTGAATGAATTGGCTATGTAAAAAATCCGCTGCTGGCCGAGTAGTAACGCTTGGCGTATTTTGCTCCTTAAAATTACGAGGCAAAGGCTTTAACAGAGGGCGACCATTCTCCTGATACAAATAAATAGTTCCGGACAATCGCTTCTCTGCCTTTTTAGTTTCCTCCTGCAATGAAGTAATACCAAACTTTTCATACCCAGCCACCAACTGAACACCGACATCTCCCAGTAAATCAGCTGATACCTGATTGCGCTTCTGGATAAACTGAACCATCGCCAAACCAATACTAACAACAACAATATTGGACAGTAACACCACCAGAAACACACGTAGAAAAGTATTTTTCATAGAAGACTATGCACCCTGCTCATTTGACACAAAAATATAGCCTACACCGCGAACTGTTTTGATTCGTGGATCGCCATTTTCTAAATTGCCAATTTTTTTACGTAAATTACTAATGTGCATATCTAAACTTCGATCGTACATGGTTAATTTACGACCAAGGGCCTTTTCAGAAAGCTCTTGCTTCGTGAGTACCTGACCTGGCGCCATCAACATACACTCTAGCAAAGTATATTCAGATGTCGTCAACTCTACTAACTCACCTTCCAGATACACAGTACGATCTTTGCGACGCAATAAAACACCAGAAAGATCTATATCTGCTGTTGGATCATCCTCACGCTCTTGGCTAGCTCGACGCAAAATCGCTTTAATTCGGGCCAACAATTCACGCGGATTAAAAGGCTTAGACAAATAATCATCAGCCCCCATTTCTAAACCAAGAATACGATCTATATCGTCACCCTTTGCCGTCAACATAATAACCGGCACCGAGCTTTTATTACGGATCTGTTTTAACGTTTCGAAACCGTCTAATTCAGGCATCATTACATCGAGAATAATAATATCAGGCATGTCTGCTGCCATAAGCTCTAATGCCTCACGACCATTCCAAGCATGCGCTACTTCATAACCCTCGCCATCAAAGTACTCTTTGATTAAATCCGATAAACGAGCATCATCATCAGCAAGCAATAACTTAACCATAAATATTCCCTCTCATTTTTTCATTATTTAGCAGGCACTTATATCGCCTAAAATTCAATTGTAAATATTACCTTAGCGCCAGACAAACTCCTCCCCCTCTTTTCACTCTATTTACAAAGAATACTAATATGATGAACTTAGCTATCCATAAAAACAAAAAAGCCGCAACTAAGCGGCTTTTTTTAACAATACATCCAGCAATTTAGACTTATTGTTTAAAAGGATCGCGAATCACAATTGTCTCATTACGATCTGGCCCAGTAGAAATAATATCAACCGGCACACCAACCTGCTCTTCTAGGAAGCGAATATAATCTTGAGCATTTTTTGGCAAAGCTTCAAAATTTTCAGCACCTACCGTAGATTCAGTCCAACCAGGTAACTCAACATAGACCGGCTTAGCCTTTTCATACCCTTCACTATCAACCAAAGAACCAGCGACAGGGTTGCCATTTTCATCTGCATAAGAAACACAAACTTTAATGACAGAAGAACCATCAAGCACGTCCAATTTAGTCAGACAGATGCCAGAAACCGAGTTAATCTGAACCGCATGACGCAAAGCAACCGAATCAAACCAACCACAACGACGCGAACGACCAGTAGTAGCACCAAACTCATGACCACGACGACCTAAACGCTCACCATCTTCGTCAAAAAGCTCTGTTGGGAAAGGACCAGAGCCAACACGGGTGGTATAGGCTTTCGTGATGCCAAGCACATAATCCAAGTACAAAGGACCAAAACCAGTACCCGCTGGAGCACCACCGGCCGTTGTATTTGAAGACGTCACATAAGGATAAGTACCGTGATCGACATCTAATAATGAACCTTGCGCACCCTCAAACATGATGTTCGCACCCGCTTTACGCAAGTCATGCAACAAAGTAATAGTATCAGCCACCATAGGACGTAGAAATTCTGCCATTTCTAAACCAGAAGCATAAACCTCATCAAAAGAGATAGGCTCAACTTTGTGATACTGAGTAAGGACAAAGTTATAATACTCAAGCACTTCTTTAAGCTTAGACGCGAAACGCTCAGAATCCAATAAATCACCAACGCGAATTGCTCGTCGTGCTACTTTATCTTCATAAGCTGGCCCAATACCACGGCCAGTTGTACCAATTTTCTTCTCACCTCTAGCAAGCTCACGAGCCTGATCAATAGCAATATGGTAAGGAAGAATCAGAGGACAAGCCGCGCTAATTTTCAAGCGATCAACTGCTGGAACACCTTGCTCAAGCAGTTCAAGCACTTCAGCCTTCAACGCTGCAGGAGACAACACAACACCATTACCGATAATGCATTGAACACCTTCACGCAAAATACCAGAAGGTATCAAATGCAAAACCGTCTTCTTGCCATCAATAACCAAGGTGTGGCCCGCATTATGACCACCTTGAAAACGTACAACTGCAGCAACATCTTCAGTAAGTAGGTCTACAACCTTGCCTTTACCTTCATCGCCCCATTGAGTGCCTAGAATAACAACATTTTTACCCATAATTTCAGGTCTCATTTAGATAGTTCTTAAAGAAAAGTCTAGTTATGAACCGGCATTAACTGCCAAGCTTCATCAACAAATTCCAGCTTAAAATCAGCATCTCCAGCGTAAATATCATCCAAGACCTCTACCACTCGATATCCCTCAGTACGTAAGGAATTTGCTTTCTGCCAAAGCTCATCACTTGAGCAAATTGGCGACAGAACAGTTTTTGGCTTATTGACCACAATATCAGTCAAAGCAACCAAGGCCTTTACATCCGTACTAAAACCCGTAGCCGGACGAGACCGACCAAACACTTGCCCAATATTGTTATAACGCCCGCCACGAGCAATAGCATTACCATGACCAGGAACGTAAGCCGCAAAGATCACACCCGTATGATAACTATAAGAAACCAAATCACTCAGATCGAAATGTAGGCCAACCTGAGGGAAGCGCTTACAGATGAAATCACTCACTTTCTGCAATAATACAATCGCATCACGAATTGATTCATTCACATCACCAAGCAAATCTGTCGCATGTTTTAATACTTCTTTACCACCACACAAACGCGGCAAACCAACCAGCCATTGCTTTTGAATATCACTCAGAAAACCAAGCTCTTCAGCATATCGATCAAGCTCGGGCAAATCTTTTGCCTTGTAAAGCTCAATTAATTTACTTTCTTGATCCGCATTAAGATTACAAGCAGCAAGCACACCACTAACAACATCAACATGCCCAAGATCAAGAACAAGGTTAGACAAACCGGCCACAGACAAGGTTTGCAACATCAAAGACAAAACTTCAACATCACTTTCTACGCCGCCATGACCATAAATTTCTGCGCCCAATTGAATAGGGCTACGAGTACCATCTAAGCCCGCAGGCATTGTTCTCAATACACTACCGCAATAACTCAAACGCTGCACACCATCATCTTTAAGACAGTGAGCATCAATACGAGCAACCTGGGATGTAAAATCGGCACGAATACCTAAAAGTCGACCTGATAACTGGTCAATTACTTTAAATGTTTCAATTTCTAGGTCTGAGCCAGCACCCGTAAGAAGGGAATCCAGATACTCTAAAAGAGGAGGTATTACTAATTGATATCCCCAACTCTCATGGAGATTAAGCAGAGTTCTTCTAAGGTGCTCGATCTTAGCGGCCTGCTCAGGCAACGCCTCGTCAACGCCCTCAGGAAGTAACCAGCGATCTGCTAATGTCATTAAATTATCCTCTTAGCTTCGAGTCAGCAAAAGAAGCATTAATCCAAGAAACATACTAACCGCGCCCAGAATACGCAAATTCCAATCCGAGCTCGCGATAGCTTTCACCATTATTTCTCTCCATATATTTGGAGCGAGAAAAGGCAAAACACCTTCGGCGATCAATAAAAGGCTGACGCCAACCAGCAGCGACTGCAACAATTCCTGCATAGATTCTCTTTATTTTGACCATTAAAAAACCGGGCTTGGCCCGGTTTGTGTAATAGTACCATGTTTCCCATTTTAACAAATAGGCTTCATGCACGATTATTGATGAATATCTACTCTATTTAGCACTACGGCTAGTTGAGCTATTCAGATACTTAAAGAATTCGCTATCAGGCTCAAGTACAAACAAATCATTGCTACCGCTGAAGCTTTCACGGTATGCCTGAAGACTACGATAAAACTCGTAAAACTCAGGATCTTGCTTATAAACCTTAGAGTAAATGGCTGCTGCTTTAGCATCACCATCACCACGAATCATTTCAGCATCACGTTGCGCTTCAGCTTCTAGTACAACTTGCTGACGATCAGCGTCAGCACGAATACCTTCAGCAAGCTCTAAACCTTTCGACCTATGCTCACGAGCTTCACGCTCACGCTCAGTTCTCATACGCTGGTAAACAGATTCACTAACATCTGGTGGCAAATCAATTCGCTTAACTCGAATATCCACAATAGAGATACCCAATTCGCTCTGAGCGACCTTATTCAAGTCATCACGTAGCTCAGTCATCAACTGATCACGCTCCCCAGAGACAACCTCATGCATAGTTCGTTCACCAAACTTATTTCTAAGTCCAGTGTCCACACGAGAAGACAATACGCGATTTGCAACAAATTCATCACCAGACGTCGCCTGATAAAACTTAGAAACAGAATCTATCTTCCATTTAACATAAGAATCTACAACAACAGCCTTTTTCTCCAACGTCAAGTAACGCTGAGGACGTGAATCCATTGTTAAAATTCGAGCATCAAACTTCTTAACTTCATTCATGATCGGAAGTTTAAAGTGAATGCCAGGCTTAACATCATCCTGAACAATTTCACCAAACTTAAGCACCACTGCACGCTCTGTCTCATTGACAACAAAAAGCGTCTGGGAAGCAATCAGCACACCAAGAAGAACAACAAATAAAACTGAAAAAGAAAAGCCTTTCATTAGTTTCTGCCCTCTCTACGAACTGTTGCACTTTGGCGCTTACGTATCTCATCAAGAACTTGATCTGTTAACGCCCCAATATTACCTGAATTCACTGATCCAGTACCTTTAGATGATTCCGCACGCTGCTTCATTAACTGATCTAAAGGTAAATACAGCATGTTATTCCCTCCTTTAGTATCAACAACAACCTTGTTCACATCTTTATAAACAGATTCCATTGTCTCGATATACAAACGACGACGAGTTACATCTGGCGCCTTAGTATACTCACGATACAATCGATCAAAACGATCAGCTTGACCACTAGCACGAGCAACTATCTCAGATCGGTAAGCCTCAGCCTCCTCTCTAATACGTTGAGCACGACCACGAGCCTCAGGAATAATACCATTTGCATAAGACTCAGCTTCGTTACGCACTCTCAACTCATCTTCTTTCGCCTTAATAACATCATCAAATGCCTCTTGCACCTGAGTCGGCGCCTGAGTATTTTCAACGTTTACTTTCGAAATCAACAAGCCAGTACCATAAGCATCACTGTAATCCTGAATACGCGCCTTAACTTCTGTCGCCAACAACTCACGACCTTCAGTTAAGATTTGATCCATTTCAGAACTACCAACCACATGACGAAGCGCACTTTCTGTCACCTGAGCAAGAGACTCTTCAGGATTACGAACATTAAGCAAGAAATCCTTTGGGTCTTGAACAGAATATTGAACAGAAACACCCACTTCAACAATGGCATCATCAACTGTCAACATTAGTGCTTTGTGATCATGCGAACGAACCTTAGTCACATTCACCTTGCTAACAGAATCTATCATCGGCGGATTCCAATGAAGGCCCGGCATAACAGTAGAGTGGTATTTACCCAAACGAAGCACAACACCTCGCTCCTGCTGATCCACCTGATAAATACCCGTAGCTGCCCACAAAGCAAGCAAAGCAATCAGAACAAGGGCAATTATGCCACCGCCAAATTTGCCAGACATACCGGAATCACCACCATTAGAACCGCCGGATTTGCGAGTTTTCTTAACCCCAAGCATCCCCATCAACTTCTGAAAAGCTTCATCCAAGTCTGGAGGACCTTGCTCCTTACCTCCAGGCTTACGACCCCAAGGGTCATTGCTAGTCTCTTTCTCACGATCTCCATCTGGGCGCCCAGCACCATTATTACGGTTTTTATCTGGATTCCATGGGTCATTGTCGTTATTACCCGGTTCATTCCAGGCCATACTACGTCTCCACTTTATTTTAATGATAATCCTGTATAACTTACACGGCCTCTATCTGATCCTCAGACATGCCAGCGCGAGCCAAAATCTGCAAGTAATCTTTTTTAGGCAACTTGACATCAAGAACAAAACGACCCGCTTCATCAAAGCGCTCAGACTTTACAGCCCCATGCTCGAACAACATGGCCCTTAAACGCCCATACTTGCTCGACAAACAAAGCGTTTCATTAAAGACATCTTCCGCCAACAGCTCTGCGATAGCCTGCTTAAGTAAATCAATACCTTGACCATCACGAGCAGACAACCAAACTCGAATAGGGTTCCCGTTAGCATCCCTATCAATTCTAGGTTCTGCTGTCGGCAATACATCTATTTTGTTAAATACAGTCAAAGTTAGCACTTCGTTAGCGCCAATCTCTTCCAATACAGAGTCAACATGCTTCATATTCTCATCACGAGAAATATCAGCCGCATCTACTATATGCAGCAATAAATCTGCCTCAGACGACTCTTTCAATGTCGCCTGAAATGCCTTAATCAAACGGTGAGGCAATTGACGAATAAAACCAACCGTATCAGCCAACACTATGGAGCCAATCTGCTCTATATCTAGACGTCTCAAAGTTGGATCGAGCGTTGCGAACAACTGATCAGCCGCATAAACGTCAGCACCAGTCGCACGATTAAATAAAGTAGATTTACCAGCGTTAGTATAACCAACCAATGAAACTGTTGGCACAGAAGATCGATCACGAGATCGACGATTCTGATCACGCTGAGAACCCACTTTCGCTAATCTTTTCTGAATAGCCTTGATACGCTCTCTAAGTAACCGACGGTCAGTCTCAAGCTGCGTCTCACCAGGCCCACGCATACCTATACCGCCTTTTTGGCGTTCTAAGTGCGTCCAACCACGAATAAGACGTGTCGACATATGCTGCAATTGAGCTAACTCTACCTGCAACTTACCTTCATGGGTACGCGCACGTTGAGCAAAAATATCAAGTATAAGCCCTGTACGATCAAGTACACGACATTGCAAAACACTTTCTAAATTACGCTCTTGGGAGGGAGATAATGCATGATCAAAAAGAACGACTTGCGCCTCTTCTCGATCAACAATATCTTTAATTTCTGCTAGCTTGCCAGTACCAATAAAGTATCTAGCATCTGGACGCTGGCGAGTCCCTGAAACAACAGCAACAGGGTCAGCGCCAGCCGAAATAGCAAGCTCAACAAACTCTTCCGGCCCATAAGATTCACTTTGATCGTTAAAATCTATATGGACCAATACAGCTATTTCACCACTATCTGGACGTTCAAAAAACAATCTAGTATTCCTCTGCTTGTCTTATTACAGACAAACTATTCAGCGTCATCTTCCGGCTGATCAGGAGACGGGATGCGAATTGTACGGGAAGGCACAACTGTAGAAATGGCATGTTTATAAACCATTTGACTAACAGTATTTTTCAATAGAATCACAAACTGATCGAATGATTCGATTTGACCTTGAAGCTTAATTCCATTTACAAGAAAGATAGATACTGGCACTCTTTCTTTACGTAGAATATTTAGATAAGGGTCTTGTAATGATTGCCCTTTTGACATTGTAATCTCCTTAAACAAGCAAAAATATTAAATTAATTATTGATAAAACAATACTGTAGATACTACACCAAATTTTTATCCATTTCCCCTATATAATCCTGCTTTCTATGTAATTCAAGGCTTCAGGCACAAGATCTTTCGACAAACTATCAAAAATCATCAAATCCTCCCACCCTCTCAACCAAGTAAGCTGCCTTTTTGCCAATTGACGAGAGGCAACCACACCTTTAAAGATAGCATCATCTAGCAAATCAACACCGTCTAAATATTGCCATAGCTGCCGATAACCAACACAACGCATAGAGGGCATATCAATCGTCAAATCACCACGATGATAAAACCCCTCCACTTCAGCTAAAAAACCTTGATCCATCATGTCGTAAAAACGCTGCTCAATTCGTTCATGCAGCACACTGCGCTCTTTAGGCATCACTGCCATATTGATCATTTCAAATGGCAAAGAAACAGTTTCTTGCTGCGCCCAGAAATGAGTCATGGTTTTGCCGGTCAACCGATACACCTCAATAGCGCGCTGCAAACGCTGCGGGTCATTCGGATGGATGCGAGACGCCGCCTCAGGATCGAAGGCTTGCAATTGTTCATGCATAGCAACCCAACCCTTTTCAGCCGCCTCGGCTTCAATTAAGGCCCTAAGCTCCGCATCGGCTTGCGGCATTTCCGCCAAACCTTTTTGCAAAGCATTGAAATACATCATCGTACCGCCAACTAACAGTGGCGTTTTACCTTTGGCAAGAATCTCTTGCGACTGCTTAACCGCATCCAATACAAAATCAGCCGCCGAGTAAGACTCGAGCGGATCAATAATATCAATCAACCGATGAGGAGCCCTAGCCAGCAACTCAGCGTCAGGTTTTGCCGTACCAATATCCATTCCCTTGTAAACAAGAGCGGAATCAACACTGATAATTTCAAAATCGTGATGCTCAGCTAACTCAACGGCCAGGCCAGTTTTTCCTGAAGCCGTTGGCCCCATCAAACAAACAACGTGTGGCTTTGCCATATTAACGCCCTCTCAAGAAGAGTTTATCTAAATCGGACATACTCAAATGTGCCCAAGTCGGTCGACCATGATTACACTGCCCACTCCGCTCAGTAACTTCCATATCACGAAGAAGACTGTTCATCTCCGCAATCGTAAGCTTACGATTTGCACGAACAGCACCATGGCACGCCATTGACGCCATCAATTCATTCGCCCGAGACTCCATAAGATCTGACACACCGTTTGCAGACAGATCACTAATCACATCACGAACAAGACCTTCTACATCACCTCGAATGAGTATAACGGGAACTTCGCGAACCATGGCACTTTCTAGTCCCGTTCTTTCTACACGGAAACCGAAAGCTTCAAAAACCTCACCGCTCTCTTCAACGAGATCCGCCTCACTTTGCGACACCGCAATATTAATAGGCACCAACAAAGGCTGAGATGAAATATTTTTCTGATAAAATGCCGCTTTCATGCGCTCATAAACAATTCGCTCATGGGCTGCATGCATATCAACTAAAATAAGCCCCTGTTCACTCTCAGAAAGAATATACACGCCGTGCAACTGAGCCACAGCAAAACCCAAAGGCGGAACCGCTTGGTAATCCCCTTCAGGCCTAACAAACGGACTTTCACTTTGCCCTAAAGCGCTAGGAGGTGAAATCTCTCTTACTTCGCCCGTTTCAGGATCAACCTCTTCAGTTTTAGATACGTACTCTTGCGCATAACCAGACAAACGACTCATGCCATCAAGCTGTCCACGTACTTCTGAAGAACCTAACGAATTTGACGTAGATCGCATCCAGTCCATCGAAGAAGACGCAGAACGATTAGACAACGGCAAAGCAGATTGTTCTGTTATGTTCGTCGCACCATAACCAACCGGTTCACTGCTCGTCGAATTATTCATCCCTGTCGGAGCCGCATCAGACTCAGGCCGTACATCTGCAATCGCTTTATGAATTCGACTAAATAAGAAATCATGTACCAAACGCCCATCTCGGAAGCGCACTTCGTGTTTAGTAGGATGAACATTCACATCAACCGTCGACGGATCCAATTCAAGATACAGTACAAAAGTAGGGTGACGGCCATTGTATAAAACATCACGATAAGCTTGGCGTACAGCGTGAGCGACTAATTTGTCTTTAACGACTCGACCATTCACAAAGAAATATTGTAGATCCGCCTGAGAACGAGAAAACGTCGGTAAACCAATCCAACCCCATAGACGCAACCCAGCCGCTTCAACATCTAGCGTCAGAGAGTTTTCGATAAACTTTTTACCCAACAGAGTCGCTAATCTATGCTCGGCATGAAGCTGGTCAGTAACAGGACGAAGATCGTAAACCTGCTTACCGTTATGACTGAGACGAAAGCCAGTCTCATAACGACTCAGCGCCAGACGCTTTACCACTTCTTCCAAGTGAACAAATTCTGTTTTTTCAGTACGAAGGAATTTCCGGCGAGCTGGGGTATTAAAAAATAAATCTCGCACCTCAATGGTCGTACCTTGCGGATGAGATGCAGGCCGAATGGCAGTCGCCATATCTTTCCCTTCCGCTTCAACACGCCAAGCTTCCACTTCGTTTTCAGCCTGAGAAGTAAGATGCATCCTTGAAACAGAACTAATACTGGCCAGTGCCTCACCACGAAACCCCAGCGTGCGCACAGCTTCTAAATCATCCAATGTAATAATTTTACTCGTTGCGTGACGACTTAAAGCCAAAGACAAATCGTCTTTCATGATACCGGTGCCGTTATCACGAATTTTGATACGCCTTACACCGCCCTGCTCAACATCTATATCAAGCTGAGAAGCGCCAGCATCAAGGCTATTTTCAAGCAATTCCTTAACAACAGAAGCTGGTCGCTCAACCACTTCTCCCGCGGCAATTTGGTTGGCTAAACGTGGAGATAAAAGATTAATTCTTTGCATGAACGACCTTTAATGTGAAAACAGCCTCTTTAAAAAACGCAGAGACTCAAATATGATTTTATCCAGCAGGAATAACAAGCTTCTGACCAATCCAAATAACATCATTACTCAAACTATTTGCTTGTCGCAAAACGGGCAAAGACACCTGGTTACGACGAGCAATTTCGGACAAGGTATCACCCTTACTAACCGTATAAACATAATCAGAATTTTTCTTTTGCTTCCAATTAACTAAGGTTCCATCTGGGGCATTTTTAGTAAAATATTCAACCACCCCCCTCGATATAGAGTCCGCTAATTTCACACGATAAGTTTTACTCGACAAATTTTTAGCTTCAGTTTTATTCGAAACAAATCCGGTCTCAATCAATATAGAAGGTATATCTGGCGATTTCAGCACGACAAAACCAGCCTGCTGAACACTGTCTTTGTGCAAAACAGCAACCCCCTTCATTTCACCTAAAACACTCTTACCTATATTCAAACTCATTTGAATAGTAGAGTTCATCGACATATCCAATAGAACCTCAGCAAGCAGCTGATCCTTATCATCCAGTGAAATACCGCCCACTAGGTCGGCAGAATTTTCTTGCTGCGCTAACCAACGCCCCATTTCGGAGCTTTTGCCACTTAATGACAACGCCCAAACAGAAGCACCTCTTGCACTCGACTTGGTAAACGCATCCGCATGAATAGAAATCATCAAATCCGCATTAGCATCACGAGCAACCCGCGAACGATCTCGAAGCTGAAGATAGGTATCTGTTGAACGCGTCAAGACAGCCTTAAAGCCGTCTACAGCATTAATCCGGCTTGCCAACTCTTTGCCGATAGAGAGCACAATGTCTTTTTCTCGCACATTATATTGACCTAAGGCACCAGGGTCTTTACCACCGTGGCCTGGATCAATTGCAATCACAATATCGCGCTTCTCTTTAGATAAATTCGCCAAACTTTTAACAATCGTGGCTGGCTTTCTTACGCCATACTCAAGCTCAACCAGTATTCTGGGGCCATAAGTACCATTTGCTGCCAATACGGTGCTTTTAGCCTTTGCAGCCTGACCCAAATCAAGCACAAAACGAACACCAGAATCTCGACGAGCATAGCGCACGCGCATCAATACATCAGAAGTTAGAGCCGACAACCCATTTACAACGGAGGCATTCAGATCTACGCCACTAATATCTAAAACAATGCGATCAGGATTTGAAAGAGGGAAAATTCGATGCTCCGCAGCCTCAGAAAGCTCAAACACCAAACGCGTCACCCCCTCTTGCTGAGCAACGCGAATATCTCGAACCTCCGCAGCTAAAACGCTACAGGTCGCCAAAGACAGGATTAAATTAATAAAAATAAAAAGATAAGTATGAAATTTAGTATGCATATCAGACAGCTAGCTAGTATATCTGACACACTATAACTGCTGATTAAATGGATCTCAATCTTACTTATAGTAAAGTCTTCTATACATCAAGAAGTTATAGCGCTCTTCAAAACGTTTAGAGCCGCATTACCCTTTTCTGTATGCGCCTCTAAAGACACGTGACGACCTTGTCTAATTAAGCTCAGCGAGACAAGTAAATCCGCCTCAGGCAAAACACCACGCCCCATCTCAGCCCACTCAATTAAACACAAACTTCCATCAGAAAAATAATCGCGAATCCCCATAAACTCAAGCTCTTCTGCATCCGCCACTCGATACAAATCAAAATGAAAAGCCTCAACATCAGATAATTCATAAGGTTCAACAATAGTGTAGGTTGGGCTTTTTACTGGCCCTTCATATCCCAAACCACGTAAAACCCCCCTTACTAGAGTCGTTTTACCCATTCCAAGATCGCCTTCTAAGTATACAACTGCACCTGACTTCAACACCGATGAAAAAACCTCACCTAGATTTTCCATCGCCTCTTCACCATAAACATCTTTTTCTATTCGCATTACCTATCAATCCTTTTTCCACTCAAAATAGAGCAAACACCAACCACACGGTCGTTTTATTTCTGACAATTCTAATACAGAAGCCTTTTGAAACAAGCACCAATAATTCATAATAAACCAACTTCCCAATCCACAATAACAATCACACAGCAAAGGACTCATATGGACTGGCTCTTCATTTCACTCATTGCCATTGCCGTTTTCATTACAGGCATATCTAAAGGTGGTTTTTCTGGTGCATTTGGCATTCTCGCCGTTCCGCTTATTTCACTGCAAACTTCACCTATGCTTGCAGCTGCTATCATGCTACCCATTCTGTGCATCATGGACATATTTACAGTGCAAAAGTTCTGGAAAAAATGGAATACAGAGCAACTCATCAAATGCATTCCAGCCGCCATAATAGGCGTTGTTATTGGCGGACTCACTGCATCATGGTTTTCGGCAGAATGGTTGAAAATAATGGTAGGTATTATTGCGGTAGGCTTCACCCTAAACTCATGGCCAAAAAAGAGCCGGACAGCACAACAAAAACCGCTTAGTACTCTTGCAGGAAAATTCTGGTGTGCACTTGGCGGCTTTACAAGCTTTATTGCTCACGCTGGCGGGCCACCAATGAGCGTTTATTTACTTAGGGCAAATCTAGATAAGACACAATACGTAGCGACTGCAGCCGTTATTTTCACCGCCATCAACTATGTAAAACTCATCCCATACGGGATGCTTGGGCAACTTAATAGTTCAAATATACTTCTGTCACTTTGCTTCACACCGGTAGCTTTTTTAGGCGTGCAACTTGGTGCTTGGTTACACTACAAAATATCTACCGCATTATTCTTCAAGGTCATGTACAGCTTTCTTTTCTTTACAGGAATAAAACTAATATGGGATGGGATAGCAGGAATAAGTTAATAAAGAAGCGAACGAAAAAAAGAGAGCAAAAAAAACAAAACAATTGGTGAGCTTCAAACAACTTATAAGCTCACCAATTCGCAAGAAAAAATTAACGCAAAATTACTTAAGCCTTATAATCTAAACCAAACATGGTTTTACGATAATGCTTCAACTCACCAATAGACTCCAAAATATCATCCATTGCCAGATGCGAACCTGATTTAGAAAAACCTTCTAACGCTTCTGGTTTCCAACGCTTCGCCAGTTCTTTAACGGTACTAACATCCAAGTAGCGATAATGAAAGAACACTTCCAACTTAGGCATATAACGATATAAAAAACGGCGATCTTGCCCAACACTGTTACCACAAATAGGCGACTTACCAGCCGGAACATACTGAGCCAAAAACTTAATAGTCTCTCCTTCTGCTTGCTCCATGCTAATCGTTGAAGACAATACTCTTGCCGTTAACCCTGAATCACCATGATGCTGCGTACACCATTCATCCATCGCATCCATCACCGCTTTTTCTTGATGAATAGCAAGGCTCGGCCCTTTAGCTAACACATTCAAATGTTTATCCGTAACTACCGTGGCAATCTCAATAATAGTATCGGTTTCTGGGTCCAATCCTGTCATTTCAAGATCGATCCACACTAAATTCTCTTCATTTAAGCTCATAATCTTCCAAGTCCTTTATTATCAATGCCAAGCATTATACTCTATGCGCCTTACTTTATGACCAGACGAATCTAATGTCGAAGCGAAAACTTACTAAACAACAAACTTGGCGAATCGAAAGAATTCACAAAGAGCGCGTTGAACGCACTCAAAAACGAGGCGATGTCGCCGAAGAGCTCCTACAGTCATCAGATCTCGGACCTGAAACTGAAGGCATTATTATTTCTCACTTCGGCACACAAGTTGAAGTAGAAGGCACTCAAGAACCTTTTATTGGCATCTCTACACGCTGTAATTTACGCGCCAACCTAGGCCAACTAGTAACTGGCGATAAAGTTGTCTGGCGCCCAAAACAAAATGAAGGTGGCGTTGTTGTTGCCACTACGCCAAGACACACATCCCTGTCTCGGCCTGATATGCATGGCAGAATAAAACCTGTTGCTGCCAACATAGACCATATCATCGTTGTTATTGCCGCCGAACCGGTCGCACACGCTAACTTAATAGACCGCTACTTAGTCGCCGCCGAAACCGTTGGCATACCACCGGTTATTTTGCTCAATAAATGCGACTTAATTGATGACAGCAATAAAGCAGATTTAGACACGTTACTAAAAACCTATGAAGATCTGAATTACAAAATCATCAGAACATCCATCAAGAACCAAGCAGGAATGGAAGCGCTTTATGATTTTTTACAAGACAAAACAAGCGTTTTTGTTGGACAATCAGGCGTAGGAAAATCCTCTCTTATCGGTACACTACTTCCTGATATAGACATTAGTGTGGGCGAACTTTCGCAAAAACGAAAAAAAGGCGTACACACCACTACCACAGCTCGACTATTTCACATGCCGAAAGGCGGCGACCTTATTGACTCCCCGGGGATTCGAGAATTTGGTTTGTGGCATATTTCGGAAGACGAGCTGTTGAATGGCTTTATAGAATTTCGACCACATATTGGCTATTGCCGATTCCGCGATTGCGCCCATGAAAAAGAGCCAGGATGCGCAATTCTAGAAGCCTTAGAAAAAGGTGAAATCACAGAACATCGCTTCCAAAGCTTCTTAAGAATCAAGCATTCTATACGCGAGAATCAAGCATTCTAAAAAACAGTTTCAGGCGTGAGATTTAAGTCAGATTGCTGGCCAGGATTACCAAAATTACTACGATTCTGATCCAGCAATTTCTTATAAGCATCATCAGTTAACAAGGTAATGCTGATACGCCTATTTTCTGCACTGTCCGTATCGAATCTATTGTAAGGAATAGTATCAGACAAGCCAATCACCTGAGCAATACGCTTACCTTCAACCCCTCCTTCTTCCAAAATATGGCGCGCAGCATTCGCTCGTAAAGCGGATAAATCCCAGTTATCAACCCTTCCTGTACCACCAAACTTAGAAGAATCAGTATGACCAGTAATGACAATCGGATTCGTCACCTTATTAAATATTGGTGACATACTAAGCAAAGTATTCTCAATATCCGGCATCATTCGAGCACTTCCACGCTCAAACATTGGCTTATCAGGGTCATCCAACAGAGTAATCCGAACACCAAGTGGTGTAATTTCAATGCGCATATTCTTCTGCTGAGAGATCAAAGCATTCATTTTGCTCATTTCCTCTTGCAGCATATTATTGATGCTCTTAGACTCCGCAGAATCAGGGCCATTCCCCAGAAGCTTATCTCTTGACCTAACATCTGCACTACCTGCTTCAGGCAACTGCAAATCCAATTTCTTATCTGTACTCTTCGCCGGACTACCACCTAAATCTATAGGATTGGCGCTATAGCCAGCCGTAGATGCTCCCATGGGATCTTGAAAATAGCCCTCTATACTTTTCAACTCCTCAGGAGAAGCCACACTCATAATCCATAAAACCAAGAAAAATGCCATCATCGCCAAGGCAAAATCGGCCAACGCTATTTTCCAAGCACCACCATGATGACCGCCTTTTTTGATTTTTTTAACTCGGCGAATAACCAACCCATTAGAACCTAGGGCCATCCAATACTCTCCTTATTAACCCAGCACGATGCATCCATATTAACGATATTGCTTAAGACCATCCGACAGTTCAATAAAACTTGGACGCATTTCCGGAGGAAGTAACTTTCGACCCGTCTCGACAGCTACAGGCGGCGCATAGCCAGACACAATGGAATTCAAGCATGCCTTAATACACAAATAGGCTTTCAATTCATGCATCCCCAAGCTCTCTAAGTGCGAAGCGGCAGGCCCAACAAAACCATAACCAAAAAAGATACCCAAGAATGTCCCCACCAAAGCGGCAGCCACATGCGCCCCAATCTCTTCTAACGGACCACCAATAGATCCCATGGTAATAACAATACCCAACACTGCAGCAACAATACCAAAACCTGGCAAACCTTCAGCTACCCGAGTTAGAGCATGACTTGGAGCAACCAATTCTTCTTGAATTTGCTCAATTTCATTATCCATGATGGCTTCTATTTCATAAGCAGGCAGACCCGTTAATGTGAAGATACGATAGTTATCTGTCAAAAAATCCACCACTTCATGGTCACGAACCACATCAGGGAAACGATTAAATAATTCACTAGTAAAAGGCGACTCAATATCGTCTTCGATGGACAAAAACCCCTCCTGACGGCTTTTCTGAAATAAACAATACATCAACCCTAGCAACTGCAAATAAAATTTCTTATTGTGCCGACTACCAGAAATAACTTGGGGCAACATAGTTAACACTTTTTTCTGCACAATAAATGGGTTCGCCACCATAAAAGCACCTAAAGCAGCACCACAAATAATGACTATTTCAAAAGGCTGCCATAACGCCAACAAATTCCCGTGGGATGCTAAATAGCCAAATACCACACTAACAATAACCACTAGCAAGCCAGCTAATGCAAACATATTCTCTTCCTTAATACCGACAAAGTATGCTCTTACCTCAATATACAGTATGATTAATGAGATCAAAAATATAAGAGCATTTAAAAACTACCTACAACCGAGTCACTAATGTAACCAGCTATGATAGACAAGTCACCTTCTGGCCTAAATGAATGGCTACATTTTCTTAAAAATAAAAAATTTCCTGTTAGAGCAGTTAATTTAGCTCGCCTAAAAACTCAAATTAAAAGAACAGAAGACACTCTTGATGGAATGCAAGCAAATATAGCCTCAGACCCACTGCTAGCTTTCGCTATTCTAAATGAAGCAAATCGCATCATACCGAATAAAAACAATGAAATAAAAACGCCTTTTCATGCTGCTGCCATGGTGGGAATGAACGGCATTGCAAAACTACTTTCACACTTTGCCCCCTACGAGCTCAACACCCAAAAAAAACCTCCACATTTAGTCGCCTTTTTAAGCGAGATACAAACCAGCTATGAAGCAGCTACCATTGCCAGACACTGGTCAATTGAAAAACTAACCAGCCAAGAAGATGATATTTTCTGGATAACGCTATTTCGAGATTCTGCAAGGTGGCTATTGTGGTTCTATGCCTACCCAACCATGGCAGCCCTAAAGCAAAGAATACAGCAAGGCGAAAAAGCCAGCCAAGCCGAGCTAAACATTTTGGGGTGTCGCATAGATGAGCTCACCGTCCATCTATGCAACCATTGGCACACACCAAACAAAGTCATAGAATCATTTTTAACCAAGCACATACCGAACGCAAAGGAGCTACAAGCACTGGCACATCTAGCAAACCATCCAGACGAGCTACCTGGTTTCACCGAAGATAAAAGACTGACCATTTTAGTAAATAATCCACTTATTTTTTCATACTGCGCAAACAAGGTAGCCCATGAAGCCAGCCTAATGCGATGGGACTCCAAAAACCTGCCATTTTTCTATCGCGTTGTTGCCACGGTAATGCACAAGCGACTGAGCGACATCATCAAAACAGCACACTTCGCAAGCACTGAAGCTGCAACTTTATTTAACAACGGCGGAAAAATCCCACTTGCGCAACAATTACTTGATCCTGATTTATATTTAGGCAAAACAAGATCAAAACCTAAAACATCTTTATCCCCTATTGCAGCACTCAAAAAAGCACTCAAGCAAAATAAAGAATACGACACAAAACAAAAAACAGGACTTGCTCTAAAAACCATCAAGCAAGCTATACCAAATGCACAACACAGCATTATTTTTAAACACTCAAATAACAAAACCGCCCCCATGTACCAATTTGGCTACAATATAGATGTCATCAAAGCCATCCAATGGAGCGCACCATCAAGCGTGTTTAAAAAATTGTCCGACAAGCGCTCTGCCATTCACATATTTGGACAAAAACTTGATAATTTACTAAAAGATTTACCACACACATCTAATCAAATAATTGACGCAAATAGCCACCTTATTCTGGCATCAACACAAACCTCAAAAGATGAAACAGCGATATTTTGGTTAGAAACCCGCACCGAATTCAACGAAATAGATTATAAAAACCTAAAACAGATCGTGTCTTTAATCAGCCACAACATACTATAAATTCACAAATATCAGGATAAATAACGTGACTAAAGATCAACTTTTTGCATTTGCTCAACACATCACCCCGCAAAAAACACTGTCTCGCGCTATTGGAAAAATAGCCGAATGCGAAAACAACTGGGTTAAAAACACATTTATTGGCCAATTTGTAAAAAAATACCAAGTAGATATGTCTGAGGCGATCAATAATGACCCACTATCTTACCGTAACTTTAACGATTTTTTTACCCGAGCCATTCGCCCAGAGCTACGCCCAATCTGCGATGAAGATAACGGCATCGCCTGCCCTGCTGACGGCGCAATCAGCCAACTTGGCAAAATAGAGCACGGCACAATCCTACAAGCAAAAGGACACCACTATAGCCTAACAAGCCTTTTGGGTGGCGACGCCTCTCTATCAAATCAATTTCTTGGCGGCTCTTTTGCGACCGTTTACCTATCTCCAAAAGATTACCATCGAGTCCACATGCCACTAACTGGCAAACTGACAAAAATGATCCACATCCCAGGCAGGCTATTCTCAGTCAACAAAGTGACAGCAGAGCAAATACCTAGCGTCTTCGCACGCAATGAACGTACAGTATGCCTATTTGACACAGAAGCAGGCCCAATGGCCGTTATATTAGTGGGGGCTATGATAGTTGCTAGCATAGAAACAGTATGGGCTGGACAAGTAACGCCATTCAATAAGAACGTCGTTACTTGGGACTACAAAGAACTAAATAACATTGAAATCAAAAAAGGCGAAGAAATGGGACGATTCAAACTAGGATCAACAGCTATCGTTTTATTTGGAAAAAATGCCGTTAATTGGGAGGAATCTCTGCAAGCAGAAACCCCAACAAAAATGGGCATGCATTTTGGCAAAATTGCCGATAAATAACTATCACAAAAGAAAACACATAAAAAAGCCTGCTCGAAGCAGGCTTTTTTTATGTGTAAAATAAACTCACCACCTAAGGCAGATCGTCTTCCAATTCCGCCTTTGGCGCGGGGATTAAATCCTCTCGCTTAACATCCATCGCTAGTAGTAAATTTGCTGCCACGAAGATAGAAGAATAAGTACCAATCACAATCCCTACCAACAACGCCATAGAGAAATTGTGAATAGCTTCGCCGCCCATAACAAACAAAACAACCAACACAAACAACGTTGTTAATGATGTTATCAAAGTACGATCAAGCGTCTGATTGATAGAATCATTCACCAAATCATAGGGCTTCGTATCGCGCATAATACGGAAATTCTCACGAATTCGGTCACACACCACTATCGTATCGTTCAGAGAGTAACCGACCACAGCAAGCAACGCTGCCAGTACTGTAAGATCAAACTCTACCTCGAAGATAGAAAAGAACCCTAACGTGATAATTACGTCGTGAATCAAAGCCGCAACGGATGCCACAGAGAACTTAAACTGGAAACGCACAGCTACGTAAATCATCACAATGGCCAAGGCAAGCAACATACCCAGACCACCCTGCTCACGTAATTCCTCACCTACTTGCGCACCCACAAACTCAGAGCGCTGTAGAGATACATCAGTCGTCCCATTATTTTGAAGTGTAGATAACACTTCATCACCAAGGGTCGCTGTGTAGGAATTTGCCATACGAACCACAACATCAGTTGGCGAACCAAAGTTCTGCACAACGACATCAGAGTAGCCATTATCACCCAGTAGCGTACGTACATCATCTAACTGTGGCGCCTCTTTATAAGACACCTCAATCAATGTACCACCAGTAAAATCCAACCCAAACTGTAGTCCCTTTGTTGCCAAAGAGCCAAGAGAGATGAGTATCAGCGTAAGCGAAAAGACAGCTACGATCTTACGCATTGCCATAAACGGAATATTTGTCACTTTCATGGCGTTCTCCTAAATGTACAGTTTCTTGTTTTTACGACCACCATACACAAGATTAACCTGTGCACGAGTTACAACGATTGCCGTAAACATAGAAGTAAGAATACCCAGCGACAATGTCACTGCGAAACCTTTAACAGGCCCAGTTCCTACCGCGAACAAAATCACAGCAACCAACAAAGTGGTGATATTGGCATCAAAAATAGTCGTAAATGCGCGGTTAAAACCAGAGTGAATCGCTTGCTGATTCGGCACTCCACTTGCTAATTCCTCTTTTATCCTCGAGAAAATCAACACGTTTGCATCCACCGCCATCCCCATCGTCAATACAATACCAGCTATACCTGGCAAGGTAAGCGTAGCGGAAAGCAAAGACATACACGCCATCAGCAACACAATATTTAATGCTAACGAGATATTGGCAAAAAGACCAAACACCTTGTAATAAAGCAGCATAAACACCATAACAACCAACAAACCAATTTGGGCAGAATCAACACCTAATTTAATGTTCTCTGCACCCAAACTAGGCCCAATGGTACGCTCTTCAACAAAGTAAATTGGCGCAGCTAAAGCACCGGCACGCAACAACAAAGCCAACTCAGAAGACTCACGAGGACTATCTAGCCCAGTAATACGAAATGAATTACCCAGCGTCGTTTGAATCGTCGCTAAAGAAATGATGCTTTTTTCGCTATAACTTCTACGCACTTCTTCCATTTTGCCATCTTTTTCGACAAAACGACTGCGAGACTTATGCTCAATAAAGACAACACCCATGTTACGACCTACAGCAGAACGAGTGACTTTACTCATCTGCTTACCGCCTTTAGCATCCAAACTAATGTTTACCTGCGGGCGACCATTTTCATCAAAAGAGGAACTTGCATCAGAAACACTATCACCAGTAATAATAAGATCACGCTCTAAACGAGCAGTACGACCACTACCATCACGGAAAGTTAAAGTTTCAACATCACTACCATTGCTATCCAAACCTGCTTCCAAATGGAACTCAAGGTTCGCAGTTGCACCGATAATACGTTTTGCTGCCGCCGTATCCTGTACACCTGGCAACTCCACAACGATACGATTACTACCTTGGCGCTGCACCAAAGGCTCAGCCACACCCAGTTCGTTTACACGATTTCGCAATGTCGTTAAGTTTTGCTTTAGCGCATAAGATTCGATTTCTTTCTTAGCCGCTTCGGTGAAACTCACATCTAGGTAAAAATCACTGCCATCTTGACGAGTCGCATAACGGTATTCAGAAAAGCCTTTCTTTAACAAGGTTTCAGCTGAAGCCAAATCAGGCTGCTGTAAAAAGCGAATCGAAAGCACACCATCTTCAATGTCAACACTGCGATAACGCACTCGATCTTTTCGCAAGGCTGCTTTCATTTCACTTGAGCTAACTTCAAGCTTTTGCTTTAACGCTGCAGGCGTATCAACTTCCAGTAAGAAGTGAACACCTCCACGCAAATCAAGACCAAGCTTAGCAGGCCCAGCACCTAAAGAAGACAGCCATTCAGGCGTCGTAGGAACAAGGTTAAGCGCTGTTACATAGTCATCACCCAATGCTGCCGCTACAACCGGCTTAGCAGCAAGTTGGTCCTCACCGCTATTAAAGCGTAAGGTACCGCCAGCAGAGGTAAGCTCTGCTTCTTTTAAATCTATATTCGCTTTTGAAAGCGCACTTTTCGCTTTTTGCAGAGCCTGCTCATCAACAACAGCAGTCGCTTTTTGGGTAGATAGTTGTAGCGCTGGATCATCCGGATAAAGGTTTGGGAAGGCATACAGTAGCCCCAAAGCCAAAACAAGAAGAATTAGCAAATACTTCCACAAGGGATACTTGTTAAGCATGAAAATTCCTTTACACCTAAAAAATTAAATGGATCGATAAAGAAGAAAAGCGCCTAGGAAGGCGCTTTTCAAAGAAGGTTAAATTGACTTTAACGTTCCCTTAGGCAAAACAGCAGCAACTGAAGACTTTTGAAACTTCATTTCGATGCCTTCAGATACTTCAAGTACTACATAGTTATCGTCTACTTTAGACACTTTACCTAGTACACCACCGCCAGTTACTACCTCAGTACCTTTCGCTAGAGATGCAATCAAGTTTTTATGCTCTTTTGCACGTTTCGCTTGTGGGCGCCACATAAGGAAGTAAAAAATGACAACGAAGCCTGCAAGAAGCACTAGGTTAAAAATACCTGTATCTGCTGCTGCGCCGCCTTCAGCGTAAGCTGGTGAGATCAATGCGATCATGGTGTTAACTCTCCAATGGTTTATGAAACTGTTGCGAACCCTTTTGTAAAGGAATTTGCATAATTTTGTTTATTATTCACTCAAAGCTGGCGTTTCTAGGCCTCGCTTTGCATAAAACTCATCAACAAAGGCGTCAAATCTACCTTCATCGAGCGCCTGACGCAATCCCGCCATGAGTGTTTGGTAATATCGTAGGTTATGAATTGTATTTAATTGCGCCCCTACCATTTCTTGACACTTATCCAAATGATGTAAATAAGACCGAGAAAAGTTTTTACAAGTGTAACAATCACATTCTTTATCTAATGGGCCAACATCGTGACGATATTGAGCATTACGAATACGAACTACACCATCTGAAGTAAACAGATGACCATTGCGCGCATTACGCGTTGGCATAACGCAATCGAACATATCAACACCACGACGAACACCTTCAACCAAATCCTCTGGTTTGCCGACGCCCATCAAATAGCGAGGTTTATCTTCAGGCATTTTTGGCGTGGTGTGATCTAACACCTTCATCATTTCGTCTTTAGGCTCACCAACTGACAATCCGCCAATCGCATAACCATCAAAACCAATATCCACCAGCCCCTCTAGAGACTCATCTCGAAGGTTTTCATACATACTGCCTTGGATAATGCCAAATAACGCAGATGGACTGTCACCGTGCTCATCCTTCGAGCGTTGCGCCCAACGCAAACTCATACGCATGGACTTAGCGGCCACTTCTGGCGTCGCTGGATAAGGCGTACATTCGTCGAAAATCATCACAATATCAGAGCCAAGATCGCGTTGAACTTGCATGGAGATTTCAGGACTTAAAAACACCTTCGAACCATTAATTGGCGAACGAAAGCTAACGCCTTCTTCGGTAATTTTGCGCATTTCGCCAAGCGAAAACACTTGAAAACCGCCAGAGTCTGTTAAGATTGGCTTTTTCCATTGAGTGAAATCATGCAAATCACCATGTGCTTTCACAACATCTGTTCCCGGACGCAACCAAAGATGGAAAGTGTTTCCCAAAATGATATCAGCACCAATTTCTTCGATATCTTTGGTCAACATACCCTTCACCGTACCGTAAGTACCAACAGGCATAAAAGCTGGCGTTTCAACTTTTCCACGCGGAAACGTCAAGGTAGCACGACGCGCCTTTCCTGACGTAGTGTGAAGTTCAAAATCCATAAAACATTCTGGACGCTTATCAGACATACGTCTTATTCCTCACCTTGCGGGCCTTTAGCCTGCGCATTTCGTGTAATAAACATGGCATCACCATAACTAAA
Organism: Marinomonas sp. BSi20584; assembly: GCF_002792415.1. Classification (NCBI taxonomy): domain Bacteria; kingdom Pseudomonadati; phylum Pseudomonadota; class Gammaproteobacteria; order Oceanospirillales; family Oceanospirillaceae; genus Marinomonas; species Marinomonas sp. BSi20584. The sequence continues at coordinate 61,567 of NZ_KZ454868.1, forward strand.
AAATCGATATTTCTGCTCAACTGCTTTTTTATAAGCGGCCATCACATGGTCATAACCCGCAAAAGCGCTAATTAGCATAATCAGTGTTGACTCTGGCAAATGAAAATTCGTCACCAAAGCATCCACTGTTTTAAATTCGTAACCTGGGTAAATAAAAATACTGGTGTCGTCCTGCATCGGCGCTATTTCCCCACTCTGGCTTGCCGACTCAAGACTACGAACACTGGTCGTACCAACAGCAATAACTCGTCCGCCACGAGCCTTAGCAGCTTTAACTTGCTCAACTACACTAGGTTCAACCTCTACGTATTCAGCGTGCATAATGTGGTCTTTTACATTTTCGACCTTCATTGGCTGAAATGTTCCAGCACCAACATGTAGGGTAACAAATGCTATCTCAACGCCTTTTGCCTTTAGCTTTTCAAGCAAAGCATCATCAAAATGCAAACCAGCAGTCGGTGCCGCAACAGCACCGGGCTTTTGATTATAAACCGTCTGATAACGTTCTTGATCACTGTCTTCATCAGGACGCTCAATATAAGGCGGCAACGGCATATGACCAGCACGCGTCAAGACATCCAACACAGGCTCATTAAAAACAAGGTGGAACAACGCACCTGAACGACCAACCATAGTCGCTTCAATCTGCTCACCTTTATCTTGCCCCAAAATCAGCTTGCTGTTTTCTTTTGGCGACTTACTTGCACGAACATGAGCCAGCGCTTCATTCGTATTAATAACTCGCTCAACCAGTACCTCAACTTTCCCGCCAGATTCCTTTTGACCAAATACCCGCGCAGGAATAACTCGAGTGTTGTTAAACACCATCAAGTCACCGGGTTGAACCAAATCCAACACATCTGGAAATTGACGATGAACCACGTCACCGCTAGGACCATCAAGATGCAACAACCGACTGGCTGTTCTATCAGGCATAGGGTAATTAGCGATCAGTGAATCAGGTAAATCAAAGTGATAATCGGAAACGAGCATGAAAAGAAAGCTACCTAGAAAAAACGACCCAGCATTCTAGCGAAAATCCTCTCAAAAAGGTACTTCCAAGCCACTACTTGTTAAAAAGATAAAAAATAATACGTATAGCCGTTGACTTATCTTATAAATACCATAGAATACGCCTCACCTTTTTCAAGGCCAGTGTGGTGGAATTGGTAGACACGACGGATTCAAAATCGAAGCGGTTTATCATCTTTTTAAGAAAATATTCTTTTAAATCATCAACATACAGTTTTGAAAAAGATAAAAAAAGTTGTATAAATGTTGTATAGCTTTTGAAGATTGTGGCGGTATGGTGGAATTGGTAGACACGTCGGATTAATCTGTGTCTGAAAACACTCTATTAGAGTGAAAGAAAAAATAAACGAGTCCGCTTCTTTCGCAAGAAAGTCGATAAAACTGGATGAATTGCTGGAAAATCTTTGACGAGACAATCAGCAGCCAAGCCCACTGAGTGGGAAGGTTCAGAGACTACCTGAGCTTATGCGAATAGGCTTAAAAACAGGAATTAGCAAAGTGTTAATAGCTTTGTGAAAAAGCGTCCAGCCCCTAATTTTAGGGTGATGATATAGTCCGTGAAAATGTCAAAATCCGATGCCTTCGGGTGTGCCAGTTCGAGTCTGGCTACCGCTACCAACTAAAAAAATGCCCCTTTATTGGGGCTTTTTTATAACTTAAAAAAGTATAAAACCTAATTATCTATCATGTATCTTGTACATCCCATTAGATTCATTATAAATAATAACCCTAGTCATATATCCAGTTCCTACAAATGCCTTATAACTAACATATGCAACACAACTAACAAATCCATCACTAGTTCGACTAAAATCTTTAAGCTCAAAATCAATATAGGAAAAATTATTAAGAGATTTTTTTAGTATTTTCTCACACATCAATCTATCACTTACTCCCTGAGATGATGCGTTATACCTTTGTCGTTCCAAAAGCTCTTCTTTAATATTATTATCCTCAACTATTTTCTGCAAACGATATTCATTTTGTATCTTCTCATTATCAAGCTTATTTTGTAATTTCATTTTTTTTAAGACAATACAATTAGATTCATCTTGTGTGAGTTTTGAACTCAAAGAATTCCATCTGGCAGAAGGTACTTCACATTCAGGAAACTGAGCTAATCGTTCTTGTTCTAATGGGCTTAAAGTACAACCCAAAAGTAAAAATGCAGGAAAAATCGAAACTAGTATTTTCAAAATGAACTCCAAAATCAGATAATATATAACTAAATTATGATAATTTTTTATAGATGCCTGTACAGTGTACTTTCACTTAAATATTAATCCATAAGTTTTCATGTAAACCATCGATTAGTTTAAGAATTTCTTTATCACAACTTTCTGAAAATTGGATAATCTGATTATAAAGTATACCTTCATCACTAATATTTTCATCTATCGTATAATCTAATAATGACAATTCTTCAAAGGTTAAATTTAAAGATAAAGCCAAAGCTTTTATTTGTTCTGTATCATCTTCAGGTAAACCAGACCATTGTGGTAAAATATTAAACTCTGCACTTTTAATTCCCTTACTCTTCCATCCTCTTAAAAGCCCAGACCATAAATTTCCACGAAGATTTGAAGTACTACTAATTCTATTGGCCTTCCACCTTGTCACTTCTCTAGAGCCATCTGTTTTATAAATTACAACTTCTGCTTCTTTCGTTTCAATTAGTTTTTGTTTAAAAAAATCTTCATCCATAGGACTAAAACTTAATAGAGGTTTTGCCTCCACTCTACCCTCAGCACTGTCTAATAAACGAATAATTACGGCTTCTGGCGTGTCAAACCCCTCTGCCAACGCCTCTAATCTATTGTATGTGTCAAATGATACTTCAATACTTCGCATTAATTTTCCCTCTCACCTAAAACTATAAAGCCAAATAATAAATCATATTTGATTCTAAATAAATCATATTTGATAAAAAGATCGTTTAATTCTTCAACATATAGAAAAAAACTATAAATCTTTAATTTATTATCAAATATGGCTATAATATAAAAATATCCAAACCCTATCACTTCCAGAAAATCCGCTTGCGGCATGTCTCTTAAATCTCTTGATCAATTACATCAAAGACTTACAAAACACGCTTAAAACATCATTTAAAAGCCTTATACACCCTCATCTCTCCGCTCTTTGGCACTTCCAGAAAAGGCCGTAGGCCATATCTCTTAAATCTCTTATGCACTTAATAAGTCTTACTTTTGTTTTTTGCGTCTTTTGGCGAAAAATAAAAGAAAGAAAATCTAAGTACTTTTTATCTATATTAAAGATTCTAAATTAGTTACTAATTTACATTAGTTAGTAATCTATATTATTAGGACACCATTATTTTACATCTTCATCCACCATTATTTTACTTCTTCATCCACCACTATTTTACTTTGCACACACCACAATTAAGCTTTTATTTTCAATCACACACACCAGAATTAAGCTTTTTGACACAACACTTCAATACATAATTTGACAATTTAAAAAAATATGATTAATTGAAATTATAAACAAAAAAAATCGCATTCAAATAAATGAATGCGACTTTTAAAAATTAAACTTCCTGCAAAGAAGATATAAATTAATATACATTTAATTATTGAAAAGTCAATAATTAAATTTGAAAAATTGTATTTCTTCACTGTTTAATTTTTAAAATTATATAATGAGGAATATAAAAAATGATAGAATACTTTACAATAGCGAGAGAATTAATGAACAGAGAAAACAAACTACATTATGAATTATTTGATTTTAAACAAAATCACGACATTAAACTATTTGTTGCGATCTTATCAAACGCAACGATGATTTATAAGAATAACAAAACAGATGAAAACTATTTGACTTTTTCATTAAAAAACTTTTTTGCAAGTGATAGTTATTTATGTAGAGCTACTTTAAGTTTTATTTATATCGAAAAGTTTTTAAGAACTAATGAAATAATAATGTCAAAATTTTTTGATTTTATTGATTATGATTTAGAAAACAAAACTATAAGTTTTACTTTTACTGAAAATTATATAAAAACTATGAAAAAAAGCGGTTTTAATAAATTAGAACTAAAAACATTGAAAAGCATAAAAGACATTAGAACAACTAAATTAGCTATGATTTTAGCGATGAAGCCTAGTGGCTATTTAGACGTAAATTATTTATTTAAAGTTTTAGATTTGTATAAAATTGAGCGAAGAGACAGAAGAATATTCAAAATTAAGCAAGCTTTTAAAAGCTTAAATGTAGATGTCGAATATAAATATCCTAAAAATAAAAATTCCCCAGTATTAGAAGAACACTATAAATTTTATTATTAAAATTTATAGCGTCTTTTGTTTGAGTTTTCATTTTTATTATTATTATTTAGATCATTTTTATGATCTATTTTTAAAATATATAAGTCGTCTTTATCATTTAATATACTTTTCAGTGATCTATCTTTGTTTAATTCTTTTAGAACATAATCAGTATCATATCGTTTATCTAACTTTGATAATATAAATTGTCTTTGGTCATCAATACTATTATTAGTTAATTTATTATCGTAAAGATTAATTAAGTTTGAATTGCTCATTTTTTCATTTAAAACAACACTTTTCACATCATTAAGGGAGATTAAAGAATTTTCTAATTGAAAGAAAAATAAATCATCTTTGTTGTTTTTAAATGCTATTCTCATAGAATTTAAAGTAAGTTCTTTATTACTTGAACTTGCACCCTTCCAGCCATTTTCTTTTGCTATTTTATAAGTAAGCTCTAAATCGAAAGGATTTGAATTTGGGCTTAATGATATTGTTTTTTTATCTTCGCTTATCTTCAAATTATAGTTATTAGGTCTTTTTTCTTCATCTTTTTTGTTGTAAAAAATCGATAAAGAACCGTCATTATTTTTAACTTGTTTATAATTGTAGTTTAAATTTTTGACATCAAAATCATCTCTAATGCTTAATTTTTCATCATTTTTAAAGCTTCTATTAGTTAAGTATTCGAATAAATCAGCATCATTTTTTTTAATTTTGCCATAAGTCAAATATGAATTAATTTTTCCAGCAGCAAGAGAAATATCATCATTTAACGATGTAAATGTTATGCCGCCTGCTCCGTTTTCTCTTTTATTTACATAAATTTCTATCTTATTATCATTTAGTATATCAATAAATTCTTGTGTCGTTTTAGACTTCCTGTATGCATTATTAACCGTATTTTTTAAATTTGAAAAAACATCATCATCATTTAAAAGATCATCTTTTTTATCTAATATTTTTTTTCTTCATTACTAATAACATTAATTTTCATTTCATTAAATAATTTTTTATCAACTAATTTATGATGAGTATTATTTCTTTTTTTCCAGTCTTTTTTTATTTTTCTTTGAAGGTTTGAAACTTCATTTTTATTCTCATTTATTAAACTTTCTTTATATTCATTGTCAATTTGAACTTGATCAGTAAACAAATTTTGAACTTTCTTAAAGACACTGTATTTGATAGGTTTTTCTAATTCAGTAATTTTTTCAAATATTACATTTATTTTATTATTAACTATTTTTTTATTATTTGTATGAATATTTTTATTATTATTTATATCTGAAATTAATTTATTTTCTTTTTTTTTCAAAGGATATTTAATATTGCCAAATTCGTCAATTTTACAATCATAATCAATTGCTTTATTTTTAACGATTTTTTTATTGTCATCACTCAAATTTGGGACATATATTTTCTTTTTTTTGTTATTAACGTCAGTTTTCCATACATAATTTTTAGGGTCATTTTTACCTGTGTATGTTAATTTATGTTCTTTCTCTATTTTTTGTGCTGCTGACTGTCTTTTTAAGCCTGAATTGCTTTGTCTATGGTAGTTGCCCGTTTCGTCGTGATATCCCCTGACGATGTGAAAATGAAGCTTCCCGCTGTCGATCTGCGGCCATATCATATATGGCGTTTTTTCAAAATTAGGATCGTATTTTTTAGCTGTTTTTATTGCTAATTTTAAAGCGTTAGCCATACCTAATCTTTCATCATCATCATTTGAAAATGATATTACAGAATGCTCGTATAGGTATTTTTGACGTGAATTTTTAGATAGTTGTGAATTAGCATCAACTGATAAAATAAAGTTATCTACGAGCTGGTTATATTCGTTTTCGTCGTTTATATTTGAACAATAACCACAATTAGAAGATACTGAAATTAACCTAGGATTATTAGAATTGTTTAATCCTGCTTTATTATTGCTATTGTATTTGACAACTTTTTTTAATTGTCTAATTGTCGTTGCTTCATGTTTTAAGGAAAAAATAGTCATTATTTCCCCCTGTTCGCTTGTTTTACGTGTTTTGTGAAATAATTTTTAGCTTTAATTCCCTGACTTAAAAAATCTTTGATTTTTTTAATATCATCATCATTTAATGATTTTCTTTCATTTGCTACTTTTGCAAGTTGATTTAAATTATTTCCATACTTAATAAGGTGATTTAATACTTTTAAAGAATGCCCTTCTTTATCTACATAAACACTTTTAAAGCCTTTTCCATTATTCATATAATGAATAATTAAAGCTTCCCAAGTTTTCAATCCAGAGTTTCTTTTCTGCTCGTTTAGTAAATCATAAGTTTTATCATCTACTCTTATGTGAATACTTTTTCTTCTATTTTTTTTATTTTTGTTTTCCATTTTCAATTCCTTTTTTGTTTATAATTTATCCAAGTGCAACGCGGAAAATTATGCTGTTTATTTTATATCTATCTCTCAAATTTAATTTATTAAATTTCATATTTTCGGAGAAAATCAAGTTAGTTTGGGGAACCCAAGCTTCTACTTGCAATATAATACATTTAGCATATTTGATTGATCTGTCAAATCAATATAAAAAAAGAGAAAGGGAAAAGAAAAAGGCACTTCGTGCCCTTCTGGAAATGAAATTTAGGGGTTATTTGTTATGTTTGAAAAACTCTTCAGCTTGATTATAAAAACTTAATAATTCAGCTTCTGTAGGATCTGGCGGTATATCATCATAATCTGTATAAGATACATTATTTAGAATAGCTTTTAATTCTAATTCATTGCGATTAAAATCTGTCAAACTATCTATATGCGCCTGCTGTGATAATTTATAACTATCATAATGTTTCTCTATCATCTCAACCGAACTACCAACGTATTTCGCAATTAGATAAATATCTACGCCTTGCATAAGTCTTTTTGTTATAAACGTATGGCGACAACTGTATAAAGTATAATGAGTATTTATTAAATTATTTTCTTTCAAATAGTCTGTAAATTGTTTAAAAATGTCGCTAAATTCTGCGATTTTATTAAAAGAAGTTTCTAAAATCAATTTATTACTGTATATAAAATTATCAATAGTGATATTCTTATCTTTCTGTGTAATTTTAGCAATGTTAACAATTGCGTTAATTGCTTTTGAACTTAAAGCAATAACACGACCATTCGAATATTTTTTCGTCTTGCCTTTGCTGATTTTCACAAGGTAATTATCATTTTCTATCAATAAATCATCTTTGTAGTAAGAATGTTTTTTCTTCTTGATATCATTAAAACGTAAATTTATAAATTCTTCGCCAGTCCTCAATCCCGTTTCTAATAATATTAGAAAATATTCATTAAGTATTTTTCTGTATTCAACAGTCTTAAAATTAGCTTTTCGTCCATTTTTTTCGATTTCGTGAAAGTTTGGTAGATGCTCTAAAATAATCTTTAAATCTTCATCATTAAAAGCGTCTCTTGCCTCAACTTTAAAAGATTTTACCTTCGGAATTATAGGAATATCATTTTTCTTAATTATTTTTTCTTCTTCTAAATATTCCAGTATCATTTTAAAACAAGTTTTATTAATATTTTTTCTCGTGACAGATAATTCTTGACTATCAAAATAATCCCTTATTTTTTTAGTTGTAAAATCAACGATTTCGACATTTTTAAAGAATGGAATGATAAAATTTGAAAAGACTGTTTTATAGTCTTTATAGATTTGTAGCTGTGTTTTTTTACTATCTAACTGAATAATTACATTATTTACAATATCTTCAATGTAAATTTTTTTATTAGCTAAAATAGCTAATCCTTGCTTATTTCGGTTTTCGAGTTCGGAACGGAGTTCCCAAGCTCTGAACTTCGCTTCGTCTTCGTCTGACACTCCTAAGCTTCGCTTAATTTCTACTCCATTCACTCGTATACGAGCGTAAAAATTATTTGAGTTTTTAACTCTATAAATAGCTAAACTCTTCGCTAAACGCTCGTATTTTGCTACCATATGGCAATCTCTTATGTAAATAGTTGTATAGTAAGTTGTATAGCAACTTTAAATAACTACATAAGACTATGATTTTCAAGGGCTTTTGTAAAGACAGTATAAGTTCAAAATCCGTTGCCTTCGGGTGTGGCGGTTCGAGTCCGCCTACTGGTACCAACATAAAAAGCCCTGATCATTGATCAGGGCTTTTTTTTCGTTCCTTGAATGCTATTCTGGGACAACAGCGTCATTTTAGGAACAAAACATGAATCGCCGCAAAAAAATCAAAGACATTTATGATAAGCGTATGAAGCAAGCTAACTTAAAGGTTAACCCTAAAAAGGCTAAGCCTAAGTACATTTCTAAAGCTGAGCGCGCAAAAATGGAAGCAGAAGCTGCTGCAAATCCAAGCACGGATGTTGACGCAGAAGCCTCTGAAACAAGCGAAACAAAAGACGCTTAAAATCTCGCTCTAAAATGCCAGTCACCTTCTTTCATATCATTTTTGATTGACTGGCAAATATCCTCATCTATCAGATCACTGTCTACGTCATACAATCCACATTGAGCAACTGCACGCTTTTTATTGATATTCAAACCTAAGTACTCATAGACAACTCGAGCGCAACATGGTGCTCTTTCACCACTTCCTGATACACCTAACCGCAATCCAGTTAATCGCTCGACACGATTTTGAAAAGAAGGATAAAGAATTGTCTGCGTCATCTCAACATGAGTCTGACGCTCATAATCAATTAAAAATAATCGATCCGATAAGAGCTGCACCACACCATTATAAATACCATGAAAAGATTTTTTTAAATTACGAGGATTCAGACGCTCAGTACGCTGATAGTAAGTTTTGTCACCTTGAGACTCTATATGAACCAAGGTGCGTAAAATTTTTCCTGGGCACGCCATGGAAAGATAATATTCAAAGTAATAACCAGAGTACTTAGCTAAACCATGCTGTCCAGATTGATTCAGCTGATTAAATTGCTGCTGCTCAGACGTAAGACTTTTTACGTCCTCACTCTGACGAATAGGTCGTGCTTGAACCAATTTAACAAATTGATCGTGTGGCAACGCCATCTCACTAGGCTCAACACCAAAAAACTCTCCTATACGACGCCGAGTACTACTACTCGGCACCGTCGTCCCATTTAGGTAACGATTAAATTGAGCACGATTGATATTTAGTCGACGACATACATCCGCCACCGATTTGTAGTAACTGCATAACAACTGCAGATTATCAGCAAAATGCTGCACCATGATTATTCCCACCAATCGATTCCAAAATTCACTCACCCAACAACTCAGCAGTGTAATAAATAATCCCACCAAAAACACGCCAAATATGATGCTAGTTGACGCTATAGAAGCATCAAATAGCACCAAATAGCGCCTTTTTACGAACTGCCTTTCCTACTAATTTTTCGTTCCAATGAGCTTCTTAGCACTACCAAATAAAACTAAATAATAAATCTAAAAAAGTAGGAGTTCCCCATGCTATCTCTTCTCACCGACTTGCTTTGGAGCAAAGTTCTTATCGCTGTATTAATCGGCATTGGTATCTGGTTTACCATTGCAACCCGTTTTGTACAATTTCGCTATTTCGGCAATATGTTCGGTATTCTTACCGCAAAACATCATGAAGCTGATGGCAAACATTTAAGCTCATTCCAAGCTTTAATTTTATCTGTAGCGGGCCGTGTCGGCGGCGGTAATATTGCTGGTGTTGCGGTTGCGATTACGATTGGCGGCCCAGGTGCAATTTTCTGGATGTGGGTTGTTGGCCTAATGGGCATGGCAACCAGCTTTGTCGAATGTATGCTAGCACAAACCTATAAAGCTTCAGAAAAAGACGGTACTTTCCGTGGCGGCCCAGCATTTTATATTGAACGCGGTCTAGGTAAAAATTGGAAATGGTTATCCGTACTGTATTCAATCTTACTATTAGCCACTTTCGGTATCGCCTTCACGACCTTGCAATCTTATTCTGTCGCTACCTCATTAGAAGACGCATTTGGCATCCAGCCTTACTACAGCGGCATCGGCATGGCACTAATTGTTGGCCTGATTATTTTTGGCGGCGTTAAACGTATTGCGCAAGTAGCTGAAATACTAGTCCCTATTATGGCTGGCGGCTATTTGTTAATTGCTCTTATCGTTCTTGCGATGAACCTAAGCGCGGTTCCAGATACTTTGATTATGATAGTTAAAAGCGCGTTCGGCTTAGAGCCAGCATTTGGCGGTGGTATTGGTGCCGCTATATTAATGGGTGTAAAACGCGGCCTATTCTCTAACGAAGCGGGTCTTGGTAGCGCACCAAACGTTGCAGCGGTTGCTTATATTCCACACCCAGCGAACCAAGGTATCGTTCAAGCCTTCTCTGTATTTATCGACACAATCGTATTATGTACTTGTACTGCACTGATTATCCTTCTTGGTAGCGCTTATGATCCAAGCAGCACTGAAACTGTTCAAGGCGTAGCTCTAACTCAAGCATCATTGGCAACTCACATGGGCGATTATGGCCGTATGTTCGTCAGTATTGCTCTGCTGCTATTTGGTTTTAGTACCATCTTATACAACTACTACTTAGGCGAAAACAGCGTTAGCTACCTAACTAAATCAGACAATCATGGCTTCTACATGAATGCCTTCCGCGTCATCATTATTTGCCTTTGCTGCACGGGTGCTATCCTTGATCTAGGAACAGTGTTCGCCTTTGCAGATTTGAGCATGGGTCTATTGGCGCTCGTTAACTTATTTGCTCTAGCTCTGTTATTTAAAGTTGCTAAACGCGTTATGAAAGACTTTGATGATCAGCGCAAACAAGGTAATAAAGTGCCAACGTTTGAAGCAAACCGTTTCGCCGATTTGGATCTAGACCAAGAGTCTTGGCCAAATAACGAAAATAACCACCAATAAACCAACTTAAATTACGCCTCATCGTGATCCGGTGAGGCGTCAGGAAGAACATCATGAATACTCGCTCTGAATACGATTTACTTGGCAATATGGACGTTCCCGCTGACGCGTTGTATGGTATACAGACATTGCGTGCAGCTCAAAACTTCTCGATTACTGGCGTTCCTATTTCTCACTTTCCTGAATTGATTAAAGCCTTGGCAATGGTAAAAGCGGCTGCAGCTCGAACCAACCAAGAAATGAAACTACTAACAACTGAAAAAGCCGATGCCATTGTCTATGCCTGCCAAGATTTGATCCAAGGTCAATATCACGATCAATTCATTGTCGATGTAATTCAAGGTGGTGCAGGCACTTCAACCAACATGAACGCCAACGAAGTTATTGCCAACATTGCACTAATGAAATTAGGGCATGAGAAAGGCGAATACAAGTTCCTACACCCAAACGATGACGTAAACCGCTCACAATCCACCAACGACGCTTACCCAACGGCAGCATGTTTGGGCATTCAGTTTGCAGCCGACAACTTTGTACCAAGCCTTGCATCACTAAAAGAAGCATTAGAAGCCAAAGCTCGTGAATTCGCGCACATCGTAAAAATGGGACGTACGCAGCTTCAAGACGCAGTACCAATGACATTAGGCCAAGAGTTTGATGCCTTTGCTGTTACCCTTGGTGAAGATATTGACCGCATCAGTGAAGCCTGCGCACTACTTTGCGAAGTAAACCTTGGCGGTACTGCAATCGGTACTGGCATCAATACACCTGAAGGTTATGCCAAACTAGTAGTAGAAAAACTAGCAACTATTTCAACAAAACCACTCGTACCTGCCAGCAACTTAGTCGAAGCAACATCAGACATGGGTGCGTTTGTATTTTTCTCCGGCATTTTGAAGCGTCTTGCCATTAAACTAAGCAAGATGAGCAACGACTTGCGCTTGCTATCTAGTGGACCTCGTACAGGTTTAGGCGAAATAAACCTACCACCAATGCAGCCAGGCTCTTCCATTATGCCAGGTAAGGTAAACCCTGTGATTCCTGAAGCGATGAACCAAACTGCGTATCAAGTCATCGCGTCTGATCTTGCTGTAACTCTAGCGGCTGAAGCGGGTCAATTACAGTTGAACGCCATGGAACCTATGATCATTTATAACGTACTAAATTCGTTAAAAATGCTTAAAGAAGCCTGCCAAATGCTGGAAACTCGCTGCATACGCGGCATCACAGCTAATGAGGCAGTGTGCGCTGGCCACGTAGAAAACAGTATCGGTATCATTACTGCACTGGTTCCGCATATTGGTTATGCTAATGCCTCTCGCATTGCTAATACTGCACTGCACACTGGCAACACAGTAAAAGCCTTGGTAATTGAAGAAAACCTGCTAACGGAAGAGCAGGTGAATATTTTGCTAAGCCCACAATCCATGCTTTCCCCTAGCAAGGTTGTAATATGAGCGCAAAAGTACTCATCTTGTATACAGGTGGTACCATAGGCATGATTCAAACAGAGCAGGGCTTAGCCCCTGCTTCTGGTTTGCAAGAGCGTATAGAAATGGCGTTAGGGATGAGCATAAACACTCTTCCCTCTTTTGAAGTGCTGGAAATTTCACCTTTAATTGACAGCGCCAATATAACGCCAAAGCACTGGACCAAACTAGTGTCTATTCTTGCAACTCATTGGCAAGACTATGATGGCTTTGTGATTCTTCATGGTACGGACACCATGGCGTACACAGCCTCTGCCTTGTCTTTTATGCTAGGCGCCTGCACTAAAAACATCATTCTAACAGGCTCTCAAATTCCGTTAGGGATGAACCGAAGTGATGCCACTTCAAATTTACAAGCTGCCCTATCATTGGCAATTTCTCATAGGATAGCAGACGTAAGCTTGGTTTTTGATGGCAAACTAATGCGCGGCAATCGCATCCAAAAAATTAGCAGCGGTCGATTTGAAGCCTTCCATACCCCAAATGACGATTTGTTAGGTGAATTAGCGATTGGCATGCAGCTTTATCCAAATCGCATGATTAAAAGTAATGACGAGAGCGTAACAACATTACTTGAAAACAATATTGTCAGCTTTAAAACTGGTGCGGTTGGAGTGGTTACACTGCACCCTAGTCAACCAGTTGCCATTTATTTAAGCCTCTTGGACGACGATAACTGCAAGGCAATTGTTCTGCTAACTTATGGTGCAGGTAATGTACCGGATCAAAACCCAGCGTTTTTATCATTCTTAACAGAGGCTATGCTGCGCAAGAAAAACATTGTAAATCTGACCCAATGCCTACACGGTGGAGTGTCTCAGGGCGCGTATGCAGCGGGATCTATCTTATCCTCTATGAACGTTTTGAGTGGTAGAGACATGACCCTAGAAGCAGCCTTCTGCAAGCTCCATTGGCTCATTGCTACAGGTGAAAGCTATTACGGCATACTAGAAAAATGGAACACTAATTATTGTGGCGAGTTTACTCTCCAATAACGATGACTAGAGGAAACAAATAGGCAGACACAATAACCGGACAGAGTTTGTTTTTGAATTCAGTCCGGTTATGTTTATTTGCAGATTAAAACGTTAAGCAGGCTCACTCCACACCGCCCATTCGTTACCACACGGATCTAGAAAGTGAAAACGACGACCACCAGGGAAGTCAAAAATTACTTGTTCAATCGTTCCACCCGCCGCTTGTACTTTTTCAAATACGACTTCAAGTTCATTACTATACAGAATAATCAACGCCGCGCCATTTTGTGGTCTTGAACAAAAGTTCGCTTGAAAAAAGCCTCCATCTAATCCTGCATTTTCAAACGCTGAATATTCTGGGCCGTAATCTCTAAACCCCCAACCAAACACTTGACTAAAAAAGGCTTTATTTAACGCCAAATCACGCGCTGGTAATTCAACATAATTGATCTTATTGGATTCCATATATCCCTCACTTAATCGTCGATGTCACTACTAAGATAACGCTGATCACAATCATTGCGCCACCAATCCATTGCTGCGTCGTCATTTTTTCAGAAAAACGAACTTTTGAATAATACAAGGTTCCGATTATTTCAATCTGCCCTAACGTTTTCACCAAAGCTGGATTAACCAAAGCAAAACCAGTAAACCAACCAATTGACCCTAGAGAACTTAAGACACCTACCTTACAACTTAACGCAAATTCATGCTTAAACGGAGCTAAAATATCTTTGCTTTTATAAATCTGAATGCCACACAAAATAATAGATTGCAAAGCTAAAACATACCAAAGCGTGACGCCTGCACTAGTAATCAGAGAACCAGATAAAGAATGACTGGCGATAGACGATGTTACCGAGGTAATAGCAAAACACAAACCACTAGCAAGCCCAAGTAAAAGAGATACGTCCTTGTGCGCTTGTCTAATATTGTTCCACTTAACACTCATTACAATAGCCCCTAACACACCAAAAGCAATGCCAAACCACGCTCCCATGGTCAAAGTATAATGCAGTAGAGGCAAACCAATTAACGCAGCCAAAACCGCTTCTGTTTTAGACAACAAGGTTCCCAATGCGAAACTACCAGCCTGAAAGGCTCGCAACATAAAATACGTCGCCATAATCTGAGTAATGGCACAAATGCTTGCCGCGATGACAAAAACTAGGCTTTTTTCGACAGATACCCAACCAAATAGCTGCCAACAAATAACAAGATACACACTGACTAAAGGCAAGCCATATAAAGAACGCGACATAGTGGCATGTAAAAACCCAGTTTCACGAGCCAGAGTATTTTGATACGCCGTTCGAACCGACTGACAACCTGCTGCAAACAGAGTAATAAAGATCCACATGCCAACGCCTTATCTCACAAATTTGAAAGCGCTAGCATGAGGTTAAGACATGTATTTGTAAAAGGAATAAAACTTATATTTTGGATTCCATATAGGAATAATTAGGAAACAATTCGACAGGCCTCAGCGAATTGTTTGGTCAAATCAAAAGCGGATATTTCTTGGCAACCTGACACATTCTGCCCACTCCACAAAGAAGAAAAATCATCCAAATTCTGCTTCTCTGCCAAATTTTTCAATTGCGCCATTTCCATTGATGCATAAGGAAAATCTGGCACACTGGAATTCATATAGCCAAGATCTTTCATAATACGATTAGCAATACCTCGTGCAGGTCGCCCAGTAAAAACATTGGTTAAAGCCGTATGATGGGCTCTTTGACTTTTTAACGCAGCACGATGAAGTTGAGATGTTTTAGCTTCATGACACAACAAATAGGAAGTCCCTATCTGTACTACTGACGCACCCAGAGACAAAGCGCAGTTAATACTACGAGCATCACAAATACCGCCTGCTGCAATCACAGGGACACTTACTCGATCGACAATTTGAGGCAATAGTGAAAACAAACCAATTTGAGTAGAAACATCTTTCGACAGAAACATCCCTCGATGCCCTCCCGCCTCAAGACCTTGCGCAATGATGCCATCCACGCCATTTTCTTCTAACCAAACCGCCTCTTCAAGTGTTGTCGCAGAAGACAGTACCTTAGTTCCCCAACTTTTAACCCGTGCAAGCAACTTAGCGTCAGGCAAACCAAAGTGAAAACTAATAACGGGGGGAGCAAAGTCTTCTATCACATCGGCAATATCATGACTGAAAGGCATTCGGGTTGCGGCTTTTATGGTCGCATCATATTGACCTGAAAGCTTATCAAAATACGGTTTCAACAACGCTAGCCATTGTTGATGCTTTATTTCATTGTATTCTGAAGTGTCATGACAGAAAAAATTCAGATTATACGGTTTATTCGTCGAGGCTTTAATTAAGGAAACCTGATGAGCAATATCATCCACGCTTAGCATAGCGCATGGCAAAGACCCCAAACCACCCGCTTCCGAGACCACAATAGCCAAAGCACTGTCTTGAACGCCTGCCATAGGTGCCTGAATAATCGGATAGTCCATTCCCAACCAATCACATGAACGAAATTGTTTCATCTGGCCTCCTTATACTTAAAACTAAAAGCTTAAAACTTAGCAACAATATCCGACAAGGCTTGCTTAATGGCAGCGTCAACAACTTCACCGTCTTTCATTACATTATAGAAGTTAGGCACACTCAGGCTACCAACAATATTGCCTTTGAAAAACGGCATGCTGTTAACAGTTTGTGCAAGCACACTACTTGCACCACCAGGTCCTGGAGATGTTGAAAGCACAGCAATTGGCTTATCTTGATAAACGGCTTTTTCAATACGAGATGCCCAATCAAAGATATTTTTATAAGCAGCAGAATAAGAACCATTGTGCTCAGCAAAAGATGCAACGATTACATCTGTTTGAGCAATAGCATCTACAAAAGCTTGTGCTTGAGCTGGAACACCTGATTCTTTCTCAAAGTCTTCACTGAAAAGCGGCATTTCGAAATCATTAAGATCAAGAAGTGTCACTTCCGCGCCTTCTACAAGGTTTGCTGTATAACCGGCCAAAGCCTTGTTAATAGACTGGCTGCTTGAACTAGCACCAAATGCAAGTATTTTCATTTTCGGTCCTTTTATTTCGTTAAGATTAAAAATTTCTTCAAGAGAAATAGTTTCATATTTTTTTGATGTTCAGCTGCTTAGAATGCCACCATGAACTTAATTTTCAAACATACTTTTGTACGCTTTGCTATCGTCGGTGGTGCTGGCTTTCTAGTCGACCTTGCCAGTATGCTGCTGCTTTCCATTTGGTTGCCGCATCTTGTTGCTCGTGGTTTCGCATTTTGGGTCGCAGCCAGCTCGAACTGGTGGTGGAATCGCACTATTACTTTTACTGTCCCCAAACAAGAAAAAACAAGCGACAGCAAAAAGGCTGCCGCTCTGCAATGGATGCAATTTCTTGGCAGCTCTGTTATTGCCTTTGTGCCTAATTGGGGTTGCTATCTAATATTAATGTCTCAACCACCAGCAACATCCAATTCTACACTGACTCTTTTATGGCCTTATTTAGCCATGATACCCGGCATATTAATTGGCATGATGCTCAATTATGTTTTCTCACGCTATTGGGTGTTTTCTCCCGCTAAGCTTTAATCAGCCGTGCTTGTCAATTCAATCAAGCCTTGGCTTGTTCAGCGCTATATTCAGCAAATCGGCCTTTCGATTTATCATGCACTTGATCATGGCGCGGCCAAGGCCAACCACCAAATTGTGTACGTTGATAATCTTGAAACGCTTGCTGTAGCTCTGCACGTGTATTCATAACAAAAGGACCATGTTGTTCAACATGCTCACCGATTGGGCGGCCTTGCAACAACAAGAATCTGGCTTTTTTGCCCTGATTACGCAATACCAAAGCGGAATCACTTTTCAAGACAAAAGCTTCATTAATAGACGCATTTGCACCATCTAACGTGACCTTCTCACCTTCAAAAAAGTACAAAGTACGGCTCAAATTAGCTACCGCTGCAGGCAAGTTCCATTCACCGTTTTCTGGCAAATCAATCAACCAAATAGCAACATCGTTTTTACTATCCGCCGCCCATGAATTAGGCGGACAAGGTGAAGGATCAACATTTTGAAACGTGCCAGCAACCACCTTAACTTGAGTTTCCAGACCTTCACTGTCGGCAACCTTTACCACTGGCGTATCTTCATTCCAAAGCATGGTGAAATGCGGTGGCACCATTTTATTCTTGCTTGGCAAATTTAACCAAATTTGAAAAAGTTCTAATGGATTAACATCTTCTTCATTCAACAAAGGGAACATTTCGGAATGCTGAACGCCTTCACCTGCCGTCATCCACTGAGTATCACCCTCCCCATAACGGCCAGCCGCACCAATAGAATCGGCATGATCAACAAAGCCTTTGTTCACAATGGTTACCGTTTCAAACCCGCGATGCGGATGAGCAGGAAACCCAGGAATACTTTTACCGTGATACATACGCCAACCATCAATACCGCCAAAGTCTTGCCCCAATGGACGATTATTTAGCGGTGCATCAGGCCCCATAGATGCGTTTGCTTTTGGGTAAGTATCATTATGGAAAGCACAAAATAAAAAAGGATCAAATGTAGGCCAGAACATTTGCAGAGGAATTCGTTTTAAAATTGACGAGCTCATTATGTTTCTCCATCAAGAAATAGTGTAACTGATGCACACATCATAACATCTATAAACTTGATTGTTTTATGCTTATATTGGTTCCAATCTATCTATTTTTTAAATACGTAGATCATTGAGAACATTGTGTATCACTTGGAAAAACGACTGTAGCAGTGCACCCTAGCGCACCATTATCAGCTGAACAGTTATCCGCCAAAGAGAACGAACAATTATACTTGGCGCAAATATCGCGCACTATCATCAACCCCAAACCATAACTTTCGCCGCCCGGTTTGCCGCTCAAACCACAACCTGTATCGACAATAGATAATTCATTATCTGATATCACTAGATTCACATAGCCCTCTTCAGT
This sequence comes from Marinomonas sp. BSi20584, assembly GCF_002792415.1. Classification (NCBI taxonomy): domain Bacteria; kingdom Pseudomonadati; phylum Pseudomonadota; class Gammaproteobacteria; order Oceanospirillales; family Oceanospirillaceae; genus Marinomonas; species Marinomonas sp. BSi20584. Next base: position 80,238 of record NZ_KZ454868.1, read on the forward strand.
ACAGGCCATGGCATTTTTCAGTAAATTCCCCACTAAAATATGAAAAGTAGGAATAGGTAATTTAGTAATAATTTGACCATTTTCAACAATATCAACCGCAACAGATTTACCTGTGAGATACCCCAAATGCGTCTGTCGAATGTCTTCATATTCACTTGTCTGCACAACACGCGAAGCAATAGCAGCCAAATCTTCATCTCGAGTTAGAGACAACAGAGTCGTGATGTAATCTTCCATCTCTTGACAGGCTTGAACCATGCGAACTCGTTGACGTTCTAAAAATTCCTTCGAATCAGATTTACCAAGCAGCGTTGTCGCGCCCTTCATGACCATTAGAGGTGTACGTAGCTCATGACTAGCATAACGGTTGAATGCTCTCTCTCGCTGAATCAACTCTCGAATTTGATTTTGGTAGCTATTTAACCTATCAACTAAATGGCGAATTTCTCTTGTCGCCGCCCCTTCTGGCAACTCAATAGCAGACAAATTGGCAGGCGTTCTTTCGCCAAGACTTTTAGAAAGTTGGGCAAGCGGTTTGGTTAAGCGATCAGAGATTCGCATGACCACCCACAAACTGACGATCAACAACAACAGAGACAACACAAGTTGAGTACTCTGTGTTTCAAACATCTGGGCTTCAGAGATTTCATAAATCTCATCGTAATGAATCACATAAATATCTTTCAACTCGCCATTTAGCATCACTCTAGAATGCATAGAAAACATTTCTAATGTCGTATCTGATTCTTTGTCTAATTCATAAGGCTTATCGTCTTTGGCGTTGGCAGCAAGAACCACACCAGATGGTAAATTTTCTTTACCCACGTACACTTCGGAAAAAGGCGGCACAGACACATGTGTTAAATCAGTGCCATTTAATAAAGAAACAGCCGTATTTTTATCTTTTAACATGCGATTTTCTGCATAAATCATTTCTATGTTTTCGATCATTGAGGTAAACATAGAAAAGTGAAACGCTATAATCGCGAACGCTACGATTGAGAAATAAGTGAAGGTTAGCTGTTTCGCAGTTTTAATTTGTTTCATTCACCACCTTCAGCAACAAGACGATAACCCACCTTAGATACGGTTCTTAAATAAGCATGCTCAAAAGGTCGATCAATCAAACTGCGTAATTGATAAATATGACTACGCAGCACTTTGCTATCTGGTTCTTCATCACCCCATAAGGCATCGCAGATTTCATCTTTTGACACCACATCAGGGGCTTTTTGAATAAGACATTTTAAAATCGTGTATTGAGAAGGATTTAAAGAATATCGGCCACCTTCACGCTGCAACACTCGTGTATTCATATCCAAAGACAAATTACCAAAAGTTAACGTACGGTTGGCGACACTGCCTTTTCGTCTTCTTACCAGAGCTTGCAATCGAGAATCAAGAATTTCCAAATCAAAAGGCTTCACTAAATAATCGTCAGCAAAATGGGCAAAACCAGTCAATATATCGTCTTTGGTATCGCGCGCTGTCAGCATTAATATAGGCGTATCAATACCGGCTTCTCGCAATGATTTACATACCGTTAGTCCGTCCATTTTAGGCAACATTACATCTAAAATAATGGCATCATAATGTTCGGCTTTTGCTAATTCATAACCTTGCAAACCATTATTCGCGTAATCTAGCACATAGTTTTTGATTTCAAAGTAATCAAAAATCACACCGGCAATATCTTTATGGTCTTCCACTAACAGTAATTTCATATTCGTCTCAATTATCAAAAAATGCTGTAAAAAAAGAGTGGGCTAATAAAGCCGAATTGTCACATAAAAGCGTGAAAAAAAAGTGAATCACCTTTTTGCGACACCACTGTTATTAGGATGTACTCATGAACTTTTTTCCGTTTCAGGAGAACGCCAATGAGCGCCATTCCATATAGACAATACGCGAACTTTGAATCCGCGGCAAAGGAGCCTACAGTAAAGGCGCAGCCTCTCGTATCAGTAATCATTCCATTCCTAAATGAAGCGGATGTATTGGCAGTTTGCCATCGACGTGTCTGTGAAGCGCTTTCTAAACTCCAACAGTATTGTGAAATCATCTACATCGATGATGGCAGTAATGACAACAGCTGGAAAATGGTGAGTCAGTTCAAACACCCCTTACATCAAATACGCAGCTTAAGATTAAGCAGAAATTTCGGTAAAGAAGCTGCAATGAGCGCAGGCATGAAAGCAGCCTCAGGCCGCTGTGTCATTCTACTTGATGCGGATTTGCAAGATCCACCAGAATACATTCCCGATATGGTACAAGCGTGGCAAGATGGCGCACAAGTCGTCGAAATGCAACGCCGCGAGCGCCATGGAGAGAGCTGGGTAAAACGCACCACCGCACATTGCTTCTATCGTTTTATGTCCAAAATAAGCGATCACCCAATTACCGAAAACGTCGGTGATTTTCGTTTGATGGATCAAAAAGTCGTAAACGTTATTAACACTTTGCCAGAAAGGACCCGCTTTATGAAAGGTTTACTTGCTTGGCCTGGTTTTACTCGTAAAGTCCTCACCTTTGACCGCGACCCTCGTTTGGCCGGTGACACCAAGTGGAATTACCCAAAGCTGATTCATTTGGCATTGGAAGGCATTACCTCATTCAGCACAAAACCATTACGCTGGGCGACTATGGCAGGATTAACCACATCAGCTATCGCCTTTATTATGGCTCTGATTATTTTCACCAAAACCATCGTCTGGGGTGATCCAGTTGCAGGTTATCCATCGACAATACTCGTCGTTTTATTTTTAGGTGGTATTCAGCTTTTATCCATTGGTGTACTAGGCGAGTACGTTGGACGGTTGTTTATTGAGTCCAAACAACGACCGTTGTATGTACTCATGGAAGACGCTATGACAAAACCCACGTTCAAATACTCGGACTCTGAATAATGCAACAACCGACCTACTCATTACCCTCGGCCAAATTACTGCTGATACTATTAATTAGCTGTTTGGCATTGCGTTTTATTTCTTTATCTCTTTATCCGTTAATGGACACCACCGAAGCACGTTATGGCGAAATGGCACGCATCATGTTTGAAACTGGCAACTGGATCACGCCGATGTTTGACTACAATGTGCCATTTTGGGGAAAACCGCCAATTTTCACTTGGTTAAGTAGTCTTGGATTTAGCCTATTTGGCGTCAATGAATTTGCCGCACGAGTACCACACCTGATTGTTGGATTAGCGGTTATTTGGTTAGTTTACAAGTTGGCAAAAGACCACTTTCAATCTTCAGTAATGGGCATTTTTTCTGCCAGCATATTAGCCTCTACCGTCTCGTTTATCGTATTAAGTGGCGCGGTAATGACTGATACGGCCCTCACCTTTTCTATCGCCCTAAGCATGATTAGCTTTTGGCAAGCTTGGAGTAATAAAGGCAAGATCTGGGGCTATTTATTCTTTATCGGTTTAGCATTAGGCATGTTATCAAAAGGCCCATTGGCGATTGTATTGATTGGCATAAGTTTAACTATTTGGTTGACTCCTAATGGCCGCTGGAAAAGACTATGGAACATTCTACCTTGGGGATATGGCACATTACTTTTTCTCGTTATTACTGTGCCTTGGTACGCCATTGCTGAATATAAAACGCCAGGTTTTCTAGATTACTTCATCGTCGGTGAACACATAAAACGTTTCATTGTCAGCGGCTGGCAAGGGGATTTGTATGGCAGCGCACACGAAAGAACTCGCGGCACTATTTGGGTTTACGCGTTAGCTTCTATGCTACCTTGGAGTCCCCTTATTATATGGCAATGGATTCGCTCTATTAGAGACGACAAAGATGTTGAAGAAAGCTCAGATGGTTTCGGCACTTTCTTATTATTCTGGATGTTGTCACCGATGATTCTGTTCAGTTTTTCCGGCAACATTTTAGCGAGCTACGTAATGCCTGCATTGCCAGCAATGGCGCTGTTATTAGCGCATCTTCATAAGCAAAGACCATTACAAAACTGGCTCTACAAAGTCGGATTCATAACGCCATTTTTACTTATCGTTCTAATCAGCGTATTGCATTTTGATTTAATACCAAACCGCTCTGAAAACAAAATACTTGCCGTTTGGAAACAACAGCCAGAAGCCACGCAAAGCGATTTATTTTATCTGCATAAGCGCCCGTTCTCTGGTCAATACTATTCATCTGGTAAAGCGAAACAGCGCTCAACAGATTTAAGCTCTTGGTTACCAGCACAAAACAAGCCGTTTTTCATCGTGCAATCTGATAATGATCATATTGTGTATTCAAATTGGTTATGTGAGGAAAGAAACACAACAGGAAAAGAAGATCTTATGTATTGCGAAAACAAACCATAACTTTGATTTCTACTTTACTAAACGTGTTTTAGAGCAAGACATAAACAAAGGAGCCGATTAAGGCTCCTTTTCAATATGTTAAGTCAGTAAACCTAAACAGCAACAGATCCATAACTCGGTTCAGTATGCGAATGATTTAACGCATCATGGGCATGAGGAATATAGACAATCGCATCATCTTTTTCGATTTTAAGCGACTCAGACGCCTCACCTTTCCAGGCAATTTTTCGTTCATCACGAGGCGATACGCCAATGTGTTTTCGATAACAGCGACTAAAATGCGGTGTCGAGATAAAGCCACACGCCATGGAGATTTCTACAATCGACATATTCGATTGTTTTAATAATTTACGCGCTCGTTCGAGTCTCAGGCGTAAATAAAAGCGTGACGGAGAACAATCTAAATGGCGATGAAACATGCGCTCAATTTGACGACGAGATACGTCAACAAAAGTCGCCAATTCATCTAGCTCAATGGGTTCTTCCAAGTTGTTTTCCATTAACTCGATCACATCCACCAGCTTCGGCGTGCAAACACCTGCACTATTAAACTGACGCATTGGCATACGCTGCTGATCGGATTCATTACGAATACGATCACAAATAAACATATCGGAGATCGCATTAGATAATTTAGGACCATGCTGCTTGGTCATCATGTTTAAAAACATGTCCATTGGTGCACTGCCACCAGATGACGTCAGACGATCTTTATCGATGGAGAACAGCTTGTTATTACAGTTAACTTTGGGGAAGGTTTCTTGTAGAGCAGTTAAACACTCCCAATGCACGCTACACTGATAGCCATTTAACAAGCCAGCATAAGCAAGCACGTAAGCGCCAGTACAAATACCACCAAGCTGGACACCTTTACGCGATTGTTTCATTAGCCAAGAAACCTGCTTCGCGGTAAAAGTACGAGTAATATCGATACCACCAGCAACAATAATGAGGTCAAACTCCGTACTGTCTTCAATCGACATATCAGGTGTCAAACTCAAGCCGTCACTGGCGGTAACCGGCTGGCCATTTTCAGAAATCAAACTCCAACTATAGAGTTCTTCTGCCGATAACTGATTCGCCATACGCAGCGGTTCAATAGAAGAGGCAAGCGCAATCATCGTAAAATGATCAAGCAATAGAAAACCTACCTTCGTTGTGCTTCTTGCATCAAAAGCGAGCGTAGCGTTATTTGCCATTACCATATTAGTGTCCTCATATTTGTGCTTCTTAACTACTAGGCAAAATCTAGACCATATTTCTAGATGACATTCCTAATAACCGTAAAAACACTTTATTATTTTTAAGGAGATACAAAATCCAAGGTATCACATTGTATATTCACACAATGCCTATCGACTCTAGAGAGTAAATCATCCTAACCCTCAATAAAGACCAACACGTAGAACATAACACCATGCACTAATATAGAACAAGATCGCGCTTTTATTGAACGCTTATTTAATAAAAATTCACCTATCTCTAATATTCCACAACCACGTTTGATTTAGGCACCGTACAACAAGACAAAACATAGCCTGCTTCAATATCATCGTCGGTAATCCCGCCATTATGATCCATCTGGGTTTCGCCCTCTTTCACCAAAACTTTACAAGTTCCGCAAATCCCCATACCACAGGCTTTCGGGATCATGAGATCTAGTTTTGCCGCAGCATTATGCAAGGTTTCCCCCGCAAGGACCTGAATACTCTTACCACTGCCCATAAACTCAACGCGCAATAAGTCCTCTTGATTAACTGCATCGGCTTCCGCCTGAGCCACTTCTGCTTGCTCAATGGCATCTTCCACGACATTGACAGGTGTCGCACCAAAAGATTCTTCATGATAGTGCGACATATCAAAGCCACGATCGAGAAGCAGCGCACGAATCGCTTTCATATAAGGCGCAGGGCCACAACAGTAAATCTCTCGCTCCATAAAATCGGGGGAAATCATATCGAGTTTATAAGCATCCAAATAGCCTCGATATCCTTGCCAAGGCAGACCGTTCTCCATGCGTTCAACAATCAAATACAAACCAAAATTGTCTAATCGCGCCGCCATATGATCTAACTCACGAGAATAGATCACATCCCTTGGCGAACGCGCGCTGTGAATAAAGGTAATATCCACATCCGCATTAGTATCAAACCACCAGCGCGCCATGGACATAACTGGCGTAATCCCAACACCACCAGACAGTAACAAGACTTTCTCAGCAGGAAAATCGATGCAATTAAACTGACCTACAGGACCATGTACTGCCAGTTCAGAACCGACCGACATATTCTCATGTAGCCAATTCGACACCTCCCCACCAGGCACACGCTTTACCGTAATAGAAAAGCTATAAGGCACAGAAGGCGAGCTCGAAATCGTGTAAGAGCGCATCACCTGCTTGCCTTCGATCTCCAACTCTAAAGTGACAAATTGTCCCGGTTTAAAAAAGAACATAACCGGTTGCTGCGCCATAAAGCAAAACGTGCGCACATCCCATGTTTCATGAATCACCTTCACACAACGAACATTGTGACGTCCATTTACCCAAGTCTGAGTATTTACAGGTGCTAAATAATCAGCGTTCACCATAGTAGAAGAGTTAGTCATATTGAAATCTCTTAATTAAATTCACACACCTAAAGTAAAGTGCCTGAAGTTGAGCATCTACTCTTTGACTTACAAAGAGCGGCACCGTTTTGAGCCATTCTGGGTCCTGTTGATCAATGTAAGTTAACTCTGCGCGACAATTAGTTGCTCAGGGCAGCCAAGGCTAGATCAAGACTAGGTACCTCAAGCGATTGAGAGTCGATTTATGTATCAACTCTTGTCGTTAATGGTCATTTCTTTCCCTATTGATTAAGCGACTATAGCCTCGTAGTCAAAAGACGCATTCCATCAATCTTTTTGTCATTAAGGCCCAGAAAGATGAATCAACACGACCTACTGAATGTTCGCCATGCTTCCTTAGATGAAGCCAAAACAGCCATGACAGACTTGCTAGAAAAACGTCCTAGCAACTATTCACTCGACGCACAGCTTTATAACGACCCACACATGTTCAGAATCGACATGGAAGAAGTCTTTCAAAAAGAATGGCTATTTGTGGGCATGACTAGTGAGATCCCAAAAAAAGGCGACTATATAACCGTCGAAATTGGACAAAACCCAGTGTTGATTCTGCGTGACGGCGAAGGCAACGTGAACGCCTTCCACAACACTTGTAGACACCGCGGCTCAATACTTTGCACCGAACACAGAGGCAAGGTTGCCAACCTCGTTTGTCCTTATCACCAATGGACTTACGACCTCAAAGGCAACTTACTGTTTGCTGGCACAGAAATGAATAAAGAGTTCGATTTGAAGCAACACGGCCTAAAATCAGCGTTTTGCAAAACAGGCGGTGGCTTCATCTTTGTTTGTCTAGGTAAGACTGAACCAACCGACGAATTTGACGAATTCTTAGCAACGCTAGACGAATACATGGAGCCCTACGACGTGGAAAGCACCAAATTAGCGGTCGAATCCACCATGTATGAACGCGCTAACTGGAAATTGGTACTCGAAAACAACCGCGAGTGTTATCACTGCGCTGGAAGTCACCCAGAGTTACTACAAACACTACTAGAATGGGACGACACAGAAGATCCTCGCGCACCACAAGACTTTCACGATCATTACAATGCTCAAGCTGCACAATGGGATAAAGAAGGCATTCCTCACAAGCTAAAAAGCTTTGGTGAAGTGCAACGTAACCGCATCGTGCGGATGCCGCTCAAAAAAGGCACGAAAGTAATGACCATAGACGGCTCTTCCGCTTGCTCGTTACCACTTGGAAGAATTCAAAACCGCGAACTTGGTTCCATGCGTATTTTGCATTTACCAAACTCGTGGAACCACATGCAGTCAGACCACTTTATTGTGTTCCGCGTATTACCTGTTTCGGCCCAAGAAAGCATCGTCACCACCAAATGGTTCGTCCATAAAGACGCCGTAGAAGGCATAGACTACGAGACAGATACCCTACGCAAAGTGTGGGACGCCACCAACGAACAAGACAAAATTCTCGGCGAGCGCAACCAGTTAGGGATCAACTCGATTGGTTACCAACCTGGTCCTTACTCAGAAACCTATGAATTTGGTGTTATCAACTTTTTAGACTGGTACTCATCCACTATGCAGAAAAATCTAAAAGCCAAGTAATTCGAACATGTTCAAATAGCCCAAATCTTTTTCTAGTCCCTCTAGAAAAACAAAAAGCGAATCGTTTGATTCGCTTTTTGTTTTTTGCTTTTTTATAAAATTATTCTGAAAACAATTCAAAAATCAGATTACGAAACCAAATGTTGCCTGTATCTTGGTGATAGCGACGATGCCAAAACATATTGATCTGTGCTGGAGGAATATCAACTGGGTGCGGCTTAACGATCAACCCAAGATTTTCGGCTGTTTGTAAGGCAAGTTTCTCGGTCACTGTAGCAATTAGATCTGTTTTCGCAACAATGTACGGAGCAGAAATAAAGTGCGGTAACTTCAATTTACTGACTCGCAAAATACCACTTTTAGCCAATAACTTTTCTACTCGCCCATGCCCTGTATCTTGAGCTTCTATAATAATATGTTCCGATTCTGAAAAGCTTTCTAAAGTAAGAGTCTCTTCTGCATAGGGATGCCCTTTACGCATCAAACAAACATAATCTTGATCAAATAGTCTTCGTTGATAAAAACCCGCTTCTAGCTGAGGCAAAAGCCCAATCGCAAGATCCACACTTCCTGTTTCTAATTCCTCTTTAAGTGATTGCCCTTGATCTCTTACAGTACTGACCGAAATATTAGGTGCATGTTCAGCAAGATACGCCATCAATCTTGGCAACATATAAATCTCACCTAAATCCGTCATATTAATGCAAAAGGATCGATCACTCGAAAGCGGATCAAAACGTTCCTGATAATTTAAGCCGTCTTGTAATGTGCTTAACGCATAGCCAACAGACTCCGCAATACTGTCGGCAAATGGAGTGGGCCTCATACCACGTGCCGTTCGTTCAAACAGCTCATCATTTAACGCCAACCTTAATCTGGCTAGGGCATTACTTACTGCAGGCTGAGTTAATCCAAGCTGTTCTGCCACTAGCCCAGTCTTACGTTCTCGATACATTAGTTGAAAAACAACCAACAGGTTTAAATCAATATCTTGCAGGCGAATCATGTTAGAGATCTCACTGTCGTGAATATACATTATTAGGATTATTTTATATCTGAATATCTCTACAACTTCTATAGTCCGTTTATGAAAAAGCATCGCACATAAATCAAACAATAATAAGTAAGAGCGAAGATGGAAATTTTAATTAAGCCTACCAATAAAACGATAACAGCTACTCAAGGCAGCACCTTGCTAGAAGCGTTTTTGGAAAATCAGATTCCTATTTCCTATAGTTGCTTATCTGGCCGTTGTGGTACCTGCCGCTGTAAAGTAATTGAAGGTACTGTAAGCGGACCATCCGCTGCAGAAGGCCGTTTGGCCCAACATGGTCAATTTGTTTTAGCCTGCCAAAGCCGTATTGAAACCGATTCAATCATTGAGATACCTGAGCCAGATGAAATCATTACGCACCCAACCAAAACAGTAAAAGCCCAAATTGTTGCTTACGATGTGTTATCCAATGACGTTCGTAGCCTTAAGCTCAAAATCAACAAAGGCTTCGACTATTCTCCAGGACAATTTGCTAGCCTCACTTTCTGGCGTGAAGACGGAACCCGCTCTTACTCAATGGCAGGGGTAACAGAAGACGATTTACTAGAATTCCATATACGTCTTGTTCCCAATGGCCGAGTCACATCAAAACTAGATGAACACATAGAAATTGGTGCATCAATCAAACTCAATGGTCCTCTTGGCGCCTCTTACCTAAGACGTAAAAATAACGACCCTATGCTGTGTGTCGCAACTGGAACAGGGCTTGCTCCCATTCTTTCAATTGTTCGTGGTGCATTAGAATCTGGTATGAAAAACGACATTCATTTGGTATTTGGAGCCCGCACCGAAGAAGATTTATACGGCTTGGACTATTTGAATTGCTTGGCTACTGAATACTCAAATTTCCAATACCTAATCGCTTTAGATCATACCAAACCCAATAGCACCTCTTTCCGTGGTTTGGTGACTGATGCCATCGCGGCTCATTTTCCCGAACTTAAAAACTGGCGAATCTACTTAGCTGGTGCTCCCGCCATGGTAGAAGCTGCGTCCTTGGCGTGCACTAAGCGCGGTGCAGACATCGAGCGGATATACGCCGATGCATTTTACCCGAGTGGGGTATAAGCCAGTATTTCTAATTTTTGAATCCAAATAATGCCTTTACAGAAAACCAGTCATTTCTTTAAAGGACAAAATCCAACCCACAATAAAGACAAAAAAGGGTGAACAAAATGAGTCAGGAAAATCGCATTCCAATGACGCCAATTTGGGACCATGAAGACACGAGTCGAATTCCATTTTGGGCTTACACAAACGAAGACATACACAAGCAAGAACTTGAAAAGCTCTTCTACAAGAATCATTGGTGCTATGTAGGATTAGAAGCAGAAATCCCACAACCAGGCGATTTCAAACGTACCGTGATTGGTGAACGCTCAGTCATTATGGTACGCCATGAAGATAACAGCATTTATGTGGTAGAAAACGTCTGCGCCCACCGCGGCATGCGTTTTTGCCGTGAAAAGCATGGCAACACTAAAAGCTTCACCTGCCCCTATCATCAGTGGAATTACGACCTAGAAGGCAATCTTCAAGGCGTTCCTTTTCGTCGTGGCGTCAAGCAAGACGGCAAAGTAAAAGGCGGCATGTCAAAAGACTTTAAAACCTCCGATCATGGGCTAACCAAATTATTAGTAGCAGAACGTGGTGGTGTGGTATTCGCCAGTTTTGATCATGATGTGGAATCTTTCGAAGCCTTCCTTGGTCCTACTATGTTGTCTTATTTTGACCGCATGTTTAATGGTCGAAAACTCACTTTATTGGGTTACAACAAACAACGCATTCCAGGTAACTGGAAACTCATGCAAGAAAATATCAAAGATCCTTATCATCCTGGCTTATTGCATACTTGGTTTGTCACTTTTGGCTTATGGCGTGCAGATAATCGCTCAGAACTCAAAATGGATGAACATTTTCGTCATGCGGCAATGATTTCAACTCGCGGTTCAGGTGGTAAAGACACCCAAACCACCAATGTCTCTAGTTTTAAAGAATCCATGCAACTCAATGATCCGAGCTTCCTGGATGTTGAAGTGGAGCCATGGTGGGACGGTCCTACAGCAGTAATGATGACCCTATTCCCTAGTGTCATTCTGCAACAACAAGTTAACAGTGTCAGTACGCGCCACATTCAACCCAATGGGCATGGCTCGTTCGATTTTGTCTGGACGCATTTCGGTTATGAAGACGACACTCCAGAAATGACTGAACGCCGTTTACGTCAAGCTAATTTATTTGGCCCAGCAGGTTTTGTTTCGGCCGATGACGGTGAGGTTATTGAATTTTCCCAGCAGGGCTTTGAACAAAAACCCTTCCATAGGTCACTTGCAGAACTTGGCGGTAAAGACATAGAAGAAACCGATCACATGGTCTCTGAAACCTTAATCCGAGGCATGTATGCCTACTGGCGCAAAGTGATGGGAGTATAGCCATGAAAACAACGCTAATAACAACTAAAAACTATCTAAAGCTGACTCAGTTCTATCAAACCTACGCCGCCGTAGTGGATCAAGCTAATTGGACTGCATGGCTCGATATGTTCGCAGAGGATTGTGTCTACAAGATTCAAGCTCGTGAAAACTATGACAGAAACTTGCCAATGGCAGCGCTTTCGCTAACCAGTAAAGGCATGCTGAAAGACCGTATTTATGGCATCACGGAAACAATATTTCACGACCCTTACCATCAATTGCATATGGTGTCATCACCATTAATTCTCAGTGAATCTGATAAAGGTGTTATTGAATCACAAGCAAATTACACCGTTTTCCGAACCAAAAATGATGGTATTGCAGAAGTCTACAACGTAGGTCGTTATCTCGATCGCTTGCGGATAACAGATGATGGTATTCAGATTGAATCCCGCCTCTGTATTTTTGATAACGAGATGATCCTCAACTCGTTAATTTACCCCATCTAACTCACTTAAAAACATAAGGATAAGTCGAGGTCCCTATGAGCGAAAATTGGATAAATACGATCAGTATTAACGATATTCCCGAAGATGACGTTATTGGTATCACTGTAAATGGCCACCAGATAGCACTTTATAAAGTAGAAGATGAAATCTTCGCTACAGACAATATCTGCACACATGGGCATGCCTTGTTAAGCGATGGTTTCTTGGAAGATGGGGAAATTGAATGCCCTCTTCATCAAGGACGGTTCTGTATAAAAAGCGGTAAAGCCATGAGCGAACCGCTAACAGAAGACATTAAAACCTATGTAACTAGAACGGAAAACGGGCAGGTTTTCCTAAGATTTAGTTAACGATATTTACTGTCTGATGCTTATAACATCTGCTGTGATATCACTGGCAAACCAGCAAACAATAAATATAAATAATCTGGAGAGAAACAATGAAAAAATCACTATTAGCAGTTCTTACGACTTGCTCAATCACGCTGCTATCAGCCAATACCTCTGCACAAATTTTGTCTATTGCGTCACCGCCACAAGGTTCTGTTTGGAACACGATGAGTAATGGCATAGCCAATGTAGGCAGATCCAAAGAAAACATTAATTTAGTGGTTCAGCCCTATAGCGGCAACCGCGCCATGATGGATGCGGTAAATCAAGGCTTGGCCGAGTTTGCCATTAATGATGTAAACGATGCCATAGTGGCTGCCCAAGGCGAAGCAGATTACAAGGGTAAAAAACGCGACCACTTAAGAATTGCCCTACGAATCAGCCCTCAACCTATTGGCATTTTTGTCCGTAAAGACGCGGGCATAAATACGATTGCAGATTTAAAAGGTAAACGCGTTGCATCAGGTTGGAATGCTTTTCCAATTGGTCGTCCTCACATGGAGGCCATGTTGGCAACTGGCGGCTTAACTTGGGACGATGTTCAACAAGTTCCTGTTCCTGACTTAATTCGTGCTGCTGACAATCTTTCCGCCAATCGTTTAGATGCAACTTATTTTGCTGTAGGTGGACCCAAAGTGGCGGAAGTTGATGCGTCTGTTGGTGGCGTCACCTTTCTTCCTGTCAACGCGGATCAAGCGGCGCTCGACGCAGTACTAAAAATACGCCCTGCTTTTTATTTTTCAGAAATTAAACCTGCACCGCATCTAGTTGGCATCGACAAAACCATAAACATGCTGACATGGGATAACGTCTTAGTCGTCAATGACAAAGTCTCTGATGAGCAAGTCTACCAAATGGTAAAAGCCATTTTGGAAAACAAAGACGCCTTGGTACAGCTTTACCCAGGCTTTAAAACATTAGCTATTAATACACCAAACAAAAACTATCCCGGAATTCAATACCACCCAGGTGCGATTCGTTACTTCAAAGAAAAAGGCCTTTGGCAGGAGTAATACCTCTCTTTTTAACCATCAGTACTCTTATTTACTTCAGTAAAAGGTGCTTTAAATGAACACGGAATCATCAACTCAAGAAGTTGTTATTCACGAGCCTGCGATGATATCAGTATTAAGAAATGGCTTAGGGGTGTTAATCGCCCTCGCCGCCATTGCTTTTGCCGCTGATCTTTTCAGCCGCTTAGGAATTGCAATTTATACTGAGCAATATCTAGCGGTGATCTTGGGGATCAGCTTAGCGCTGGTCTTTCTAAAACCCCAAAGTAGCCAATTAAAACGCAGCCTAAATGGTCTGCTTGCGCTACTCGGTTTGATCACCAGTCTATATTTAGCAGTGCAATATCCTGATCTTGTTGAGCGACAACTCGATCTTCCTTTAGATGCCTTAGCAGTTTCCGCCATACTATTTGTTCTGGTATTGGAAGGATTAAGACGAGTAGTTGGGCTCACCTTAGTCATTGTCGTCATGCTATTTATGGTATTCGCCCTACTAGGAAGCCATCTTTCAGGCCCTCTACAAACACGTGACATTGACCTAGATAGACTCTTCGTTTATCTAGGTGTCGATACTAACGGTATGTTAGGGTTAACCCTTAACGTAGCGGCCACCATTGTTATTGGCTTTATTTTATTCGGGCAGCTGTTACTTCGTTCTGGTGGAGCTGACTTTTTCAATGATATTGCTTTAGCTCTAATGGGTCGAAGCAAAGGTGGTTCAGGCAAAATCGCCACTATCGCTTCAGCGTTATTTGGCTCCATTTCCGGCGTCGTTGTATCGAATATTGTGGCTACAGGTGTCGTCACTATTCGTATGATGAAAAAAGGTGGATTCAAACCTCACACGGCAGCCGCCATTGAAACTGTTGCATCAACGGGTGGGCAAATTATGCCTCCTGTAATGGGTGCTGTGGCTTTCTTGATGGCAGAATTCCTGCAAATTGGTTATAGCGAGGTGGTCATTGCCGCTTTGGTACCTGCCATTCTTTACTATGCAGCACTGTATATCCAAGTAGATTTAGAAGCGGCAAAAGAACAAATCAAACCGATTGATCCTGCACTTATTCCCTCTAAAAGAAAGGTTCTACAACAAGGTTGGATTTTTATCATTCCTTTCGCTGCCGTAATTTTAGCCCTCTTTAGCTTTAACCAACGTCCGGAAACGGCCGCCCTTTGGGGTGCTCTTGGTGCACTAATTGTTGGTGTATTAAAAGGTTATAAGGGCAAACGCATGGGCGCTAAAGACATCTTGGGCAGCCTAGAGGAAACTGGGCATTCTATTGTCGATATCATCATGATTGGTGCCGCTGCAGGGTTCATTATCGGCATACTAAATATCACCGGCTTAGGCTTCGGATTAACCTATTTCTTGGTCGAATTAGGACAAGGCAATCTATTCCTCTTACTGGTCATTTCTGCTGTGGTTTGCATCGTACTCGGTATGGGAATGCCAACCGTCGGCGTGTATTTATTGCTCGCTGTTTTAGTCGCGCCCTCATTAATTCAAGTTGGTGTAGAACCTATTGCAGCACATCTGTTCATCTTCTATCTGGGCATGATGTCCATGGTGACACCGCCGATAGCCATTGGCGCCTTCTTTGCTGCCAGCATTGCCAAGGCAAATCCAATGAAAACAGCATTGACCTCAATGAGACTCGGTTGGACGGCATACATTATCCCATTCTTGTTTGTCACAACGCCGTCACTCTTATTAATCGGAGAGACATCACAAATTGTCATTACAGTGATGAGCGCACTGATCGGTGTTTGGGCTGTATCGGTAGGCTTTGCGGGTTACTTCAAAAATAAACTAAACCTCGTATTTCGATTTGGTTTTGTCATCGCGGGAGGCTTATTTTTACTGCCAAATTTACAAGGCGGTGATACGCCAATTGCTCCAAAGGTGGCAGGTCTGGCTCTATTAGCTACTCTACTTTGCGCAACTCTTCTCGTTAATAAGGCAACGTCTCAGGCGTCATCTAAACAGACTCAATCTTAGGAAGCAGCTATGTATTTATATAATTTTTTCAACAGTTCGACCTCCTATCGAGTTCGTATCGCTTTAGCCCTAAAGGGACTAGATTATCAGCACCATGGAATAAACATCCGCATTGGTGAGCAATCCAGCATGGATTACATGCGTATAAATCCATCAAAAGGTGTACCTGTGCTCATTACCGATGATGAGCAAACGCTCAGCCAATCCCTGGCTATCATCGACTATTTGGATAAAACCCATCCTATTCCAAGACTTATTCCCGCAGACAACATGGATCGAAGCCGAGTACTAGAGCTAGCCAATGTCATTGCCTGTGATATGCATCCAGTCAACAACCTACGCATTCTAGGGTATTTGAAAAAAGAATTTGGCATTAGTGACGAACAAAAAAATGACTGGTACCAACATTGGATTAATGAAGGCTTTACTGCAGTAGAAACACTACTAACGAGACATGGTCACGGTTCTTATTGTTTTGGAGAACAACCAACTCTAGCCGATTGCTGTCTAGTCCCACAAGTCGCTAATGCTTTGCGCTTCGGTTGTGATCTATCGACTTTTCCTAAGGTATTAGCTGTATATGAGCATTGCCAGCAGCAGCCTGCTTTTCAACAAGCTGCACCGGATCAACAACCCGATTACATGAATTAAAGAGCATGAATTAAACAACATTATCGAAACACCGACACATCCAAATACGAGGAGAGTCATATGCAATCATTAGGAACTTTAGAGGATTTACCTCAATCCTATCGCGACAAATTAACAGAATTGAATTTGGTGCCATTGTGGCCAAATATGCGAGCAGTTTTGCCCCATAAAGTCCCAAGTCGTAAAACACAAACGCTAAATTGGCGTTTTGATAAGCTTCGTCCCTTGTTGATTGAAGCTGGTGATTTAACGCCAATAGAAAAAGCTGAGCGTCGAGTGTTGGTATTGGCTAATCCAGGCCACGGGCTCGCTAACATGCAAGCTACTCCGAGTATTTACATGGGCCTGCAATTGATTTTGCCTGGTGAAACCGCTCCTAACCATCGTCACACTCCGAATGCGGTACGCATCATCATTGAAGGCAAAGGAGCGACGACGATTGTCAATGGCGAACCTTGCATTATGGAAAGGGGGGATTTAATCCTGACACCATCAGGCAAATGGCATCAGCATCAGCATGATGGAGGCACTGCTATTGTTTGGTTGGATATTTTAGATTTACCCCTGATGTATCAATTAGAAAGCTCTTGGGCAATCGAGGGAAAACCTCAAACTACAACCTTAGAACGAGACAAATCATTTGCTGAATACAGTGCCGCTGGCGTAGTACCTGAATTTGACTTCCAGCGAGCAAGTGTAGACTCCCCTATGTTGCGATATCCATGGACAAAAACCCGCGCTTGTCTTCTGGAAATGGCACAACACTATGGTGATAGACCGTTACGTATTACTTATGTGAATCCTGAAACAGGCTCCAGTTTATTCCCGAGTATTGGATTCGGAGCTATGATGTTACGTCCTGGGGAAACCTTACCAATACCCAAACGCACCACAGCATGCGTTTTTCATATTGTAGAAGGCCAAGGCTCACTAAAAGTCGATACCAATGACTCTATCCATTGGACAGAAAAAGACACCCTTAGCGCTCCTGGTTACACAGAAATAACCATAAGCAATGCCTCTACCACCGAACCAGCTTTCATCATTACCGCTGACGAAGCTCCTCTTCATCGTTATCTTGGTATTTTTTAATCGGTTTATTCTGCCTCAATTGTATTTAATAAAAGGACAAAATCATGACGAACAAACTTGCGTTTCCTGCCAAAGAACCCGTTTTAGCTAAAATTGCTGATTCAGACAATCTATTTCCAATACATAGGATTTTTTGTGTTGGCCGCAATTACCACGCCCACGCAGCAGAAATGGGCGTCGCTGTTGATAAAACTACACAGGAACCTTTTTACTTTATCAAGGACGCCAGCACTTACGTGTCCAGTGGTTCAAGCATCAACTATCCACCACAAACTGCCAACTATCATTATGAAATGGAATTTGTTGTTGCCATTGGCAAGGAAGGTTTTAACGTCACTGAAGAACAAGCGGAAGACATCATCTTCGGCTACGCCTGTGGACTAGACATGACACGTCGTGACCTACAATTAAAAGCCCGTGAAACCGGTCGACCATGGGATTTAGGTAAAGACTTCGAAGAATCCGCCATACTGGCCCCTATAATTCCGATTAAAAAAACGGGCTTCATTACCCAAGGTAAAATAGAGCTAGCAGTCAATGGTAAGACAAAACAAGCATCGGATATCAACCTTTTGATTTGGAACGTGCGTGAGATCATCGCTCATTTGTCTAAGTTCTATCACCTACAACCGGGTGATTTAATTTACACAGGCACACCAGACGGTGTCGGTCCCGTAGTACAAGGAGACAGAATCATCGGTGCTATCGAGGGAATTGGCTCTATACAGCTGGATATTAATCAGAATTAGATCAAATAAAAAAGGGTTGAAGCATACAGCTTCACCCCTTTAATTAAGAAAGAACACACTCAAAAACTACAAAATCCGCTTAAGTAATCTATCCGCCCGTGTTCGAATAACTTTTTTTAGCAGCCTTTGGATTTTCACTGGATAATCATGAATGGTTTCAAGCTGACTGTAAGATGAGATTCGCTGCGTATACTTATGAATATTATCAAACTCAGCAGTGAACTTAGCTAGCAAATGCTGATTTGGATCTTCAATCAATAAGCCGTTTTCCAAATCAAGCGCCCACGCTCTTGGGTTCACATTATTGCCTGTTAGCAACATGGTACGACGATCTACCCAAAGCCCTTTTAGGTGATAACTATTGTTGTCGTGCTTCCATAAATGAATAGACAAACCACCCGACGCAATATGGCTTTCATTAGCGCGAGCAAACTTACGCAAATTCATCTCGTACAAATACGGTAAACCACCAATAGCTTTAAAAGGCTGATCTGGCGCGATATAAAAATCGTTGGCGGTTTTATCCCCCACCACAACATGAACCTTCACGCCACGCTTAATAGCACGCTTCACTTCTCTCAACACCACTTTAGGAAGGTTAAAATACGGCGTACAAAGCACGATCTCTTGTTTCGCATCCGCCAACAACGCAGTAATTTTTTGGTTAAGCACATTGTTACGCTTACCCACGCCAACCATAGGCGTCACCGCCACCTGATGATCACCTACCACTTGCTTTTCGCCACTATAAGACGACTTACCCAGCGAGATTCTAAACTGCCGAATTGTGGATTTAAGCTCTTTCGTTGAAGGTAAATCCGTTTCAGCAAGATTATTCACCGCAGGATTTTGGATCATCTCTTTACGAATGAATCCCGCCATGCTGTCTGCCAGCGATGGATTCTGAATAACATGATACCGATCAAATCGATAGCGATCCTGATAATGCAGATAAACGTTGTTTAAACTCGCACCGCTGTATATCACCGCATCATCGATGACAAAACCTTTTAAATGCAAAACACCAAACACTTCACGATTACGAACCGGCACACCATAAACAGGAATTGCATGCTCATATTTTTCAGCAAACGCCTGATACATAGCGGCATTGCCTTTGGCTTTTTCTGCGCCGATCAAACCGCGCTGAGCACGATGCCAATCCACACAAATAATAATATCTAACTCAGGATTACGCTGTTTGGCTTCATAAGCCGCTGTCAAAACCTCCCTGCCCGCTTCATCATTTTCGAGATAAAGCGCAACAAGATAAATTCTCGACGTCGCGTTATGGATAGCTTCTAACAAATATTCTCGAAAACTAAGGGCAGATTGCAGAACTTGGAATTGGTCAGGTTCAACTGCAAAAGTAGGCAATGAACCGAATAAATTTCTAATGGGCATAATACAGAGGTGCTACCTTATTTTTGACTAACGACAGACTGTAACAAATTCGCCGCTTTTTTCCTAAAAAAGAATCTACATCCTAGGGAATATGCGATATGTCAGCAGTATGAAATAGTTTTGCTTACTCACTCCTGTGAAGCCTTCTCTCCGAAAAGCATAGTCGTACGCTCTTTATAGGAGTAAACGAGTGACTTGTCTGACTCGGGCACTTACTTTAAGAAACGATCGACCGTTGATGCGACGATCATCGGAGCCGCTAGCTCAACCAAAAACCGGAACTGAGTACTTAAAAGCGAGCATCCGAGCGAAAGTTAAGTATATGTTTAGAATACTGAAATGCCTATTCGGCTTTAGAAAAGAAGTCTATAAAGGCTTATTTTAAAATGACAATAAACTTGCGGTCTTTTTGCTTTTAAAGATCTGCTACAACTTGACCAGCTGATGCGCTCTGCAACAGGTTAATCCGTAAAATGAAAGGGAATTTAGGTACTAACGCCCTAAGTTAGCGTTCGATGTATTCTAAAACTACATTTTAGAATACATCGAACTGTATGAAATAGCTTATTGGAAAGCAACCAGGCTTGATCCCATGTTCCCTAACTACCTTGGTTTTCCTCAGAGAAAAAGAAGAAAATCACTTCCGCCATTTACTTCAAATAAAGTTAATTTCTAGCAAGTTTAATTACATTACCTAAATGGTCAAAAACATGGCAGCGTGAAGGACAAAAAGAAAAATCATATTCTTTGTGACGTTCTAGCATATTCTCTGATTTTATTTCAATAATTAAGTCTTCACCATTTTCTTGACTTCCATGAACATAACTTGTCCCTCCAAGCAATTCGATAGCCTTTATTTTCAACCTAATTTTAACTGAATATTTATTTCCTAACGCAATATGTTCAGGACGAATGCCAATTGATAGGGGATCATTTTTTAGTGTCGTATCCGTGTCCAGGGCAAAGTCAACATTTTCACCAGTCTTTGTTTTTAATGTAATATTCTTGCCTTCTTGTTTATGAAAAGAAGCAGCAATGAAATTCATTCTTGGTGAGCCTATAAAACCGCCAACAAATTGATTAACTGGATTATTATATAATTCCAGAGGAGAACCAACTTGCACGACTCTACCCTCTTTTAATACAACGATTTTATCGGCCATAGTCATTGCTTCAACTTGATCATGAGTAACATAGATCATTGTACTTTTAAGTTGCTCATGCAATGCAGTAATTTCTAAACGCATCTTTACACGCAACTCGGCATCCAAATTTGATAACGGTTCATCAAATAAGAATACATCTGGATTACGAACAATAGAGCGCCCAATAGCAACACGCTGTCTTTGACCTCCAGATAATTGTGCGGGCTTACGCTCCATTAAATCATCTAATTGTAAAATTTTAGCCGCTTCATTAACTTTTCTTTCAATCTCACTTTTTTTCAAACCGGCAACTTTAAGACCGACACTCATATTTTGTCGAACTGTCATGTGTGGATACAGCGCATATGATTGAAACACCATAGATATACCACGCTTAGAAGGCTCTAAATCATTAACAACTCGGCCTCCTATATTAATTTCACCCTCTGTAACTTTTTCAAGCCCGGCAATTAATCTTAATAATGTAGATTTACCACAACCAGATGGACCAACAAAGACAACAAACTCACCATCTTTAATATCTAGATCAACATCATGAATGGTTTTAATGCCATCGAAAGACTTACTTATTCCACTTAATTTCAAATTTGACATATTATTACTCTTATATTATTTGGAATCTTCAGCGATAGATGAAAATCGACCAGAGCCAGTTATTTGAATTTCATTTTCGATTTTATCGGGAAAATAAAGTTGAGTCATACTAAAGGTACCATCAGCAAAAAGAAGTTCAACAGCGCCTTTATCAACTATTATTTCAAGATCATTTTCAAACTTTTCATTAGTGATATTCGAGGTATAGTTATGAGAAAATTCATCTTCCATAACTTTATCTGAGCCTAGATAAAGACGATTATTAATAATAGAAATTGTTTTCGCATCAAGCCTCTTGAATATAAACTGTGGGCAGTCTTCTTCAAATAAATTGATTTCAATTTCCTCGCCTATTTCAAGCATTACTTTGCCATTCACGCGAAAAACACCAACATTATCATTTGACATTGTTTCATTTAAAAAATAAGACACCGATTCATAAAACGACTGTTTCAAAATATAATGGCCACTTTCATTAAAAATCAAACTAAATTCTCTAGGTAAAGTCATAATACCACGGAATGTTTTTGTTTCAGTTTGACGAGCATATCGCCAGTTACTCATCCAAGAAATAGCAATTCTTTTATTATCAGGTGCATTAAACCAACTTTGTGTAGCGTAATAATCTCGTCCATAGTCCATCCACAATACTTTGTCAGCAGGGCCATCGTTAGTAAATTTTTTACCATCGAAATCACCAATAAAATATTGCGTACCTGAGCCAGGGGCATAACAACCATCGCCGATACCGACAACCATTATCCATTTAGTAACGCCATTTTGCGCTGTCAATGGAAACAGGTCAGGACATTCCCATGGTCCATTACTATGGTGCCCCTCTTCTGCTCCAAAGTCAGAGCTTAATTCCCAGTCGACCATATTTTGAGAGTAATAAATACCAATCGATTGTCCATGAGTAATCACCATCACCCAGTGCTTAGCTTGCTCAAACCAAAATACTTTCGGATCACGGAAACACTCTATTTTAGGATTATTTAAAATAGGGTTTTGCTCATACTTTATCCAATTCAAACCCTGATCATCACTATAAGCTAAACACTGCGTCTGATAATCAGCCAACGAAGTATCTGAGCTTGGCAAGCTTGCAGTATAATAAGCCACCAAATTAGCCTCAGATTCTTTCTCAAAAAGACCACTTGTATTAGCTTTATCAACAATCGCTGATCCCGAAAACATATTACCTAATTCATCAGGAGCCAAGGCGATTGGATAATGCTGCCAAGTTACCAAGTTTTGACTGACTGCATGTCCCCAGTGCATTGGTCCCCAAATAGTATCCATTGGATAATACTGGTAGAACATATGCCATTGACCCTCAGAGTAAACCAAACCATTGGGATCATTAAGCCAACCAAAGGCGGGAGAGAAATGTATCGCGGGTCTATATAAATCATTTTTACTTGACATTAAAATTAACCTTTTACAGATGAACCAGTAATACTAGCGATAAATTGACGCTGAATAATTAAAAAGAAGATAATGACAGGTATGGCCATGCAAACAGCAAATGCCATAACGTTACCCCATTGAGTTTGATTACTACCAAAGTATGCAGCCATAGCGACAGATAATGGACGAACTTCTGGACCACGAGTTACCATAATGGGCCATAGATAACTATTCCAAATACCTAGAAAATGTAAAATACAAACAGTGACACACACTGGTTTTGACAAAGGTAAAGCAATTTTTAGGTAGGTTTGAAATAGACTAAAACCATCCACTCTTGCTGCGTCAATGAGATCTTTTGGTATCTTGCTGAAGAATTGATAAAACAAGAATATAAAGAACGCATTGGCAAGTCCCGGTAGAATTTGTACTGCATAGGTATCAACAAGGTTGGCTTTACTTACCATTAATAACTGCGGTAAAACTAAACTTTCTCCGGGAATAGCTAGCACAGAAATAATTGCACCTAATATATACTTCCGGTATTTCCCCTCCCCCCATGCTAGCGAAAAAGCCGCACAAGAGTTAACCATCAATGATAAGGTTAATGATATTGAAGTAATAAAAAATGTATTAAATAGATAAAGACCAAAAGGATGATATGGATCTGACCAAACGGCACGATAGTTATCAAAAGAAAACACCTGAGGAATAAAACTTTTCCAAGACCCCATGTTCGCCAAAATATCAGTATTAGATGGATTTAAACTAATTGTTACTGCCATCATTAATGGAATCAGAATAAACATAGACAGTATAAATGCTAAAAGGTACTTAAAATATTGCATTCTTCAATTCCTATTCATTTCTCATTAGACGACGTTGAAGTAAACCAAGTGAGGCAACTGTAATAAAAAATATGACGGATACTGCAGAGGCATAGCCAATTTTTTGAGATGAAAAACCATTACTAAACATATACTGAATAATGGTTGTGGTAGAACCATTTGGCCCACCTCCAGTTAAAATATTCACTTGAGTAAACAGGCTTAATGCTCCAATTGTGGTAATAATGA
This sequence comes from Marinomonas sp. BSi20584, assembly GCF_002792415.1. NCBI lineage: Bacteria > Pseudomonadati > Pseudomonadota > Gammaproteobacteria > Oceanospirillales > Oceanospirillaceae > Marinomonas > Marinomonas sp. BSi20584. Next base: position 104,294 of record NZ_KZ454868.1, read on the forward strand.
CCACAAAGATATTGGTATTTCTCAAACCAGGAAAGGTGATATATCTAAACTGCTGCCATTTATTAAAACCATCAATCTCTGCTGCCTCATAGCGATCTTTTGGAATCTCTTGCAAACCAGCTAAGTAGATTAACATTTGAAATGGAAACGAAGCCCAAATTGATAAAATAACAATAGATAACATTGCGATTGCTTCATCACCTAACCAATCAATGTAATCAGAAGAGTCAGTTAACCATTGATAAACGCCATTTAATAATCCATCTGGCGTTTGAAAAATAGCAGCCCAAATGACAACAATAACGGTGATAGGGGTCAGTATTGGTAAAATAGTAATACCTCTAAAGACTGCAATAAACTTAAGTTTACTGTTTAATAAAATTGCAGTCGCTAACGACAAACTCAATTGAATTGGAATAACAACAATAGCAAAATAAAGCGTATTTTTTACTGACATCCAAAACTCACTATCGGCCAGTATACGTTCGTAATTTCTTAACCCTATCCATTGTGTTGGAATCGGCCTCGGCATTAATCTCTCGTTAGTGAATGAAAAATACCCTGACAAGAAAAATGGAATAAAAATAAAAACAACCATTAATATAATCGCAGGCAATAGCATCCCCACTTCAGGTAAAAAGCGTCTATAACTTTTCATAATAGGTGTCCGTGAAATTTAAAAAGGAAGTTGGCAATAAAATATTGCCAACAATTTAAATGTTATTTATCAAATGGTGGGTAATTCATGTTGTCTTCGATATCATCATCAATCGCCATCGCAGCCCGATTTAATGCGGTATCTATATCTGCGCCTTCGAAAATATTCTTTAGCGCTTTACCAAACTCACTGGTAATGACCGGATAGGCAGGATGTACTGGGCGTACTACTGCAATTTTTTGTGCTTGCAAGGCTAACATTTCAGCCTTACCACCTTCAGCAAACATCGGTGTCATTTTTATTGAATCTCGACGAGCAGGGATATAACCAGTAGCAGTACTCCACTTCGCAACTTGATCAGCCGACAACACAAAGTTTAAAAAAGTAGTAATATCTTTTGTGTTTTTTGATGAAGATGGCACAGCCCATCCCCAACCACCATTTGGTGCATACGAATGCTCACCAAACCTAGGCGCAGGAATTAAAACAAGGTCATCGCCTAATGCTTGCGAATGAGAACGCCACATCCAGTTACCTACCCAAGACAAAGCCGCTGTTTTATCACCAAAAAAACGGTTATCTCCAGCGGTCGCAGGAACAACATAGCCACTATCTATCCAGCTTTTCATTTTATTGATAGCGGATTTGGTTTCTTTACTATTAATTGTTCCGTCTGCTTTCCAGGTTTTTTGATTGATAATGTCTCCACCAGCCGATTTAATGAAGGGGTAATAACCATAAGTATTCCATTCCCCACCATTGCCTAATTTAAAATCAAGGGGCCATTTCACTCCATCAACTTTAGACAATTTATTCAGCACTTCAGTAAATTGATCGTAATCCCAAGCATCCTCAATTGTTCTAGGAACAACGATCCCCGCTTTGTCTAAATACTTTTTATTTCCCCACAACAAAACCGATGAATCACCTTGGCTTAACATATAGATCTTGTTATCTGGACTATAAGTTCCTTGAGCTCTCACACCGGGCAAAATTTGTTCAACCACTCCTTTATCCAGCATATTACCTATAGGTTGTAACATACCTGACCAAATGTAGTTGGCCATGTTTGGACCATCAACCATTACCACATCAGGTAAGTCATTTGACATCCAAGCAGCTCGGATTGCATCATCATAGGAAGGTATGGGTTGAATTTTTAGCGAAACATCTTGCCCTGCAAATTTTTCATTAAAGTCCTTTTCCATTTGTACAAAATATTGGCGTTCTGATTCACCATCAATTACCCAAGCAGTTATTTGCTTCGCTTGTAGAAAATCAGGGGCTGTTAACGCTAAAAGTCCGGTTAATAATGGAATTTTTATTTTTTTCATTTTTTATTTCCTTTTTAATTGAAGAGAACTTTCTCTTAGCACCAATCTAGGCAATAATAATTGCGCAGAATAATTTTCAGATTTTTTATTTTCTTTTATCAAATCGAGCATTTCTTGAAAACCAACGTGTGCAATTTCTTGCATCGGCTGAGAAACACTTGTTATTCCCAGTATCCTTGAAGTAAAAGTGTTATCAAAACCAACAACTACAAGATCTTTTGGAATAACAAATCCAAATTCCGTCAATATTTCAATTACTTTTTGCGCCACCATATCATTCATACAAAATAAAGCAGATATCTTTAAATTTTGATTCTCATCTATACAACTATTAATAAATCCTTTCAGAAAGGTACCTTCCACAGCATTGAATTGAAATTCTTCACTAATATTGATACCAAGTTCATTAAGCCTATTTATAAAACCAATATACTTCCCTTCCTGTTTAGAGATTGGACCTATATATCCAATCTTGTTATGACCAGAAGAAAAAAAGTGATCGGCCACTAAACGCCCTCCCTCAATATGATCAACACCAACGCTAGGAAGGCAGGGAGATGTTTGTGTTAGTAATACTGTTGGAAATGGAAGGTTTTTAATTGTTTGTAAATACTCCGGCGATGTTGAATGAGGAACTAAAAAAACACCGTCAACCCCATGACTTTTGCACTCAGCTAAAGCAATTTTCTCTTGGTGTAGATTATGACGGCTATTAAAAAAAAGAATACATCGTCCATTATGAAACGCCTCATTCTCTAGAACTCCTAATAATTCTGAAAAAAAAGGATTAGAGATATTGGGAAAAATAACACCAAAAATATTACTCTTCTTTTTAATTTTTTCCTTTTTTTCATAGTTTAGTTCTTGCATTGCATTTCTAACAACTGCAAGGGTTTCTACCGAAACTTTATTAGGTTCATTAATCGCTCTTGAAATGGTTGCAATTGAAAAACCAGTATGACGAGCAATAATTCGAACCGTGGACATAAAAATACCTTTTTTTATATTTAAAAGATTATAAAAACGCTTAGCTAAAATTGTATAGCCTGATTAGAAGCATAATGGTGAACAACTCAAAAAAATCAGTAAAATACTGAAAAAAAGCATGTAACAAAGCATCCTTGTTACATTTCTTTGCACTTCAACCTGCCCTTGATTTGAGCGATTATCGTAAACAGTCTTCCATAGCTGGATCACCCATGTTGTTCCAGTTCTGCATAAAGTGAATACGTAGCATCCTGGCGAGCCGTTATAAATGACGGCCATAGCCAGCTTTTGGATAAAAGGGTTCAATTTGCGAAGCTGCCGCCAAGGAATTAAATTAACTCACCCTTTCTTCCGAGAAAGAGCTCTTTTCGGGTCTTGCGGCATTTATTAGTAAATTCAGTGTCTGCGAAGGAGAGTTGGTTCATATCAGAAAGAAGGCTTCATAGGACTGAGTCAGCAAAACTATCTCATGCTGCTGACTTTATCGCATATTCCTTAGCAAGGATAAATTCTAGATAGCAATGAATTAAAACTACACTTTAACCTCTTCCATATCAGGGTTATTTTTCAAATACGCCTTCCAAGAGGAATCAATCACCTTCACCTCATCTTCAATCCAGCGCTTGAACGCCATCACTTTTTGGTACTTAAAATGCGGTGCTGGCGCTACAAGGTAAAAGTCATACTGCGACTTCATATAAATAGGCAGCGGAGAAATCAACTGCCCCTTCTCAATCAGCTCATACACCAAACCATAACGCATCATTGCCAAACCTTGTTGAGACAACAACGCCTCCACCAAGGAAGTCGAATCCGCCACATGCAAATGCGACTTCATCGGCATATCGTAAAGATCCAAAAACCGCTGCAACACAGGCCACACATGTCGGACATCCGGCCCAGTATCGGTAATAATCGGAATATTGATTAACTGCGCCTTAATTGGCTGGTCCAGATTAATCATCGAAGGATGGCAAACCAGCACCAAATGCTCCCTGAATAACAATTGCGATTTCAGCCCCGCATATTCACCTCGACCTAAACGAATACACAAATCCAAATCACTATCAGTAAAAGTCGATAAATCAATACTCGGACTTAGGCGAAGGTTAATCTCCGGCTCTTGCGATTGAAACCCACCCAAACGCGACACCAACCAACGACTCGAAAACGACGGCACCGAACTAATCACCAAGGTATTGGGATTCGGATCTTCCGTGATGCCTTTTACTCCTTCTTCTAATAAACCAAACGCTTTCTCAACGTATTCAAACAAATACTGGCCTTCCGACGTCAGCACCACTTGGCGAGTGTGTCGTTCAAACAACTCAACACTCAACGCCTGCTCCAAAGTTTTGATCTGCTGACTCACCGCCGCCTGCGTCACAAAAAGAGACTCCGCCGCCTTTTTAAAGCTCAACGTCTGCGCCGCATAACGAAACGCCTGCAAAGATTTCAGCGGCGGTAAAGCTCGATTAGAAGACATGGAAGGCACCTTTTATAAGTAAGATTTTCTTAACTATAAAACACTTTTTCTCGTTTGTCGCACCGCAATTAAAAGCCGATTATTTGAACATAAAGCAAACAAACTCATTAACAGAGAAAAGGATAGCACCATGAAAAACTGCACATCAGAAGAATTAAACAAGCTCGAAAGCAGCCAACTAGACATAACTTCTAACTGCAAAAACGCATTAGCTAAACTAAAAGCAAACACATGGAAACAACGCCTAGCCAAAATAGCTCACAACTGGCGTACAAGAAGCAGACTGAGCCAACTTAACGACGCTCAACTAAAAGACCTCGGACTAACCGCTGCGGATGTGGATCAGGAAGTGAGAAAGCCGGCTTGGAAGTGATTGTGGGGGGAGCAAGGGTGCTTGGTGCGGGTGCCCTTGTTGCAACTAACGTTGTTCTGTAAAAAAAGCTAATCACTCGATATGACTAGCTTCTAAAAGTGGCAGGCTTGATATTCCCCCACTTGATTAGTTTATTAGATGCTAGCCCCTGTTCTTCTTGAAGGCTCCGCTTGATGCAGATATCGCGTAAATGTATCTTTTGGACGTTCTAAACTATTTATAGCCAGCGTTCTAGATGCCATACCTCGGTGATTACTACCATGAGTTAGCAAATGGATCAGTATTTCTTCGACCGACAATTGCCCTGTATCGCCATCGACAAACTTAAATGAAACAACCCTTTTTAGTTCTTGCTCAGATGCTGATTCGACATATTGAACTAGCCAAAAATCATTTTGATTCATGGTTTCACGTAGCTCCGATAACGTTGGAGTCTCCACTGTATTATCACCAATGTATTTTTCAGGTTCTCCTAAAATTCGGCTTATAAAGAGACTATCAACAACCGCTGTATGATTTAAGATTCTGATGAAAAATGTACCATCACTTTCTGGAAGTTTTGAAAACTGCTTTTCTCCTAGATCAAGCAATTCATTATTTGCCCACTTTTTGTATTGAAACGCCTTAGCAAACTGCATTTTTTCTCCATTTACATTATTTGGGATCTGCTAAAATTGACCAGCACTTAACAATTAAAGGTTATACGGTGGCTTAGGAAAGGCTATATAGGGGATTTACTCTTTTCATTATCTGACTTCCCTGTTCGCTTGCGATGTGGTTTTGCACGTATTACTGTCACTTTATGACTTTATGGTTGCCGACACCTTCAATACGTTATTTTAACTTTTTTTAAATCTATTTTTTAACTCAATTGACAACCTTATCCCTCTCCAATTCATAATTTTCTTGTCGGTAGTACAATCGGCTTTATTAAACAGCCAATCCCTTCATATAACTTACGCTTAAAGATGGGTGGTCTATTAGTAGTCTGAGTTCGAGCCCTTTATGCACGAAACTAATAACCATTGAGGTATTGTAACTCTTATAGTTACGAATCTAAGATTGATTTCTAACAATAAGCATCAAGTGCGCCGATTTTGGCGCTACTCGGTTGCTCTTGTTAATGCTTCTTCGCGCTGAAGCCATGTTAAATAACGTTTCAATTCCAAAAGCTTAACCTTCCTGCTTCGCACTGAACCGAGAATGGATATCCCAATAAGTAGAGTAATGGCTGAAACAAAAAGGACTAGTAGTGTGTAAGAAGTGTCCCACTTTCCTATTAAGTTAACTGTTAATGTTATAACTACTGACAATCCTGTTGTTATAAAAATACTTGTCTTAAGCACATCAGTAACTTCTGTATCTAAATCTGTCTCTATGTGCGCCAGCGCATCAGAAATAGAAATTCCATGCGATATATTATCTCTTATTACTTCGTCACGAAATATTAGGTAACGTAGATACTGTCGCTCTTGTTTGTAATACTCAAGTCTGGAAGCGTACTGTTCTTCGTAGTGTCGATATGCACGTTTAATGCTTTTCCACAACCAGAACACCCATAATCCAATAAGCAAAAAATCTATATATATATAAAAATTTCTGTTCCTAAAAGCGTGCACAATTAGAAACACCAGCAACAAAGTTGAATAGGTGAGTAAACCTATGTTCGTACGCCCATCAGGGCGATAGCCATCACGTAGAACACGCCAAAAGCTTGCTCTTTTATACATTCCCCAAAAGAATAAAAAACTATCCATACATTTCCTTTTGACCTATAAGGCAGCAGCACACGCGACTTTATAGTGGAGCAAAGCCGAAATGTAAAAGCCGTCGCGGTGTCTAGCCTTGTTATGTAAAGCTCTCAACATACTCTTTAAGATCCTTATGGATGAGCCTCAAATAGTCATCCCAAACAGCTTTAGCAGAGTTTCTTTCTATTGAGCGCAACGTGTTTACTGACTGAGCAGCAAATTTTGCAAAGTTAGCCTCTGCGGTTCGATCTTCCCATAGCCTAAGACGATGTTCTAATTCATCTAGATCCTCTTTGCTTGGCATGCCTTTTCTCGTAGGGTCTTTAAGCATTGTGTCCACAACCTGGTAAATTGCTGCCACTCTTGCTTGCTCAATGCCGATACGATCAAGCCGGCCTGACAAGTAGGTATATACATTTTGTTCTGCAATTACAATTGCAAGAAGAATTGTTGGAATTGCTACGATCACAGCATCAGAAATCCCCCAACTACGAGACCAATTAAAGTAGACAAAAGCAGGAAAACCAACAACTATTAGCGCAACAACTATTCTAGTTGTATAAACGTGTGCTTTAAGATTTTCAGACATTATCTCTGAAGATGTTCTGCAGCCTTTACGACGCCATCTCGATAATATTTCCGAGATTGACAGGATTGTGAGTGACACCAGAAAATAGTATAGCAACACTGTTTCTGAGTACTGTATAAACTCTATGAGAGCATCCGGCAACTCAAAGATATGGCTCCCAATATATAGGACCAAGACAACTAAATAGATTACAGCAAAAAGTAATTTCATCGGCTACTCATACATAATATTTTAATAGTTCGCATGCTCATTCACACATTTAAAAAATCATCAAACCACTTAAGCGATTAATGTAATTATCCATAAACAAAGCAAAAACTGGAAAAATAAGCGCATGCGTTTAAATATTTATTCACTGATCGCTATCTATATGTCGTGAATTCTTATCTATTGATAATAAAGGGGTTATTTATTTTTCACCAGAAAAATGAGCTTAATAAAAATAAACTGTACATGCACACAGCTTACGCTGTAATTTCTTTTCGTATTTTTTCATCCTAAATTTTATTCTGCATACACAAAAAACTGCGTTTTCGCGACAGCTTACGCTTCGCTCATCTTGACATACGGAATGCGATGGTGGTTTTGCACGTATTACTGTTACGCTGTCTTTAATTTGCGCTATGTGTCTTTTTACTTCGACTTCACCCAATTGACAAGCCAAAAAAGCTCATAACTGGCGTACTAGAAGCAGATTGAGCCGTCTAGACGACGCTCAACTGAAAAGACATCGGCCTAACCGCGGCCGACGTGGAACACGAAGTGAGAAAGCCAGTTTGGAAGTAATTTTAGGACAAGACAGGGAAATATGTTTTTATTTATATTGCTGACCTTAATCGACCTAGCAGAAAGATAGCATCCATCTTATTTGTGTAACGATAGCAAACTATGGAAAATTAATTTAATGTCAATGTATTATTTTTTCAGAGGCAGCTATGGCTAGAAACGTTCCAACAGATCTGCAGATTTTACAGACAATTTATAATTTTTATTACGATGAGTTTTGTTCCTATGATCAAGATAAATCTATCCGCGATTCAAAAATCTTCGTCCCTATTGATTGCCAGAAAATAGCACAAAAACTAGGAACAAACGGAGATATTGTTTTCGGGCGACTCTACTATCACTTAGCAAATAAGTACAAATATACCGATCATGATAATGGCACAGCACCAATAGTAAGACTGTTTGAGTTTAAAGTAGGAAAAGACGTAAAGTGTGTTCATTTTCCTTTTATGGCATCCATATTAGCAGACCTTAAAATTCAAGACCGCAGATTTAAACTCACTCTAGCTGCATCAGTTACAGCGTTATGCATTTCCATCGCGTCATTATTTTTCACGGGGTTTGAGATGATATCTTCAAATGTGATAGAAGCATCAGTAGAATTAAAAAAATGACATTACACCGAGGTAAGTGGCAGTTCCGTGAAAGGAATGTCAATTTGTTCAATCTCCTAAAGTTGTACTTTCAAACCACTGAACTGTATTTCACATTACCCAACTCATTGTTGGTTTTTTCCAAGTAAATCTACTACCCTTTTTTTCACTTCTGTTTTGTTTAGATCACTTAGATATTTTTTCCTGCAATGGAGACAAAGTTTTATCAGGGAGCAAAGTGAACACCAAGAACGAGGTCAAACGATAGTGTCGAGCGGTGGTGTTTGGTTCGAATTTAGGGTCAGATGAAAAAAACGCTATTTTTCATCTGACCCTAAATTCCCTTGTTGCAGGATTATGGTTTTCTTAGTGATTGATTGTTTTGACTGCAATGCCTCAAGTCTTCGGTATGAAGCGCCCGCAGCCTTGATTTGTTAGCTGACAGTTGACATCTTTTCGTAATATAGGATATACGCCGATTAGACTTCTCTTCCCATATTTCTACATTAGCCAAAGGTTTTGGATACTTTAATCTAGCCACTATTGAGATCACTTGGCTCTCAGATGCAAGCTTAAGATCGTTACCTACTAGGTTAGAAATACCAAAAGTTCCTTCACAATTATGACCATAGTAAGCAATAGCTAAATACGCTTTTGCTATATCAATTTTGTTTCTTTTTTTTGAAAGTAGAACCGCCAATAGTTGTTCTTTAAACTTTCTTTGAAGAGAGTACGAATAGTCTCCTGTCACAACACGAACGAACTGCTGTTCGACAGTACTAGCACCTTGGATTTCGGAGCTAAAGAACCTCTTAAAAAGAGCTCTAATGATACCAATTTGATCAATTCCATAATGAAAGTATGACCTATGATCTTCTGCTACCACAAGATAATAAGTATAAAAGCCCGGTATTTCAGAGTGTTGTTGATCTACTACTTGAATGCATTTGTCTAATTTTTCTTTCAACTGAAAAACGTTAAAGAATAATAAGAAGCCCCCTATAAAATTTATCGGAATAGTTATTATGAAATAAATAGCCCTCAAAAAGGTTCCCTTTGGCAAGTAACTGTACCGTCTTGATTTGCAACCATTGAATTAAATGCACCGATCATTTCTGATTCAGATTTTACTAATAGATCGTAGAAATTCGTAGATTCTCGGCCATGACCATTTTCTACTGAATGTAGATAGACTTTATCTTTTCCAAGATATTTTCTTTCAATATACCCTTCGACATTCGCTCTAGTCCTATTCTTTCCTACAAAGTTTCGCTTACCTGTAGAAGAGTCCTCGTAAATTTTTTCAGCACTTCCCTTTAGAACATTTCCCTCTCGCCAGATCATTATTACGTATCTCAAAACCATGCCCTTAAAGGGATTGTACGCGGTATTTACTGTAACCATTTCAATGTACCAGCGACCTGTAATTTCAGGTACAGGAAATAGTTTTTCTCTAGCAACAAAAAAAAGAAGTGTTAAACAAATACCACCAACTAATGTGGCGATTATATCTGCCCAAAAACTATCAAAACTCATTGAAAACCCTTCTCGAAATTTAACAACAAACTATTTTTGATAAACAGCAACTCATTGTTTTTTTTCGTGCTGTTTTTTTTATTTATTGATCTTAGTGAGGTTTTTCATTCTCTGCCAGTCTAAACGTGTAATTTAAATTATTTAGATGGACCAAACGAGCAAAGCGAACACAAAGAGCGAGGTCAAACGGCAATGTTGGATATTAACGTCCGAGGGTTGTTTGTTTATGTTTCATTCTCTGATAATTCGAGCTGTCTTTCACTTCGCCAGACTCGTATTAGCACAATCTCTTTAGCTTGTCTGAGGTAGACAACCCGAAATGGTACATGAATCAATTCGCGAATATGGTCTAGGTTGAATTCAGGAACAACTCGACCAGCATCAGGGGGAATTTGAAGCATTCCGCAATGCTTCAAGATAGCAGCGACAAAGTCCTCACCGATATGCGGCACTTCTTGCTCTCGGTAATACTCCTGAATAGCCTGTAAATCTTCAAGAGCAGACTGTGCGATGCGTAATTCCATTTACTTGATACCCAAGGTTTTCTTGGCATCCTCCAACGATACAGAGTTGCCTTCGCGAACATCCATCAGTCCCTGCGCCACCGCTTTTACAAACTGCAGTTCCTCTGCGGTTTTCTCATAATCTTCAAGCCCCTGAACAACCGCTACGCCGCGGCCGCGACTGGTAAGCAAAATTGGGCGATGCGTTTCCTGTGTTCGACCAACTACCTTTCCGGGATTGATCTTAAGGTCTGATAGAGGAATAACATCCTCGGAAAATTTAATCTGCATAGTGACTTCCTAGCGAGCAATCAAGTGCTATTAATAGCACCCGTTAACAGGTGCGGTCAAGGAGCATAATGTTTGCTGAAGTCAGGGTCAAAGCCCTTTTCCATGAAGGCTTGTTGTTTCTGATAGTACGTTGGAGGAAAAGGGGCTCGACACTTTGGGTTATTGAAGCACTTTGATACAGATTTTATATTTTGCCATCAATTTTTAATTCACTCAGAAAGTCTTCATAAGACATTTCTGGCTCATCTGAACGCTCTGATATGGCTATAAGGTCTTCTTGATCTTCTCTCATCAGCAAGCGTACCGCTTCATCAATTAGTTCTGAAATAGAGACATCCGATGATGCCGCTCGCATTTTTAGCGCTTTGAGGGTATCTGGTTCAAAATAAACGGTTGAACGCTTTGATAAATTACTCATGTTATGCCTCGACGATTCCTTTGTAGCCTTTACATTGTAGCGTTATAACGTAAAAGCACCAAAGTAATAACCCCTCCCTCGCCCTCCCCTTGGAAGACATAAGGGGAGGGAAAAATTACGTTGTCGGGCTAAAGCCGCGACCTACAAAAAAAGTTAAATCAACAACTTACAAGGTTGATGCGGAGCAAGGCCAACGCCAAGAACGAGGTCAAAAGACTTTAACCACCGCTAAACAAGCTAGAATTGAAAAATGACATTCCTACGAGGTAGGCGGTAGTTTCGAGGAAGGAATGTCATTTGTTTCAATTCAACCCCAAAAGCTCATTTTAATCTGCTAACTAAACCACTGAGCTCTCTTTCACGTCACTTAAGGCGTTGTTGATTTCTTTCCAAGTCAGTCCACTGCCCTTTTTCGTGGGTGTTTTTGTTTGGGTGACTTGGATGATTTGCCCTGCGATGGAGATGGCGATTTCGAAGGGCTTTTTGCCTGCGATTTCGTTTAGTCCCACTGGGCAATGTACTGAGTCGATTTCTGCTTGGCTGAAGGAAGCGCTGACTAGGCGTTTTTTGAAACGAAGGGCTTTGGTTTTCGAGCCGATTAGGCCGATGAATCGGCAGTCTTTTCGATCCAATAACGCTTCCACTAGCTGATAGTCCAAGGCGTGGTCGTGGGTCATGACTAAGGCGATTTCGTTATGGCTCATGTGGTCGATGTGTTCCAACATGGATTCATACAAAAACGGTGTGACGTTGCTCGGAAGACCTTTAATATTGTGGTCTTGAGCTAGGTTCTCACGGCTGTCGACCCATGAAATTTTCGCCTGCATGTTGCCCAAGACATTGACCAAGGTGGTCGCTACGTGTCCCATACCAAAGATGGTGATTTTGTTGGCGGGCTCTGGGAAATATTCCAGCAGCACGCTAACCGTGCCACCGCAACATTGGTTGGTTTTAGCGGCGAGGGGAAAGTTTTCCAGCAGATGAGAAGGCGAAGACGCATCTTGCAACATGGCGCGGGCTTTTTGGCAGACAGCGTATTCCAGCTGTCCGCCGCCGATGGTGTCGAAGCTGTGTTCCTCAGTAATGATCATCTTGCTCGATGATTCCCGAGGCGCAGAACCTTGGGTGCCAATCACGGTGGCGATCACCCAAGCCTGCCCTGCTTTTTCTACTTCCTGTAAAGCATGAACCCAACTCATGGAAGACATCATAGGCTGGCTTCCTTCGCTACTTCTCCATTCATTCCCGCTTTGTGATTTTGCGCCGCTTGCATGGCGTAATATACCGCTTCTGGTGTCGCTGGCACGGCCAATGGTGGCGAGAATTTATGGTCAGCAACCGAAGCGCAGGCGTCTTTTAACGCGCACCAAACGGAAATCCCCAACATCAGTGGCGGTTCACCCACGGCTTTTGAGCGATACACCGATTCTTCACTGTTGGCACGATCAAAGAGTTTGACGGTGAATTTTTCGGGAATGTCCGCCGAGGTTGGAATCTTGTAATTCGCTGGGCTGTTGGTGGTGATGCGGCCTTTATCATCCCAGCTGAGTTCTTCTGAGGTGAGCCAGCCCATGCCTTGCACAAACGCGCCTTCGATTTGTCCGATGTCGATGTCCGCGTTAATTGAATCCCCCACGTCGTGAAGGATATCCACTTGAGTGACTTTGTATTCGCCGGTAAAGGTATCGACGATCACTTCTGCCACTGCGGCGCCATTGGCGTAATACAAGAAGGGTCGACCTTTGGCCGCTTTGCGGTCGTAACCGATTTTTGGTGTTTTATAAAACCCAGTAGACGACAAAGACACGCGGTTCATGTACGCCAGTTTGATGAATTCAGGAAAGCTCATTGTCTCGCTGCCTAGAATCACTTGATCGTCTTCAATAGCGAAGGCATCCGCTGCGATACCAAAATGCTCCATGGCGAATTCTTGCAAGCGACCTTTGATCGTCATCGCGGCATCCAATGCCGCCATACCGTTCAAATCTGTTCCTGCTGATGCCGCGGTTGGCGACGCGTTTGGCACTTTGTCGGTACGAGTAGAGCCAACGTTGACACGCTGGTAATCAATGCCAAAGGCTTTGGCAACAATCTGCGCCACCTTGGTATAAAGTCCCTGCCCCATTTCCGTTCCGCCGTGGCTCACATGCACGCTGCCGTCAGTGTAAACATGCAGCAAAGCGCCACCTTGGTTTAAGTGTTTCGAGGTAAAGGAAATGCCGAATTTTACTGGCGTGAGTGCTAGACCTTTTTTCAAGAAAGGGTTCTGCTTGTTGAAGGCCTTAATCGCCTCACGGCGAGTACGATAATCTGAGCTTGTTTCCAATTCTTCGATAAGCGTCAGTAACACATCGTCGTCTACTTTTTGTCCATACGGCGTGGTGTCTTTATTCGCTTGATAGCAATTGAGTTTGCGAATATCCAACGAGTCTTTGCCTACCGCGCAGGCGATTTCCTCGATGACATTTTCTGCCAGCAAAACACCTTTGGGTCCGCCAAAGCCTCGGAAAGCGGTATTAGAAACCGTGTGAGTTTTACCGCGATAACCGCTGATACGAGCGTTCGGCAAGAAATAAGCATTGTCCGCGTGGAACATAGCGCGATCGACAACGCCGTCCGACAAATCTGCCGTACAACCACATTTGCCCACCATGTCGTATTCTGCCGCGAGGATTTCACCCGCATCAGAAAATCCCACTTCGTAGCTATTCCAGAAATCATGACGTTTACCGGTTTGCACCATGTCGTCTTGGCGTGGCATGCGATATTTCACCGGACAACGGTTACGTACGGCGAGCACTGCCGCCATACAACCAAGCACTGCCGCTTGAGATTCTTTACCGCCAAAGCCGCCGCCCATACGTCGCACTTCGACAAGAACATGCGCCACTGGCAAACCCAGAACACGCGCCACCAGCTTTTGCACTTCGGCAGGATGCTGAGACGAAGCAAATACTTGAACGCCACCATCTTCATTGGGAACGGCGACACTTATTTGCCCTTCTAAATAAAAATGCTCTTGGCCTTTGATGTACATATCCGATTTAAGCTTATTAGGCGCGCTTTCCAGTGCGCCTTTGGCATCGCCACAGCTAATGGTATGAGTTGGTAAAACAAATTCTTGGCGCTCTAGCGATTGACGAGGATGCAAGGTCGCTTCTCGCGGTTTATAGACAACCTCCGCCAGCGCAGCCGCTTGTTTCGCAGCGCGTAAACTAGTTGCAGCGACAGCAAAAATCGATTGCCCAATGAAATGCACAAAGTCGCCAGCGAGTAGTAAATCGCCGCTCAGCACAGGCGACACATCGACCTCACCAGGAATATCGGACTGTACAATCACATCGACCACGCCAGGATAAGCGCGAACTTTATCCAAATTGATCGACACAATATCCGCGTGAGCTTCGGTCGATAAACCGGTCGCCACATGCAGTTCATTTGGCCATTCTGGCATATCGTCAATGTAAACCGCTTGGCCTGTCACGTGTTTAATAGCCGATTCATGAACAGGTAAAAGTCTATTATTAGCGCCGTTTTTTGTGCCTAAAGTGAAATCTTGTGGAAGTTTACGCATGAGTGCTTGCCTCCGAACCAGTCGATAAAATTGAGTCAGTGACAGCGTGACCAGAGAAAGTCACCACGTTGGTGCCATTCAGTTCCAGCCACGCTTTGCGGATCAGATTACTCGCCATGTCCAAACGATATTTCGCGCTGGCTCGCATGTCGCTCAATGGTGTTAATTCACTGCGTAATGCTTCGATGGCTTGGTTTATCGCTTGTTCGTCATTGATCAGTTTACCTGTCAACGCGGTTTCGGCTTTCAGTCCACGAATCGGCGTGGCCGCCATGCCGCCAAATGCCAAACGCACATCGGTTAACGTGCCGTTATCGACTTCGAAGCGAACTGCCAACATGACGCTGGAAATATCGTCTTCCATGCGTTTCGATACTTTATAAAAACGATGAAATTGAGCGAGCTTATCGAGAGACACATCAAAGGACGCGATCATCTCATCTTTCGCTAGTTGTGTTTGTTTATAACCTTGGTAAAAGTCCGCGATATTCACCACTCTTGTGCTGCCGTCGTTTTTCAACAATTGAATGTCTGCATCAAACGCCAATAATAAAGGCGGTAAATCAGCAATTGGTGAGGCGTTCGCGACGTTGCCGCCAATCGTGCCACGGTTACGAATTTGTCGAGACGCGATGCGGCTTAGCAAGGAATTAATATGCGGATAAAGCGTCTTACTGAAATCTTCCAATTCGCTGTAAGTCACCGACGCGCCGATGGTCAATGACGTTTCACCAATGTGTAAATGTTTAAGCTCAGTCACACGAGACACATCAATCAAGGTATTAAAGTCACGATAGCGCTGAGTATTCTCTAGCATCAAATCGGTTCCACCCGCGATCAAGACAGCTTCTGGATTCGAGGTTAATGCGTGAGCGAGTTGATCTAAATCTGTGGGTTGCAAATAGTTGCTGCTGTCATGTGGTTCTGTTTGTAGGCTTTTAAGCTGAGTTTTGATACTGTCATTTTTACTCATCAGCTCGACATAAGGTGTTTCATTAGAGCCTTCAATCATCGGCTCTTTAACCATGGACTCTTTAAACATGGACAAGCCCGCATCAATGATCGGGCGATAGCCAGTGCAACGACATAAGTTGCCAGAGATCGCATCGCAAACCGCTTCACGGTCAATTGGTTGTTCGTTGCTCTGTGTGTTTTCATAAAGCCCAGCTAAGGACAAAACAAAACCTGGCGTACAAAAACCACACTGAGAGCCATGAGATTCCACCATTGCTTGCTGCGCTGGGTGCAATTCACCCGTCTTAGACAAATACTCAACCGAGACAACATGCTTGCCAGTCAAAGACTGCATCGGCGTAATGCACGAATTCAACGTCGAATACGTCAGCTTACCGTCTTCCAACGCACCAACAAGAAGCGTACACGCACCGCAATCGCCAGATGCACAGCCTTCTTTTGTACCCGTTAATCCACGCTTTTCTCTTAGGTAACGCAAAGCGGTAAAGTCGCTAGGGAGCGTGTTATCTTCGATGAGCTCATCGTTTAGCATAAATTTCAAAGCGCTCTCCTTATTTAAAATAGTGTCTATGATGGTGGTTATGATTGTAGTTGAAATGCAAAAAGCTGACCAATCGTACAAAGTTTTAATTAAAAACTAATAATACAGGCGGAACAAGCGCCGTGACGCTTTTTATAAGCATTCTTTTAATAATGCACCTTCTTTCTAGACTAGCACTCAAAGCACTCTCTGCTAAAGAAGCTAGAAAGGATTGAAGCACAAAAAAATGTAGCTCCTCACAAAAAAAAGATCTAAAATATGACCTAAATTTAGTGCTTATTTGAGGTTCCCATGAGACAAGTATTAGCGAATTACACCGCCAGCATTTCTGAGCTAAAGAAAAACCCAACGGCTTTACTTAACGAATCTGGTGGCTCTGCTATTGCTATTTTAAACCATAATAAGCCAGCTGCTTACCTCGTCCCAGCTGAAGCCTATGAGCTTTTGATGGAGATGGTAGATGATATTGAACTGGCAAAACTTGTCGAAAACCGTCGTGCTGATTTATCAAAAGCGGTCGAAGTTAGTCTAGATGACTTATAAACTAAAATTCCTCCCTGCTGCACTAAAAGAGTGGCGCAAATTAGCACCACAAATTCAAACACAATTTAAAAAGAAGCTAGCGGAGCGACTAGAAAACCCGCATGTCCCTGCTTCAAAGCTACGCGGTTATGATTGCGTCTACAAAATAAAACTAAGAACCTCAGGCTATCGCCTAGCTTATGAAGTCATAGACGATGAAGTCGTCGTTTATGTGCTGGCAATTGGAAAACGAGACAAAGACGCAGTTTATAAAAAACTCGCCTCTCGGATTGATTGATTGATTGATTGATTGATTGATTTTAATTCTCTCGCAAAAAAAGCCTAGACAAGCAAGCTAGACAACACTTTTCAAGTTACCGTAAATATTATTTATTTTTCAACAATCTATTGGCTTTATACTGGTATAACTAAGCATGCACTTGTTATACACATACTATTTGGCTTATTAAGAGGTCGAGATGACACCATCCAAAAATGGGCTGAAAGCCATCGCATTTATAGAGGCGCTAAAAGGCTTAATGTCTCTTATCGTAGGATTAGGAATCCATGTCTTAGCTGGCGAGAATTTACAAAAAATAGCTGAATCCATCGTCTCTCACGCTCATCTAAATCCCGCAAGCCATTTTCCAAGTATTTTCCTCCATGCTGCGAGTTCAATAACAGACAGCAATATGAGCCTGATTGCTTTGGGTGCCCTAGCTTATTCTCTGGTTCGATTCGTTGAAGCCTATGGTTTATGGAAAGCGTTTGTTTGGACTGAATGGTTTGCCTTGGTAAGTGGGGCAATCTATTTACCATTTGAGATCTATGAAATCATTTTTCATACACACATTTTGACTGTCTGCGTATTTTTGCTAAATGTCGTAGTGGTTTGCTACATGGCGAGTGTGCTTTACAGTAAACGAAAAAAAGACACAGAATTGCTACCACCCAGTAAAACCTCATAGAACTAGATTTGATATCTACCCTCCATTTCCAAGCAAATCATATTTACTTCCCCGTCTACTGTTACACCCAATATTACTTTTTTAATGCACCATTTTGTTTCACTCTCTCTACTTAGAACCTTACAAGCCTTATCACTCAAGGCCTTATATTTTTTATTTTTACAATAAATTCAATCACTTAAATAAAAATCCACACCTCCATGAAAAAATGGAACAAATGTTGCTAACTTATACCTATGTGAAACAAGCGGGTCTTTAGTCCCTATTAATTGTATGGAGCATGTTTATGAAAGCGGCAAAAAAAACAGCAATCCGATTGACTCTTTTAGCCAGTCTCATCTCAAGTACTTCTGTCATGGCGGCAGATCAAGTGACGTTTCAATTAGATTGGCTACCAGGCGGTGATAAAGCGCCTGTTTATGTGGGTATTCAACAAGGTTTCTTTGCTGATGAAGACTTGGAAGTCAAGATTGCCAGCGGTCGTGGTTCTACCGATGCGTTGACTAAGATGGCAACGGGCCAATCTGATATTGGTAGTTCCGATATTGGTGCTTTGATGGCAGCGAAAGCACAAGCCGATGTACCTGTAGTCGCTGTCTTCCCATACTTCACACAAGCTCCTCATGCGTTCTTTGTGCTGAAAAGCAGCGGTATTAAATCCATTAAAGATTTGAAAGGCAAAAAGGTCGCGACTTCGCCTTTCACTTCATCAAATGCTTTCTTGCCTTTGGTATTGAAACAAAATGGTTTGAGCGAAAACGATATTAAATTAGTGAAATCGGATCCAGGTGCCTTGGCTCCCATGATGATTACCGGCAGTACAGATGCCATTATTGCTTGGGTTACCAACACGGCACTTTATGATGCACAAGCAAAAGGTGCAGGCAAAGAGTTGATCGAAATGCCATGGTCTAATTCTGGTTTGTCACTTTATAGTTCATCAGTTTTAGCCTCTGAACGCTTTTTAGAAGAACGTCCTGATGTCGCCAAACGCTTTATCAAAGCCTTTGCCAAATCCATCGAGTTTACTTACGCCAATCCAGACCAAGCGGGTATCGACCTGCACAAAATGGTGCCTGAAGTGGATGCCAGTATTGTCTCTGCACAAATTAAGAGCATTTATAGTTTGGTGTATAACGATGTCACCACAAAAGATGGCTTCGGTAATTTCACCGACGAACGCATTCAAAAAACATGGGAATACGTGGCGGAAGCAAATGGTTTAAAAATGGATGCTATCGATCCAAAAACCGCAGTAAACAGCAGCTTTAAACCGGAGTAACCACATGGAAAACAAAAGCCATATGGAAAACAACAAGGCTATGGAAGATATGAACTCCATTGAAAATAATGCTAAAGCGGCCTACGTCAGCATGAAAAACGTGGGTCATAAATACGATCCACGTCCAGAAACACCAATGGTAGTGCAAGGTATTGATCTCGACATCCACCGTCACGAGTTCGTGGCGGTGGTGGGACCTTCTGGGTGTGGTAAATCAACGCTGTTGCGCATGGTGGCGGGGTTGCTAATTCCGTCACATGGTGAAGTGTCGGTATTCAATCTGCCCGTAACAGAACCTCGTGATGATGTGGGCATAGTGTTTCAAAAGGCCAATTTATTGCCTTGGTTGACCGTACGTAAAAATGTGTTGTTTCCACTCAAACACAAATACGGCAGCTACTCCGCCACAGATGAAAAACGCGCGAACGAGCTATTGGAAATGGCGGGCTTAACCCAGTTTGCTGACAAGATGCCAGACGAGTTATCTGGTGGCATGCAACAACGTGTTGGTATTATTCGCGCGCTCTTGCTCAACCCAGACATTCTTTTGATGGATGAACCTTTCTCGGCGTTAGATGCATTAACGCGAGAGCAAATCGGTTTTGATCTACTGGATATTTGGAAGAAGAATCCAAAAACCGTGCTGTTTATCACTCACTCCATTAGTGAAGCCGTTTTGTTATCTGATCGCATTTTGGTGATGAGCAAACGCCCCGGCACGGTTCTGGATTTGATCGAGGTGGACTTACCTCGCCCGCGCTCGTCGAAAACCATTAACTCCCCTCGTTTTGCTGAGCTAACCGATTTAATTAGAGGCTATATTTATGAACCAAACGTACCAGCCTAAATCTTGGCTTGCACATCAGGCAAACCGTTTCGCGCCTGGCTTGTTCTTTATCGGCCTTGTGCTGTTATGGGAATTAGTCTGTCGTTTTGGCAATGTGCCAAACTATATTCTGCCATCACCATCAGCGATTTTTACCGCCTTTTTTGATGTGGAGTTTTCTCGTTGGTTAACGCATCTTTGGGCGACGTTACGCGTGGCTTTAATGGGTTTTGCCTTGTCTATCGTGATTGCTATTCCACTGTCAATTGGCATGATGCGCTCTGAGCTAATGAACCGAGTGCTTTATCCAGCCTTGATCGTGATTCAATCGACACCTGTGGTGGCGGTTGCACCTTTGATCATCGTACTGCTAGGTACAGACGATCCATCTCGCGTGCTGATCACTTGCTTGATCACCTTCTTCCCGCTTGTAGTATCAACGACGACGGGCATGTTGGAAACACCACCAGAAATGATCGAGCTAAGCCAATCTTTGCGTGCTCCGCGTTATCGTGAAACCTGGCAGATTCGCATTCCTTATGCGATTCCACACATTTTTAGTGGGCTTCGAGTGTCTATCACTTTGGCGATTATCGGTGCCGTGGTGGCGGAGTTCGTCGCAGCCGAAGAAGGATTGGGGTATTTCATTCAGTTCTCCACCTCTTTCTTTAAAATCCCACAAGCTTTTGCAGGGCTGATCTTCTTGTCGGTTATTAGTTTGTTGTTATTTAAATCGATACAGTGGATTCAGGCGTGGTTTTTTCCGTGGAGCCTTCCTAAGAAAAAATAGTTTGCGATTATTGTGCTGTTAAATACCCTATTGAAGACTGGGAATGAATATGAAGCTTAATACAAAAGACACCGAATTTTTACGCCAAAGCTTTGCCCTTGCAGATGAAGCCAAACAACAAGGCATCCACCCGTTTGCGGCGATCTTGGTCGACGATGAAGACAATGTCCTAATGAAACAAGTGAACGGTTACTTGCCAGATTTCGATATGACAGGGCACGCAGAGCGCAAGTTAATGACGCGCGCTAGCAAAGCCTATCGTCCTGACTTTCTGGCGAAATGCACCATGTATGTTTCCGCCGAGCCTTGTGCCATGTGTGCAGGTTCTGCCTATTGGGCCGGATTAGGACGCCTAGTGTATGGATTAAGCGAAGACAGCTTAAAACAAATCACCGGGAATCATCCAGAAAACCCAACCTTGGCTTTGCCCTGTCGCACCGTGTTTGAATCGGGACAACGAAAAGTGGAAGTTATTGGGCCTTGCCTTGAAGAAGAGGCAGCGAAATTGCATGAGGGTGTTTGGTAACACTAAATAATCGGAGTAGAAGCAGTCAGACGCGTTCTATTATTCTGTTACTCTATTAAAAGAGTAAGAGTAAGAGTGCGTTCGGTCATTGCTCCATTTTCCACTAGGCAAAAACGCCTAGTTATTTTAAACCTAGGAGAATGGGAGAAAACCATGACTAATTCATATTCACTTGAAGAACTACAACGCGAAACCACTTTTGGTGGTGCAGGCGAAGACACCAACGAACGAGAAATTCGCATCATCGACATGAGCGATTTTGAAAATCGCAGAGAAGAAATCACTGAGCAACTTTGGCTTGCGGCCACCGAGATTGGTTTTTTCCAATTAAGTAACCACGGCATCGATCCACAAGAAATCAAAGCCGCATTCAAAGAATCCGAGCGTTTTTTTAATCTTCCAGAAAGCATTAAAGGAAAATACCCACGACCCAAAAGCGTCAATGCGGGCTGGGAAAGCCGTAGCCAAATACGCCCTTCTACTGGCACCAAAGATCAAAAAGAGTCTTATCAGATTACCCAATACCACATGGATAATTTGTGGCCGAGCGAAGATGAGTTACCAAACTTTCAAGCCAATACGCTGCATTTTGAAAAACAATGTTGGGAAGTGGGCATGAAGGTATTGTCTTGCTTTGCCGACAAGCTAGGTTTTGATCGAGACTTCTTTAGCAAAGCACACGATCCTCGCCAGCCAGACTACCAAAGTACCTTACGCTTGTTGCATTATTACGCCACAGAAGGTGTCACCGAACAGGGTAATATTTGGCGTGCTGGCGCGCATACGGATTTCGATTGTTTAACCTTATTATTTCAACACGAAGGCCACGGCGGTTTACAAGTTTGCCCGGGTGCGGAAGCTGAAACTCAACGTTGGACAAGCATTCCGCCCTTTGGCGGCGTGATCACCTGCAACATCGGCGATATGCTCATGCGCTGGAGCGACGACCAACTTAAATCCAACCTGCACCGAGTACGTCAACCACGCGTCGACGAATACTGCGGCAGCCGTCATTCCATCGCCTTCTTCTGCCAAGCCAATAAAACGCAGATCATCCAAGGCCCTGCAAAACGTTATCAACCTATCAGCGCTGCAGACTTTTTAACCCAACGCATTCAGGCTAACTTCGTCGATAAATAAACTTTCATACTACACAACATAAACCGCCATCGATTATTACAAAACGATGGCGGTTTTTTATGCCTCACTCAATATAAAATTAACCTTTAAGGCATCAATTAGTAAACAAAAAAGCTTACCTTACGTTTTACTTAGTAAACATTTTTGATTACTATATATTCAGTTCATCAGCACGGAGGCAAGATGAAGCAAAGTGAATTCAGACGATATTTGGAAAAATGGGCGTAGAGGTCAAACAAGGTACCAACCACTTAAAGCTCTATTACAAAGACAAGCGATCTGTTATGCCAAGACATCCCTGCAAAGAAATAGCCGAAGGCACAAGAAAAGCAATTCTCAAACAACTAGGAATAGACGATTGAAACCTATCTTAAAGGTACTCTTTCCAACAGCTGGAGAAGAATATGAAATACCCAGTCATTATTAAAAAAGACGGAAATGGCTACAGCGTCAGCTTTCCAGATATCCCTGAGGCGCTAACCTGTGCAGACACCTACGAAGAAGCATTAGCCGAAGCTGCAGACGCCTTGGTTACAGCTTTTGAGTTCTATTTTGAAGATGAGCGCTCAGTTCCCTTACCATCTAAAGTAAAAGGCGAATCTGTCAGTGTACCGCTAAGTATTTGGAGCAAAGTCCTGTTGCTGAATACCATGCTTGAAGAGCATGTATCACAAGCAGAACTGGCAAAACGTATTGGTAAAAAGAAGCAAGAAATGCAACGTATTATCAACCTTGGCCATAATACAAAAATCGATACGTTAGTCTCTGCCTTAGAGGCACTAGGAAAAAAAATCAGCTTCTCTGTTGTTTAAACTTATTGTTTATCCAAAGAAAAAATAGAAAGATAAACAACAAACCGCCATCGATTAATACAAACCGATGGCGTTTTCTATCTTAACAACTCAGAACGATTTTAGAGGTCCGCTAATCTAAAACTTGCAATCTTATGCACTTCACTCATGGCTCGGTCAAACTCTGTTTGCCAGTCATTGGGCGTTCTGGCTTCAAACCCTGCAAGTATCTGATCCTTGGTAGCGCCTTTCACAGCCATAATGAAGGGAAAACCAAACTTCTCTCGATAGGTATCGTTCAGCTGTAGAAAATGCGCTAGCTCTTCTTCTGAGCATTGATCCAGCCCTGCTCCTGACTGTTCTGAGGTTGACGCATGAGTGAGTTCACCCGCTAAAGCCGCTTTGCCTGCTAAATCTGGATGAGCGCGAAGCAGTATGAGTTTTTGTTCGTCAGTACTTTGCTCTACGATGTCAGCCATGGTGTCTTTGATTTTGTCGATACTGTCGAAATACTCACTTGGATGCTCGACTTTTTGTCGCCATAATTCTTCTGCAACCCAAGTGGAATGCTCATAAATACTGCTAAATAAAGCGATAAAATCCACTTCTTCCATTTGACTAATCGCAGCTAACGGGTCTTGCATAATAGGACTCCAAATTCTGACGGCTCTAAAAAATTCTTATAAAAAAAGATCTGTATGAATAACAAAATACGCTATACAGAAACACATGGCACAAATATTGATCTCTATGAAACAATATTTTCAGATCCATTTCACTTATAAAGACGCTTACTGCAAAAATCAGGCAAGCTTTCACATTAGATTGAGGTAAAACAATGGGATACTTAACCACTCACATTTTAGATACAACAAAAGGCGTTGCTGCGGCTGGCGTAAAAATACATCTTTACCAGCATTCTGCAGACGGCCAACGACAGCTTATTCATAGCACTGTGTCCAATAACGATGGCCGCTGTGATCAACCCTTGCTGCAAGCTGATAGCTTCTCTGTGGGTGTGTACGAACTAGAGTTTGGCATTGATGAGTACTTCGCTGACTCTCTCGAAGACTCAGACAATAACAAACCTACCGCTCCTAGTTTCTTAAACACGGTCATCATTCGCTTCGGCATCAATGATGAAAACGCCCATTATCACATTCCACTGCTTGTCTCGCCTTATTCTTACAGCACTTATCGTGGCAGCTAGTCTTATGTAATTAGGCTTCAGCCCAAGGCTTAATGAGCCAGAATGAAGCAAATATTACAAAATCCGCACCAAGATAAATCATTTTCTGCCCTGTTGGTCAAAGAAGAAAATAAGCCTCTTTCTTCTTTGACCTATCACCACTGATTACGTATCGCCCTAAAACAAAGGTTTCACACACTAAAATATAGGTTCATTTGTTTCATGGCATATTTATTGCCATTTACTCCTTTAACAAGAAATTAAAAGTTCGCTAAGACAACGCGAAAACGAGCGATAGATTAAAGGGGAATCATATGAAAGCACTTATTATAGGCGCTGGTATCGGTGGCATGTCAGCGGCAGCAGCATTAAAACAACAAGGCATCGAATGCGATATTTTTGAAGCGGTAAAAGAAATCAAACCTGTTGGTGCCGCGCTCTCTATTTGGTCTAACGGCGTAAAATGCATGAACCATTTAGGTATGGGCAGCATTATGGATGAACTCGGCGGCCCGATGCACAACATGGCGTACCACGACGGTATAACCGGAAGCGTGATGACGCAGTTCAGTCTTGCCCCATTAGTTGACGCTGTTGGCGAACGCCCTTGCCCTGTATCTAGAGCAGACCTACAAAGCCAAATGATCGATTGGTGGGGACGTGATAAAGTTCAGTTTGGCAAACGCATTGAGAAAGTCGAGCAAAGTGACACAGGTGTAACCGCGTATTTTACCGATGGTACCAGTGCTGTAGGTGATTTTATGATTGCGGCCGACGGCACACATTCTGCCGTACGTGCTGATGTCATTGGTTATCAAACCGAGCGCCGCTACGCTAATTATGTAAACTGGAATGGCTTGGTAGAAATCGATGAAAGTATTGCCCCTGCCAATCAATGGACAACCTTTGTTGGCGAAGGCAAACGCGTTTCTATTATGCCTATTGCCGACGGTCGTTTTTACTTCTTCTTTGATGTGCCATTACCAAAAGGCCTAGCAGAAGATAGAACAACAGTGATTGCCGATCTAACGGGTTATTTTGCAGGTTGGGCTGAACCCGTTCAAAAACTGATTGCAGCCATTGATCCTGAAACCACCAACCGCATCGAAATTCATGACATAGAACCATTCGATACCTTGGTAAAAGGCAATATTGCCCTACTCGGCGATGCTGCCCACAGTACAACTCCAGACATAGGCCAAGGCGGATGCTCTGCACTGGAAGATGCTGTTGTTCTCGGACAGTGCTTTGCTGATCAATTTAAAGAGAAAGGCAAAACCGTTTCAGGTGTTATCGCTGCATTGAAAAACTACGAAGAAGCCCGTCGCTTCCGCGTCAAAGATCTTGTACTAAAAGCTCGTAAACGTTGTGATGTTACCCATGGTAAAGACATGCAAGAAACCCAAGCTTGGTACGACGAACTAAGACATGAAACAGGCGAAAACATTATTGCAGGATTGCGTACTACTATTATTGGTGGACCGTTGGCTTAATTCAAAAAACTCTTTAGAAATCACTAAAAAACATTTAAAAAAGCTATTTAAAACTAAAGGTTGATGATCGTTTTCTTGTATTAATAAAGCGATCATCACTTACTTTTAGTAACAATTAATCAACAACTAAAACTTGATAAGAATCATAAATCTCGATATAAAGTCACCTTCAACTGGAGATGACGATGAGTAAAAAGTTCTTATTGCTAACCCCCGAAGATGGAGCAGATGTTCTAAAAAGCCTAGCAGCGCCTGCACGATTGGCAATATTGTCCTTGTTACATGAAAAAGGGCCGATGAATGTCAATGACATTGCAGACCTTCTCGAACTGCCCCAATCATCAACCTCCAGTCATATTAATTCCCTCGAAAGTGCCGGTTTAATTACCACCGAAAGCCAAAAAGGCCGTAAAGGCAGCCAGAAAATTTGCCGCGCGACACACGAAGAAATCGTCTTATCTTTCAGTAACACCAAACAAAATCAAAACAACGTCGTCGAAGTCGCTATGCCTGTGGGCCTATATTCTGAGTTTGATGTGATGGCGCCTTGTGGTTTGTGTTCGGAATCTGGCATTGTTGGCTTCTTAGACAGCCCAGATACTTATCTTTCTCCTGATCGTATGCGTGCCAGTTTGTTGTGGTTTACCAAAGGCTATGTGGAATATCAATTCCCCAACAATGCTCGTATTGCAGGCCAGATAGTGAAAGAGCTAGAGCTGGTGATGGAGCTGTCATCCGAAGTGCCTGGCACGTCAGAAAATTGGCCTTCAGATATTCATATCTCTATCAACGGCAAAACGGCTGCGATCTGGACTGCTCCCGGCGATTACGGCGATCGTCGTGGTAAACATACACCCGATTGGTGGAAGCTTGCTGGCAGTCAATACGGCCATTTAAAAAGCTTTCGTGTCACAAAAGATGGTACTTACATCGATGGTGTACGGGTTTCTGATATCTCTTTGAAAGATCTTGCACTGGAAGACCATAGATCCATTCGTGTGCGAATCTCTGTTCCCGATGATGCTGAACACCCTGGCGGCATCAATATTTTTGGCAAACAATTTGGCAATTACGACCAAGATATTGTATTACGCCTTCAATCTTAACCTCACACACAGCATCTTATTTTCTGATGTAGATGTCAGTAAGCCTGCTCTAATAAATCAAAATTAAAAAACTATAAATTTCAATACTTTAGTAATTTCCCAAGCACCTACCTCTTTCTTTTTTCGTTGCAAATCGCACTTATACATACCAATTCTGGTATTTAGTTGCACAAAAAATATACGTCTTATTGATTGACCTCAGGTCAAGCATGCTTTTAATATCCAGTTATTAGATAAGAAACAAAAATTCAGATACTTAATAAATCTTAATATCCTACAAAAATAAGAAAGGAATAAGCATGCGCGCTAACGTAACCGCACACAAAGATTATGTGATTGCCAAAATAGACCCTCGCCTTTACGGTTCTTTCATCGAACATTTAGGACGCGCTGTTTACAGCGGTATCTACGAGCCAAGTCATGCAACTGCTGATGAACATGGTTTTCGCCAAGATGTTATCGAATTAATTAAAGACATTGATGTGCCCGTTACTCGCTACCCCGGTGGTAACTTCGTTTCTGCTTATAACTGGGAAGATGGCATTGGGCCAAAAGAAGATCGCCCAACTCGCCTAGATCTTGCTTGGCACACATCAGAAAGTAATGAAATTGGTATTCATGAATTCGCTGAATGGGCAGAACAAGCCGGTACAGAAATGATGCTAGCGGTGAATCTTGGCTCACGAGGCTTAGACGAAGCGCGTGCTTTTCTTGAATATGTGAATCACCCAGGCGGTTCTTATTGGTCTGACCTTCGCAAGCAAAACGGCCGTGAAGAACCTTGGGACGTTAAGCTTTGGTGTCTGGGTAATGAAATGGATGGACCTTGGCAAATCGGACAAAAAACTGCCGCTGAATATGGTCGAGTAGCATTTGAAACTGCTAAAGCCATGCGCGCTTTCGATAAAAATATCGAGTTAGTCGTTTGTGGCTCTTCTTCCCCTAAAATGCCAACCTACCCTGAATGGGAAAGCACAGTACTAGATTACACCTACGACACAGTCGACTACATTTCACTGCATATGTATTTCGATAATCACGAAAAAAACACCGCCAATTATTTAGCTAAAGCTAGCTTACTTGATAACTATATCGACACCATCGCGGCGGTAATTAAAGCCACTAAAGCCAAAAAACGCTCCAAACACGATGTGTATATTTCCTTCGATGAATGGAACGTCTGGTATCACTCCAATGAACAAGACAAAAAAATTCTCGGTGGCAATGACGGTTGGCCACATGCTCCAGCTTTGTTAGAAGACATTTATGACTTTGCCGATACGCTACAAGTTGGCTGTATTCTGAACACCTTTATTCGCCATAGTGATGTGGTCAAAATTGGCTGTTTGGCGCAATTGGTCAACGTTATCGCGCCGATTATGACAGTCAAAGACGGTCCAGCGTGGCGTCAGTCGACTTACTATCCATATTTGTATGCGTCCCAATACGGCCGCGGCACAGCACTCAATCTTGCGGTGCAATGCCAAGGCTACGATACAGAGTTCGCCAGTAATGTTTCCTATCTGGATATTTCTGCCGTGGAATCCGATAAAGATGGCGCACTAACTTTCTTTATTGTTAACCGTCACCCAGACGAAAGCATTGAATTGGATCTGTCTCTGCAAGGATTTACATATCAGAAAGTCATTATGGATAAAGTCATGGCGGGCCATGCACTTGACGCAAAAAATGGTCCAGATGCAGAGCAAGTAGCACCAAAAGATGGCCAAGGCGCAGCAGTCAAACAGCAACAATTAACGGCAAGCATTGCTCCTATGAGCTATCGCATGATTCGACTTGGGGTGTAATACCCCAAGATTTTCCGTTTAAAACTTGCTGAGAGAGGAAACCATGTCCGCATCTATCTCTATAAAAAATATAACAAAGCGATATGACAGCGTTACCGTATTAGACGACATCAACTTACACATCGAAGACGGTGAATTTGTTGTATTCCTTGGCCCTTCTGGCTGCGGAAAATCCACCTTATTGCGCATGATTGCGGGGCTGGAATCCATTACAGAAGGTTCTATCGATATTGGCGAAAAACGCATTGATACCTTGCCTCCAGGTCAACGTGGCGTCGCCATGGTATTTCAATCCTATGCGCTCTACCCTCACATGACGACTCGCCAAAACATGGCGTTTGGCCTAGAGAACGTCAAAGTCGCCCAAGACGAAATTGATCGTCGTGTTAATGATGCGGCGAAAATTCTCGAAATAGATCACTTGCTGGATCGTAAACCAGGACGACTTTCTGGTGGCCAGCGTCAGCGCGTCGCGATAGGTCGCGCCATTGTCAAAGAACCTAAAGCCTTCCTATTTGATGAGCCACTATCCAATTTAGACGCAGCGTTACGCGGCAGAACACGATTGGAACTGGCGCAACTCCACCAGCGCCTTGGCTCAACCATGATCTTCGTGACTCACGACCAAGTGGAGGCCATGACACTGGCGGATCGCATTGTCATCATGCACAACCAAAAAATCGAACAAATCGGCACACCCATGGAGATTTACCAATATCCGGCGAGTCGTTTTGTCGCGGAGTTTGTTGGCTCTCCGCCAATGTCTATGTTGCCGATTAATAGTATTGAAAATACGCCTGATGGTGTGACGGTCGAAGTCAGCGGTGCTGGCAAAGTCGTTACTGCGATTGTCCTTCCACCAGAGTTCAACGCCACAAATGCGGTTATCGGTATTCGAGCGGAAGACACCGCGGTGGTTGCCGCTGAAGAAGATGGCCTTGATCTGACCATAAAAGTGATTGAGCGTCTCGGTGATCGTACGCTTCTTTACGGTATTTTAATCGATGGCACAGATCTTATCGTCGAAGATTCAGGACGCTCAAAAGTAAAAGCTGGCGATACGGTACGCGTGTCAATTTCGCCACAGGCGGCGCATATTTTTGACGGTGATGGCCTTGCTTATCACAGTCAAATGGAGGTGTAAGATGGCAGAAAGTTATCGTCGTTCCCGTTGGACGAATGGTCTATTTGTTGTCCCGTATCTCAGTGTTTTTTTAACCTTGTTGGTATTTCCTCTTGGCTGTGGAATTTGGCTGTCGCTCAATAAAGTCGATCTTTTTGGTGGCGAGCGCTTCGTCGGCTTAAAAAACTATGCACGAGTATTAAGCGACCCAATTTTTGGTCAAGCGGTAAAAAACACTCTAATTTTCGTCGGAGTGTCTGTTCCTACCTTGGTCATTCTTGGGTTGTTTCTAGCGTTAGCTTTGAATAAAACCAGCAAAGGGTCGTCTTTCTTGAGAGGTTTGTTTTTTGCCTCTTCTATTTTGTCCGTCACCATAGTGACGCTCATTTGGCGAATCGTCTTCATTCCCAATGACGGTTTAATGTCGTTAATTTTTGAGTTTTTCGGCTGGCAACCAATTGGCTTTCTTTCAACTACAGGATGGTCGTTGTTTTCAGTGGGGGTAGCAACTGTTTGGTGGTGTATTGGTTTACCCATGATGCTTTTCTTAGCTGCCTTACAACAGATACCGAAAGACCTTTATGAAGCAGCAGCGTTAGATAACGCTTCCCGCTGGCGAGTGCTCACTCGTATCACTCTGCCATCCATTAAGTCCACTATTATGTTGGTTGCCATTATTCAAGTGGTGATGCAATTTCAGTTGTTTGGTCAGGCACAGTTGATGACCAATGGTGGTCCAGCTGGGTCATCTCGCCCTATTGTGATGTACATCTATGAAGTGGGTTTCTTACGTTGGGATATTGGTCTGGGCGCGGCTGCGTCGCAAATCCTGTTCTTAATTATTCTGTGTGCCGCCATGCTTCAGTATTGGGTCAGCACTCGTAAAGAGGAGGTAGACGCATGAAAGCATTCAACTATTCGCCTGAGCATTTGACCTCTAACCGTCAGCTATTTTGGATAGCTGCAGTGCTTGGTGTCATCATGATGGCGCCAGTGGCATGGATAATAGGGTTATCTCTGAAAGACAATGCTGAATTGCTCAGAGGTACGGAAGCTGTCTTTTCATTCCCGTATACCTTATTGAATTACGCCAACATCCTTGAATCTTCCAGCGTTTTCGGCTGGTTTATGAATTCTATGATAGTGGCAGTCGGTCAAACCGTCGGTGTGTTACTGCTTTCTTCGTTAGCAGGTTACGCATTTGCAAGGCTGGAGTTCCCGTTCCGTAAGACGCTATTCATCATTGTGTTGTTTGGTTTAGCGGTACCAGAACAGGCGGTAATTATTGCTCGTCACCAGATGTTTAATTGGTTTGATCTGCATAACACCCATATCGGCTTAATATTACCCAACTTGTCATCAGCGTTTGGCGTTTTCTTAATGACACAATTCTTTCGGGCCATCCCAAAAGAAATTGATGAAGCTGCCATGCTGGATAACGCCTCGACCTTTCGTATTTTCTGGAAAGTATTGCTACCGCTGACGTTACCCGCGCAAGCGACCTTGGGCATCTTCACTTTCTTGCAAGCTTGGAATGATTATTGGTGGCCGCTTATATCCGCGACCAAATCCGACATGTACACACTCACCATAGGCATAGCTTCGTCACAAACGAACTTTGCGCAATCAGAAGGGCTAGGCTTTTTGGGCGCACAAGCTGTATTTGCCTCGTTACCCGTGGTGATCGTCTACATCTTTTTTCAACGCCATATAGTTACCGCGGTATCAGGAGGAGCCGTGAAATAGCAATCGTCATATTGACTAAGAAATTGAAATGAAAAGTGATTTAAGAAAAATTGAAAGTGAAATAGGACTACAACAATAACAACGACCTAGGAGAATCAATAATGAAAAAGCTACTTCTCGGAACAACAGCAATTGGATTATTGGCGTTATCACCATTGGCTAATGCCAACACAACAATTGAATTACAGCGTTTTTTTGGTGCCTGCGAAGCGGAATACGGCAAAGCAACTGATGTATCTGCTGCCGTTGGCGAATGCGGCATCATCACCACTCTCGTCAATAAGTTCGCAGCTGAAAATCCAGACATAAACGTAAAAGTCAGCACGGTAGAATGGCCTGGATACGACCAGCTTAATGCCCAATTGGCATCTCGATCTGCTCCAGATGTGGTATCTATGCACTACTCGGCCATGTCAGATTATCAATCCCGTGGTCTTTTAGTTCCACTTGATAAGCTACTAAAAGACCAAAGCATTAAAGCCACCGATTTTACCGATGCAGCCATTACCAGTGTCACTAAAGAAGGCAAAATATACGCTTTACCCTTCGATAACTGGACAATGCTATTCCACGTTAATAACAACTTAATGAAAAAAGCCGGCCTAATGAAAGCAGATGGCAACCCTATTTTACCAACCAACCGTGATGAGCTTTTTTCGCAGGGCAAGCAGTTTAAAGACGCCACAGGTAAGCCTTATTTGGTGCAAGTACTAGCAAATGAAACAGCCACTTATGCGCGTATTTTTTATACCCTAATGATGCAGCAGAACAGTAAATTCTTTGATGATCCAAGCCATATTGATTTAAGCGGTCAAGACGCTAAAGCCGCACTTACCTTTATGAAAGATATCGTAGATCAAGGGCTTAGCACCAAAAACTTGGACTACCCAGCAGCTGTATCAGCTTTTTCCAATGGTGATGGCGGTATTGCGGTTAACGGAACATGGTTAATTGGCTCCTATGACGCTCAGTCTAAAGAGTCCAATAACGCTTTATCAAACGGTTATAGCGTCTTTCCTGTCCCACAATTTTTTAAACAAAAAGACGTAACCTATACAGATGGGCATGGCTGGGTTGTTCCGCGTGGTGACCGTAGCGATGAAAAAATGGCCGCCATTGGCAAGTTATTTAAATTTTTCTATGACAACAACTATGAATGGTCTCGAACCGGACATTTGCCAACTGTGAAAAAAGTGATTGCCAGCAACGAATTCAAATCCTTACCTCACCGTAGTGATATTGCTAAAATCGCCAAAACAGGACAAGCCTTACCTTCGGCAGTGTTACGTCAATTTGCCATTCAAGACATCATTGGTGAAGAGTTGAGTTCTGCCATTAGCGGCAACAAATCTATAGACGATGCACTAAAAACAGCGCAATATCGAGTTAACGACTTATTAGAAAATATCTAATCTATCTATATTTCTATACTTTCGGGAGCTTCGGCTCCCGTTTATTTGAAAAGGATACTTCCGTGAATCTCGCTCCAGATTTAAACCAAGTTCAATGTGTCACGCTACAAAACGCTCAACTCAAAGTGTCTATTTTGACACTGGGCGCTAGCATTCAATCCGTTTATCTAAATGGCTATGAGCATTCTTTAGTATTAGGCTCGCCAAAGCTGACCGATTACCTTCAGGGTGCAAAATACTTTGGTGCGGTAGTCGGACGAGTTGCAAACCGAACTAACAAAGGTCATGCCGTGATTGGCGGTAAAACCTACCAATTACCACCTACTCTGCCAGAAGCTCACCACTTACACGGTGGTCCTGATGGAACAGGCAGCAAAAACTGGTCAATCATCGAACAAACTGACAACATGGTTCAGCTACAAACTACACTTGCTGACGGCGAAATGGGCTATCCAGGTAACATGGTTGTGGATGTATTTTATCGTTTGCTCGATAGCACATTGGAAATGGAAATTACCGCCACTACAGACAAGCTGACAATTTGTAATTTTGCCGGTCACAGCTACGTTAATCTTGACGGCAAAGGCTCTATTTTAGACCATCAACTAAGTATCAAAGCGGATCATTATTTACCTGTTGATGCAGGGCTCATTCCAACAGGAGAAGTCACGCCAACGGCTGGCAGCGCGTTTGATTTTCATCAGCTTCGCACCATCGGTCGTGAAGACTATCCTGAACTGGATACCAACTTCTGCCTATCTCTTGCCAGTAATCGCCCATTACAAACGGTAGCGACTCTGAAAGGCCCAATCACTGGCCTCACATTAAATTATCAGACCACAGAACCGGGCCTACAAGTTTACGACGGCCGTCATATTCGACTAGACGCAGAATCGAATATTAACCAAGGCGCATTAACTGCCTATGCAGGTCTTGCTCTTGAAGCACAACATTGGCCGGATGCGATTAACCAGTCTCACTTTCCACCAATATTACTTGCACCAGAAGATACTTACCGACAAGTTACACGTTATGCATTCAAGTAACTACTGAGTTGAGCCGACATAAAACGAAAAAGGGCTTTCTACAAAAAATGTAGAAAGCCCTTTTTTCAATACAAAATTTTTCAATACAAGAAATTAATTTTCTAACGACACCATAAAAGTGCCTTCAGGCGTCACTGGCAAATATTTCTTATAAAAATCTAAATAGGCTTGCTCAGGATTCAAATCGGAGAATAAATCTGGATACATAGCTTTTGCGTAAAACTCGAACATCGCGGCATCTAAAATGGTGCGGCATGCGCCATGATAAGCTCCGTACAAACGATTGTTTTTTACTGCCGAAATTGAAGACCAACCCAAGCGTTTTTTGTAACCTTCTAAACGTTTACGAGCCTCTGCTTTATCAATGCCCTGCCCCATGATCATAGAATCAAGGACTGCGCCTGTTTCATACCCTGTGATAACAATAACATCAGGATTCGAAGCAATCACTTGCTCAGGGTTTAACTTACCCCACCATTCAACAAATGGCGCAGAGATATTATCGCCACCTGCCATAGTAGAAATGGCTCCCCACATGTTTTTACCAAAGGTAAAACCAAGCTCCTGCACGCCGGAAGCACCAAACTCAGTATACACTTTTGGTTCTGGCAAATTCGCATCAGCTAGACGTTTACTAATGGTCTCGACGGTTTTTTTATACTCGGCTACGATAGTTGCGGCACGTTTTTCTTGTCCTGTAATCACACCAATTATCTCAGTGCTTTTAACATGACGTTCTACTGTTTGCGCATTGTAATCCACAACAATCACTTTGATACCAGCACTTTCGAGGCGCTCGATATCCGTTCCTAAGGCTTTATATTGCCAATCTGCTAACATCAACACATCAGGGTTCAAGCCAATCACTTTTTCTACCGAAAAAGTTTGCGTGTCTACACGACCAATGGCCGGAATGTCTTGTAAAGATGGACGATGCTTAACATACATTTCCCAGTTAGCCGAACGAGCTTCCCAAATATACCTAGACATACCAACAACCTTGTCGTAAGCGGCTTCCGTGCCAATTGCCATATAGTCTTCAGGATAAAACCCGACAATAACACGTTGAGCTGGCGCATTAAATGTGACATCACGACCAAGGACATCCTTCACCGTTACTTCACCAGCCCAGCTTGCACTCATAAAAAGAGTGAACAGAAGCATTACAAACGACTTAACCATGCTTACACCTTCATTAGT
This sequence comes from Marinomonas sp. BSi20584, assembly GCF_002792415.1. Taxonomy (NCBI): domain Bacteria; kingdom Pseudomonadati; phylum Pseudomonadota; class Gammaproteobacteria; order Oceanospirillales; family Oceanospirillaceae; genus Marinomonas; species Marinomonas sp. BSi20584. Next base: position 139,657 of record NZ_KZ454868.1, read on the forward strand.
AAATTTGTTCGGTATGATAATCGTTATCACTATATTTTAAAATCAATTCTCTAGTATTTTTACTTATGTGCTAAGTAAATTAATTAGACTATGAATTAGTGCTTAAAAAACCATACTAAAAGCCTAAGAAGATAGACGAAAAAAAGACCACTAAAAAGTGGCCTTTAATCGCTAACTATATCCATAACTCTCGGTTTATTCTGTACGGAATCGAACAACCATTGAATGCAGTTCTTTGCTCAACTGATCCTGTTTCTTACAAAGATCCGCAACATCCCCAGATATACTTGAAACACGATGCGCCGCATCACTAATAGCGCCAATGTTTTCGTTAACACCCTCTGTTACCGCACGCTGTTCTTCAGCAGAAGCCGCCGTTTGCATCGTCATATCACGCATTTGCTTCACAACTTCTTCAATTTGTTCAAAAGAATTAAGCGCCTTATCTGACAGACTAATGGCATTTTCAGATTCCGCTAAACTCGTCACCATAGACTCTGACGCTTGCTTGGTTCTACTAGCAAGCAGCCCCAAAATATTGCTAATTTGTTCTGTAGATTCTTGTGTACGTCCTGCAAGTGTTCGTACTTCGTCAGCCACTACCGCAAAACCTCGGCCTTGTTCACCGGCACGAGCCGCTTCAATAGCCGCGTTCAAGGCCAACAAGTTAGTTTGCTCAGCAATTGCCTGTATGGTTGATAGAATCTGATTAATATTAGTGGTTTCTTTTTGCAACTCAGTAATGATTTGATTCGAATCTTTTAAACGAGCACCTAAACGATTCACGCCTTCAGCACTGCTCTTAAGAAGATTTTTACCCGCGATAGTAGTTTCTAAACCTTTCTCAGAAAACTGAGCAGAATTAGCACAACTTTCAGCAGCTTCATTAGACGCAATCAGCATTTGCTGCCCTGCTTCTGCGATTAACTCAATAGACTGCAATTGATCTGTAGCAGACTGCGCGACTTCGTTCGCTTTAGCTGATGTTTCTGCAGCAATCTTATCGATCTGTATACCTGAGTGCTTAATACCAAGAATGAGTTTACGAGTTGATTCAATAAACTGATTAAACCAGTTAGACAATGTACCTGTTTCATCATTGGTTTTAATGTCAATTTTCGAAGTTAAATCCCCTTCGCCTTCGGCTAGAATACGCAAATGATCCGAAACAGACTCAATCGGAGTAATTAAGCTTTTCGCCATCAAATAAGCAATAAAACCAAAAACGAGTAATAACAAGATGCAAACAACGACCGTTGTTTGAATTAACTCAACAGTACTAGAGTAAATTTCAGTTGCTGGCATTAGACCAACAAACTTCCATTTTAAATTAGGAGAAGTATATACATCAGCATAATAATCTTCGCCATCTAGCTTAAAGTTAATCAAACCAGAAGAGGTTTGAGCGATTTTTTGATACGCATCACCCGTTACCTCACTGATTTTCTTGAAGTTATTATCTGCATGAAGTGCATCAACCAAAATAGTACCGGTATTTTCAATAACCATGATACTACCAGAGTTACCCAGCTTAGTTTTATTCGCCATTTCAGTTAAGGTTTTGATCGATACATCAACCGCAACGACACCGCCAATACTATTACCTTTTTTGTAAGTCCGTACCGCAGACACATAAACCGCATCATCAGGCTCCCAGTAATAGGCATCACGTAAAGCGACCTTACCAGGTGTTTCCATAGCTCTTGTATACCAACCACGTTGCTTCGGATGCCATTCAGCGTATTCATAGGTCCCCGGCCATTCTAAATAACCATCACTATCATCACCCATATAAACATAAACATAGTTGGGATTGTTTTTACCAATCGCCTCAAACATATTGAATACATCGGCTTCACGACCACCGTTTTGTTCAGCAATTTTACTCGGTGCTTTTCCTTTAGATTCAAAATAAGTCGTTAATGGTTTTGCATCAGAGACCGTCACAGGGTCACTGTCAGCAATAAAACCAACAACATATTTGATATCATTTACAAATTGATCAAAGGATTTTTCAACGGCACCAAGCGTTTGCCCGCTATTTTTTGAAAAATTCTTCAATGCTTGGTCTGACGCTAGATAGGCAGTTATTGAACTGACAACTAAGACGGGCAACACGGTGGCAATTGAAAAAGCAATCAACAACTTCGTTTTGATTTTCATAGAATTTACCCAAATATTATAATAGCCATATGGATCCAAGAAGGAATTTCTTTATAAATTCACTAGCTGGTAATCAACATTAACTCATAGACTGAAAATGATTATTAATAACCCAAAAACATCATTATTGATGATATTTTATAAAAGACCACAACCAGATACATTTATTCCTTACCACTACTTTATTATCCATATACATCGATAAAATACTGCATTATAGGCGTATAAACCATAGAAAATTTCAAAATGTAACGATTATGAAAAGAGTATAGAAAAAATCTATTTTAGAGAGATAAAGCTTATGAAAAAGAGGAGGATGAAAATCTTATTATGAAGTAATAAAACTCATACAAGCTTATTACTTCATAACTAAAATTTATTGATAGACATGAAGCTTATATTTCAAAAAAGCTAATGTTAACCAAATGCAGCCATGACAGTAGAGACTTCTGGCAAAACAGTCGTGTTGTCTTTTTGCATTTCGGTACAAAGATCTTTTACGAACGGAGTTTGCTCTGGATATGACTGCAACCAAGACAGCACAGCGGACTGTACTTGTGCCAAACTTTGCTCTTGAGTAACGGGCGCTCCTAACGCGATGAGTCTTTCTTTAAAATCGACTTCGTCGACCAAATCTACAATCATCATATTGCATACCTATAAACAAACAATTTGTTCAATCAATAACCAATGGGACATATAGCTTATACCTAAATGAGCACTTAGCGAACCACTTTCTCTTCTAATAAAAGATCAAAGATAGCTTGTGCTTTCTCTGCCGCTGTTTCGTCCTTCATTATTTTACCACCTCCGCCAACTGGTTTCGCTGTCGCTGCTTTCATTCGATCTGCAGCAGTCTTTGCTTTCACTACTTTTAAACGTTTAGGACGAGGTTTGGCTATGTTGATTTGCCATTGGCTCGCAGCTTCATCAACAACTCTTTCTAAGATCAGCACTTTAAAATCAGCTCTCAGTCCTGGACCAAATGCCGTTTGCCGTGCCTCTTGCGCTGCATTGTCAACACTGGCAATAAAAGGTAATTTGACTATCACCGCACGGCGTTGACCACGGGGCAAGGCTAAAAGCACTTCAGCTTCCCCCTCTTTTATATTCAATATTTCTGCCACACGAGGCACTAAAGGCCAACCTAATTGCTCGGCCAATAAATACGGCAACATTCCAGACGACTCGCCGCTTTCTGCGCGAACGCCAGTGAGCACCACATCAATATGCTTGTCCTTTAAAAATGAGACAAGCGCAGGCAGAGCATCACAATCACTCTCTTGTGCCAATACGGTTAACGAAGGTAATCCCATTCCTGCGTATTGTCGGAGAACAGGCTCTTGTGCATTACCAGCGTGAACTACAGTTAATGTGTTACCAGCAAGATTTAAGCCTAACTCTACCGCCCGTCCATCTTGTTCAGCACGACGAGCACGACCTGATTGAGGATGACGCCCTACCGAAACCAAAGAAACCACATTGATATTAGGCAGCATCGCTTTTCTCCTCTTGGCTTTTAGATAAGGAATATTGCTGAGCAAGCTTAGTAAGTTCTTCTAATATGGCTTCGCTATCGGCAATCACCGCCAAATCGGCACGCTTCACCATGTCACAACCAGCATCTGTATTAATAGCAACCACCTTATCGCACTGCCCGATACCCTGCATGTGTTGAATTGCACCAGAAATACCCACCGCCAAATATACCCGAGCGGTAACCCAAGTCCCCGACGCGCCCACTTGACGAGACCTAGGCATAAAGCCATCATCAACCGCAACACGGCTGGCCCCCTCGGTCGCGCCAAGTGCGGCTGCTGCCGAATGGAATTGATCCCAATTATGAATACCATTACCTGCTGACAAAATAAACTCCGCCTCTGCCAAAGGTACAGCGTTAGAGTCCACCTCGATTTGCCCTTTATCAAGCAAGCAAGAACCCGATGGAACAACAAACTCTTCCGACAAATCTAGCGGTAAAACCTGATGCCGAGTATCTTCGATAGCATTCGCGCACTCTTCCATGAGCATTAAAATACGTGGAGTTTCTCGTCGAATGTCCTGACTACCTGATGCACCACGACTCACGGTAGTTGATGCAGTCACTAGCCATGCTTGCGCAGCGGGTCGTTCACCCAATTTAGCAGCTAAACGACTCGCTAAATCACTTCCGCCATGAACACTATCTGGAAATAGCCAATGTTCTGGTCGATACTGAGTTTCGATCTGTATCAAGGCAGCCACTCTCACTTCTGGCGCGAAACCTTCAAACTCGTCAGCCGATAAATGAATCAAGCGATCCACACCCGCCAAATCAAACTGAGTTTCTTTGCTCTCGCCAAAGCACACCAAAACGACCGCTGTGTTCTGATTTCCTTCAGTCACTAGCTGATGAGCCAAGCCCAGAATATCTTTGTCATGACTGGTCAAACGTCCACCGATCATATCCGCCACCACCATGATGTAAGCATCTGGCTTGTCGACGATATGCAACGGCAGCTGTGTTTCTTTCGCTTCGCCAGACCGTTTTTTACTATTAAGTCCTGCAGAATACAGGTTCGCCCTATCAATACGCTTAATGCCATTCGGGCCAATAAAGCCAATAACATGAGGATTCTTACGCAACAAACCCGATGGTCCACGAATTTCACCTTGTCCGGCAGAAACCACACTACTATGCAAAGGATGCAAACGATTTCGAGCAATCCACTCAGTTCTTGGATCTCTGCGTAGCAGGTTATCTAAAGAGCTGTCTTTTGAAGAAAAATGACTCATCAGTGTGTCTCCTCAATTGACTGCCTATCAATTAACTGACCTGCCAAAATTTCTGCAATATCTTTTACAACGGGTCTTGGTTCTACCACGCCTTCCAACATAGCAGTACATTGTTGGCAACCTACAGCCACCATATCTGCACCTGTACTGATAACGTCTTCCATGCGCATATCAGCAATACGACGTTCGCCAGGAATGTCAGTTATTGGCGCGCCACCGCCGCCGCCACAACACCGTGAGCGATAACCAGAGCGTTCCATTTCAGCCACTTCAATTCCCAAACTCGCCAACAGCTCACGAGGCGCTTCGTACTCGCCGTTATAACGTCCCAAATAACAAGGATCGTGATAAGTCACCTTGCCGCCTTTGAAGGTATCCAGCTGCAAACGGCCATCTTTCACTAACTGATTTAGGAAAGTCGTATGGTGTAAAACTTCTACGTTCTGTAGAGCATCAGAGCCAAAATCACCGTATTCATTTTTCAAACAATGGAAGGCATGAGGATCAGTCGTCACAATCTTGTTGAACTGATATTTCGACAAGGTCGCTAAGTTACGTTTTGCTAAGCTTTGGAAAGTAGCGTCATCGCCTAAACGACGGGCAACGTCGCCACTGTCTAATTCTTCATCTCCCAAAATAGCGACATCAACATTGGCGGCTTTCATCAACTTCACAAATGCTCGAAGAATCCGCTGGCTGCGCATATCAAAAGCACCGTCAGACACCCAAAACAATACATCCGCTTGTTTCACATCTTTCATCAGATTCAAGTTTTGATCCGCAGCCCAATGGGTTCGGCTCGCTGGCGAGTAACCATTCGGATTATCCGTAGCGATTATGTTTTCGAGTACTTGCGCGCCTTTGTTCGGCGTGTCGCCTTTTTCCAGTGTCAAGAAACGGCGCATATCGACGATGGCATCCACGTGCTCGATCATCATTGGGCACTCTTCCACACAAGCTCGGCAAGTAGTACACGACCAAAGCGTATCTGGATGGATCAAACCGTCAGTAATGATTTGATTCGGCGCGCCTTTCGCATTGCCTACTTCAACATTAGGGTAAGGGCTGCCAGCATAGTTTTCGTCTGTGCCACCCGCAAAACCCACCACCATATCTTGAATAAGCTTTTTAGGGTTCAATGGCTGACCCGCAGCAAACGCAGGACAAACCGCTTCGCAACGACCACATTGCACACAAGCATCAAAACCTAATAACTGATTCCATTTAAAATCCGTTGGTTTCGCCACACCATGTGACGTTTCACCTAAAACAGCAGGTTTTAAACCAGTAGAACGTCCACCACCAAAGCGCTCTGGACGACGATGAAGGGCAAGGTGTAACGCACCCGCAAAAGCGTGCTTCATCGGCCCGCCCCACGTCATGCCAAACAGCATTTCACTGAGACTCATTAAGATCAAAGCTGACAAGACTAAAGTAAGCAGCCAACCACCAAAGCCCTCCGGTAGCACACCAGCAGCAGGCAAGGTCAGCACAAAAAAGGTGATCGAAAAGGTCAGCAAGCTTTTAGGCAAGCGCATCCACGGCCCTTTAGAAAGGCGCGAAGGCGGATTCAAACGACGCTTATAAACGAAAAGTGCACCGCAAAACATCATAACCAAAGCCGCTAATAACGCCCACGCCAGAATCTTGCTATCGATGCCAAACAGGTGAACAAACACCACCAGCACCATCGCCAATACAAAACCGCCGCCCGTCGCCACGTGGGTGCGAGATATATACTTATCCCGATCAACCACGTGATGAAGGTCATGCAGATAGCGTTTCGGCATTGCCAGCAAGCCCGCTAGAATATCGACTTTTTCAGCCTGCCCTGCACGCCATAAGTTCATACGGCGAACTGCACCAATTCCGGCGAGCACAAGCAGAACACCTATCAAAGTTGGAGGTAACCAATCAAGCATCATGATCTATTACTCCTACAAATCCTTGCAGAGGCGCAAAGCGTCATACATTGCGGCGTGAACATTACGCTGCGACACACCATCACCCAAACGCCACAAGATCATGCCTTCACCATTCTGATCATTCAGAACTGGTTGAGGTTTCACATCGAACAACGCTTCGTTATCAATCTGCCCTTTATTGCGCGAACTGGCTTTCAAAGCGTAATACAAGTCTTCATTCGGACGAGTGCCGTTTTCGACGACTACCTGATCCACCACACGCTCTTCTTTTTGTGCTGTGTATTCATTCTCAAGCACAGCGACCAGCTTGCCGTCTTCTCGGTAGACTTTGTCGAGCAACATGTCCGAGGTCATAATGACTTCTTTCTCGTACAAGGAACGGTAATAGGTCGGGAAAGTTGTGCCACCAATGCCGACACCGGGTTTGATATCGTCTGTTACCAATTCCACTAATGAACCTTTGGAAGCCAAGTAATCCGCCGCCGACATGCCAGAGAATTCGCAAATCGTGTCGTAAACCAAGACGTTTTTACCCGGTTCGACCTTACCGCTGAGAATATCCCAAGTGGACACCACCAAACCTTCTGCTGCGCCCCATTCTGGATTTTGCTCCAAGAAAGGACGACCACCCATGGCCAAAATACAAATATCTGGATTGAGTTCTTTAATCATCTCTTCGCTGGCGGCGGTGCCTAAACGCACCTCCACACCCAAACGCTCAATTTCCATGACCAACCAACGAGTGATACCGGCGATTTGATCACGCTGTGGCGCTTTGGCTGCTAACACCAATTGCCCACCAAGCTCGTCTGCTTTGTCGATCAAGGTCACTTTATGACCTCGTTCTGCGGCAACACGAGCGGCTTCTAATCCTCCTGGGCCACCGCCAACCACAACAACATTGCGAATTACACCTGTGGTTTTTTCAATGATATGTGGCAACCCCATGTATTCACGAGATGTCGCGACGTTTTGAATGCACAAGACATCCAAGCCTTGATACTGACGGTCGATACAATAGTTCGCGCCAACACACTGACGGATTTGATCGACCTGATCCATTTTGATCTTGGCGATAAAATGCGGATCAGCCATGTGAGCACGAGTCATACCAACAAAGTCCACATAACCGGCTTCTATAATACGTTTGGCTTGGTTCGGATCCTTGATGTTTTGTGCATGAATAACAGGCACTTTCACCACTTCTTTGATGCCCGCCGCTAAATATAAGAAAGGCTCTGGTGGATAGCTCATGTTTGGAATCACGTTTGCCAAAGTATTGTGCGTGTCGCAACCAGAACCCACAACACCAAAATAATCCAACATATTTGTCGCATCGTAATACTGAGCAATCTTTTTCATTTCTTCGTGGCCTAAGCCATCAGGATGAAATTCATCACCTGTGATACGCATACCAACAGCAAAATCAGGCCCAACTTCAGCGCGCACGGCTTTTAATACTTCCATGCCGAACTTCATGCGACCTTCAAAGGTGCCGCCCCATTCGTCGGTGCGTTTGTTAACTCGTGGCGACCAGAACTGATCGATCAAATGTTGATGAACCGCAGACAACTCCACGCCATCCAAACCACCTTCTTTGGCACGACGCGCTGCTTGGGCGAAATCACCAATGATGCGCCACATTTCTTCAACTTCGATAGTTTTGCAAGTCGCACGGTGAACAGGCTCACGAATACCAGAAGGCGACATCAGGTTTGGCCAATTTTCACCATCCCAACGAGAACGACGTCCCATGTGAGTAATTTGAATCATGATCTTGCCGCCGTGCTTATGCACCGCATCTGCAAGATTTTGGAAATGAGGAATAATACGATCAGTCGATAAATTGACTGAACTCCACCAGCTTTGTGGACTATCAATAGACACCACACTGGAACCACCGCAAATACACAGGCCACAACCGCCTTTGGCTTTTTCTTCGTAATACTTCACATAGCGGTCTGTCGTCATGCCGCCATCAGTAGCATACACCTCAGCATGAGCCGTACTGACAATACGATTGCGGATGGTTAATTTATTAATGTTAAGTGGCTCGAACAACGCATCATACTGGGACATAGTAACCCTGCCTAAAAAACTACAGACTGAAAAACAAATAACGACGTTACGAATGCAATAGTCGTAACCCTATAAAGGAGTGACTTGGAAATAACCGACGTCAACACCCTCTTCCGCAGCACTTTGGGTTTGAATCGCTTTAGTTCGAGTCGCCAACCCCTTGCTTTCTAAGATCTGATCCAACGCGCCAGCAAACCAACCCGTAAACATATAATCCACCTTACGGTTAACTTTCTTACCGTGGATTTTTTCGTAGTGATAAACAAAGGCCGAGTTTTCCAAGCGCACTTTTGCCGTGCCTTTTTCGATGTCTAATTCTTCGGTAATAAAAAAGCCCCAACCGCGCTGCGATAGGCGTTTCAAATAATGGTGCCAAATCTCCTCGCCATAAATACCATGGCATTCGGACTCTTGTTCACACCAAAAATACGCTGACTTATAACCCGCTTTATAAAGGATCTCGGCATAACGCTCGGCACCAATCTCGTCTTCAATCCCCATGTGGTTATTAACAAAGAAGTGACGCGGCACATACAGCATTGGCAGCGCATCCGTCGTCCAAACACCCGTTTCATCATCAACAACAATTGGCATTTCTGGCGCATGAGAACTCATATCTAATTCCTTTAATTCTTTTCGTTAAGATCAAATACTGCAAAGCGTTACGAGCATAGTCGATTGACTATTCCCCCCAGACTTCCTGCAAAAGGTTCACCCAATTCTCACCCATAATCTTCACCACCTGACGTTCACTAAAACCATGCTTCAACAAGGCTTCGGTCAAATTAGGGAAGTCGCCAACGGTGCGCATACCAAGTGGATTAATAATCTCGCCAAAGCGCGTTAGACGGCGGGCATAACCTTTGTCGTGGGTTAGGTATTCGAAGAAGTCGTAACCGTGACCTTGAGTAAAGTCAGTGCCGATACCAATCGCATCTTCACCAACAATGTTGTAGATGTATTGAATCGCTTCCACGTAATCGTCAATAGTCGCGTTAATACCAGCTTTTAAGAAAGGAGCGAACATGGTGACGCCGACAAAACCGCCGTTGTCGGCAATAAACTTAAGCTCTTCGTCGGTGCGGTTACGTGGGTGTTCTTTCAAACCCGCAGGCAAACAATGGGAATACGCCACAGGCTTTTTCGATTCGATGATGACTTCTTTCGCGGTATTTGGCCCAACGTGAGATAAATCACACAACATACCAACACGGTTCATCTCTGCCACAATCTCACGACCATAGCCAGACAAACCACCGTCGCGTTCATAACAGCCCGTGCCAACCAAATTTTGCGTGTTGTAGCACATCTGCACAATGCCCACGCCAAGGTCTTTAAAAATCTGAACGTATCCAATTTGATCTTCAAACGCATGGGCATTTTGAAAGCCCATCATGACGCCGGTTTTGCCTTCGGCTTTAGCGCGGTGAATGTCTTTCGTCGTGTAAACCTTAGTCAGCAAATCACTGTGAGCTTCGATCAGCTGATTCATCTCAACCACATTGCGAATCGTACCTTCGAAGTTTTCCCAAAACGACACAGTGCAATTCGCTGCAGTCAGCTTGCCCTTTGCCATGTCTTCGAATAACTCGCGATTCCACTTCGCACAAATCAAACCGTCAATAATAATGGACTTGTCGTGTAGCTCTGCTGCGTTCATTGTTTTTCCTTACCTGTTGGGTAAAACATCAATGGACTCAGTGTAATTTTTAGCTACAAGTGGGAGGTGGCTGGAAACGACTAGAGGTAGACTAAAAGCGACTAACCGTCTTTGGGTTATCTATGCGGGTTCCATTCAAACGCTTTGTATTCATGACCTTTATTCCGCTCTGCTGAGCGTGTAACTTTTTGCTAGCGCCCAAAAAGTAACCAAAAATTCGCTTTAAGATCTTTAATGCCTGATTTTCTTCATAGGCGCATAATTGTTACCTACGCTTGTTATATCGTAAGGCATAGATTATTTTTGGTGTGATGAGGAAGGGTATTTTTAACTGACTCTGAAACTCCATAAAGTCGCGCAACGCTGTTGCGTCGAACTAACTTCATCGGGATTTCAAGCGCAGAGGGTAACGCTTACTAATCACTAGATCCCTTCCCCTTTTGTTTTCAAGGGGAAGGCGGAGGATGGGGTTAATCTCTTTTGATCGTTTGAGACTGTATTGACCGGATGCTCGAAATACTAAGGGATCGAATCCCTTTTTGATCACAGCCCAACAAGACGTAATTTGTTGTGCTAAAGTTTTTTGTCGGCATAAATGCCGACCTACAAGTGATTGGTTTGTATTGGTTTTTGTAGGTCGCGGCTTTAGCCCGACAACGTAGACTAAGAGATCAGGGATGGTTGGGGTCAGATCAAGAAATAGTTTTCTTTGATGAACTAAAAGAACCAAAAACACCTATAGATCAGCGAAAGTTGCCGATAATGTTTAACCTATTTTTGCTCTGACCCCAACCTTAGGGGCTGTGTTATTTCTTGACGATTAAGTCTTCGAGTTTCAATCCGGTGGCTTTTTGGATGCTGCGCCATAGGTAGTAAAATATCGCCATTAGCATGATCATCGATGGAATGGCGATCATTGGGTAGCTATATAACGTCATTTGCCCTAGTTCTTCATTAAAGGCTTCGGTTCCCGCTGGGCTGGTGACGATCCATTTAGCCAAGACGTAATTCATTGTCGCTGAGAAGGCAAAAGAGCCAGCAATAAAGTACGTGGCTTTCATTAAGCGGTTTTCAAACATTGTGGTGCTGTTGTTCTCTTCCAGCTTTTGCTTGATAGTATCAACGTCCATGATCGCAGCGTTGAAGAACATCGCTCGTACCAATGGATAAGGCGTAAAAGTCGAGATCAAAACCGCAATACCGATAATCGCTGGAATAGCGGCTTCTTTTATCGCCAGCCATTTATTGTCCAACTCAAACAAGCCAATACTGCCCGTCAGCAACACACTCACCAAACCTAACAAGGCAATGAAGTTGAACTTTCGATACTTCACTAACTCAAAAAGCCCCCAACCAAGAGGAAACGCCAGCGCGGCAATTAAACCACCTGTCGTACCTAACTTATCTTCACCACTCAACTTCATTAAAATTAACGATGGCAAGATAACACTAACAATAAGGTCAACCATCGGACGTGGCTTGTGTGTAGGATAGCTATTCATAATTTTCAGGTTCCAACTTAAGTTCAAATTCTAATGGCGACTATCATAAAGGAAAAATACGCATGGAAGTGAATAGACAGTGATTTTTGGCAGAAGTGCCAGAGGTTTTGTGGATTTCATCCTTCTTTGGTTCCATTCGAATGCTTTGTATTCCCGACCTTTATTCCGCCCCGCTGGGCGTGTGACTTTTGCCAAACGATGCAAACGTTCCCTTAAAAGAAAAGCAAAAAATCTTTTATCGGGCTTTCAGCCCAAACGTTTCATTCACTCTGTTTAGCGTTAAGCTTAGCAAGACGATGTTTTTCGTAAGGCATAGAATGCTGTTGATGCTCTTAAGAAGGGTATTTTTAACTGACTCTGAAACTCCATAAAGTCGCGCACATCAGCGGCCGAAACAGAGCGAAGAGGCGTTAAGCCCATCCCAGCCCGCATGTTTTTCGAACGAATACTGCGCTGTGTTAACTTTCTTGATTGCAAGCCAGCTGTAGACAAGATAACTCACACTCTTTTCTACAACCCTTTAATTAAATCTTGAATAGTATCAGGCTCAAAAAATTTCTTGTTGATCTCACCATCCACTATAAATCCTTCGCTCAACAACTCACCCAATTTTCTCTCCGCTTCTCTATCGAACATCCCAGGGTAAATTCTTTTGTAGGCATTGAACGTAGCTATCAGCTTGCGGTAAGCTTCGTCTGCCATAGGCATGGAAATGGACTCACCTGAATTGAATACAGGAATGAAAATCTCCAATATATCGTTTTTTAGTTTTTGCTTAAGCTTTCTATGGTCCAATATTTTAGAAAACAACAAACCTAAAAGAAATGTCAGAATTCCAGGAATCCAGCCATTCATAAGCCCATTAAGCGATATCTTCCACCAAACTATGTCATTAACAAAAAAAATCCATTACACCTACTCGTAACTAAAACTATAAGCAATACTGACTCGGGCTACTTAACAAAAGATAACTAACATGTTATCCATCATAAAATGGACACATTCTTGCTAGCTTTTTCTTATCAATCTTCTTTGTGGTTTTGTTTCATAGCTCTATCTTCAATCAATTTTTTTAAAGGGGAGTTACTCGGATATAAAACCTTAGCACAAGGAATATCAAGGGCTGCAGGATCAAGATGAGAATCTTGATCGTCAAAGAAAATATGCGGTTTAAAAGCTTTTAAAAAACGACTCTTTTCAAGACCTCCTAAGAAAAATGCTTGATCTATATAAACATTCCATGCTCTTAGTGTTTTTATTACTCTCATTTCAGCTGGGCTATTTCTAGCAGTCATTATCGCCAATTTAACAGGCGAGTACTCAATTCGGCCAGGTAAACGCTCCTGAACTTTTGATAATTTTTTTAATAAATTAGCGTAAGGTCCCTCTAATAGAGGTATATCTTGATCTTCATCTTCTGTGGACCAAAATTTACCTAATCCTTCAGTTTGATTAACAATTTCACTTGCCTCATTAAATAAAACAGCATCTGCATCAAATGCAAACCTTACTTGTTTTTCATCAAGAGAATGAACATCCTTCGGAGGGGCTTTGACTAATGCCGAAGCACAAACCTTACTATCTATAACATCCTGAGCGTCTTCTTCATTTGTGGTTAAAAATAGATCTACATAAAAAGCCTCCAAATAACTGGAGCTTTTTTCACCAGCTAAGAAAGCAGATCGAGTAATTGGTAATTTACGTCTTCGAATTTCCTTTAAAACACGAAAGCCTGTTTCTGGGCTATTTCGAGATATAACAACAACTTCAACGATTGGAGCTTCACTCGGATCTGTTAAAAAAGTATTTAAATTTAACAATGCTTTAACAAGAGGCATACCTGTACCAGCCTCCAGCGTATCATTTTCCTTTTCTAACATATATTTTCTATATTCATCAATCGCTGAGTCAGGATCAGATTTTAATTTTTCTTTAAATTTTCTATCCGCTTCTGACAAATCAAAAAGAGCTGTGGCCGATATACCTATAACTAAAGTATCTGATAATTCAACTGGCATAAATAATTCCTTTTACATGTAAAAAGTAAAGCTATTGATGAGGTCTGATTTTTTCATATTCTAACAGTATAAACCTTGGAAACGACGAAAAAACTCAAATACAAAAATCATTAAAGGCTAAATGAAAGCAAATGATTTTAAAAACTAGAAATTAAGTAACACCTAAAATTCGCCATCCATTTCTTTCATCAATCCATCATAGCTGTACTCGACCTCACCGCTGTCGATTCCTTCTTGAATAAGGCTGCGAAGTGTTTGCAGTTTTGTCTCGTCAATGTTTTGCTGATCATTACTGCCATTGCTAGTTTTTGTATCTTTGTCCATTTATCTCTCCTGAGTTTACGAATGTTCATCATTATTTTAACCAAGTCCAAGTATAGTAAGTGACCACAACAAACATTTCGATACTACTCCAGCTCTAATCAACCCCAATAACGAAAAAAGCCGCCAATTGCTTGGCGGCCTATCTGGTTTCGCAGGTCATGGTGCTCTCCTTTTTATCTTAGGTTTTGCTTGGATTTTAGAAAGGAAATCAGTTCTTCCTTGTTGATCATTTCAATGTGTTTGCCTCTGCGGATTGTGAGTTTTCCCGCTTGGGCTTCTTGCTCTCCTATTATGATAATGTTAGGGATTTTGAGTTCAAAGCTGCGTTTTATTTTGCGGCCAACGGAGTGATCGCCAAATTCACACAGGACGTTTATATCTTGTTGCTCTAGATCTGCTCGTATCAGATTGGCGTAGTCTAAAACAGAGTCATTAACAGAAACTAATGCGACGGGTTGCGGATTTATCCATTCGGGCAATACACCTTGCGACACTTCGAGCAGTATGCCGATCCAGCGTTCTATCGAGCCATAAACGGCTTGATGTAGGATAATCGGTTGTTCCGCTTTGCCCTGTTCATTGTCGAATTCTAATTCGAAACGATCTGGTAAGTTGAAGTCCAATTGTATTGTTCCGCACTGCCAAATTCGCCCCATGGCATCTTGTAATGCCAGTTCAATTTTTGGCCCATAAAACGCGCCTTCACCAATTTGAATGTCAAAAGGAACACTTTCTGCCTGACAGGCTTCTTCAAGAATTTCTTCCGCACGTCGCCACGATGCATCGTCACCTAATGCTTGCTCTGGTTGAGTAGAGATTTTGACTTCTAGAGCTTGGTAGCCGTAGTCGTTATAAATTTGTTTTGCTCGTTGAAGAAACTGGCCGACTTCATGTTTCACCTGAGACCACGCGCAAAAAACATGGGCATCATCCTGAGTAAACTGCCGCAATCTTAGGCAACCATTTAATGAGCCGGATGATTCATTGCGATGCACTAAACCAAATTCAAATAGCTTCAGAGGTAAGTCTCGATAGCTGTGTACGCCGCGTTTATACATGAGTATATGAGCAGGACAAGACATGGGTTTTAAGGCGTATTCTTGGTCGCCATTTTGCTCGCCACCAAAGAACATATCTTGAGCGTACATATCCATATGACCCGATATGTGCCATAGCTCTTTTTTCATTAACTGAGGTGTACGCACTTCTTTAAAGCCATATTGACGATAACAGCGTCGCATGTGCTCTTGTATATTTTGAAACAAATGCCAGCCATTTGGATGCCAAAATAACATCCCCGGTGCTTGTTGCTCTGAATGGAATAAATCGAGCTGTTCCGCGAGTTCGCGATGAGTTTTCATATCTTTCTCCTAATGAAAGATTTTTAGTAAAAAACTCTGAGCGAACAACAAGAAATAGACATAAAAAAGCCCTCTGGCGATTCGCTCAGAGGGCTTTTTTAATCAAATAGCAGCTACCCTCCAAACAACCTTGTGGTCGTGGTGGTAGAGGTGCTGTATTGGAAAAAATTTAATAAAGAGTTCATGGGAATATTTTTATCACTTAAAACCTTTTCTGACAATGGCTAAATAAAAGATAGGGCTAAGAAACTAAACCCAATATCCATTTGCTTCTAACAACAGTCCTTTTCTATAAAGGCTGCTATATCCAACAGTTCACGCATTTTTTCAAGGCGGTTTGATGATGATGTTATGGTAGGCGTTTGTACTAGCTTACTGAAAATCGCTCGCTCTACTTTGCCGTCACGCGAATACAGTTGCGGCCACTTTCTTTGGCTTGATACAAGGCAGAGTCTGTTTGTTGAAATAATTGTCGCGGATCTGACGTTAGCTCTGGCCAGCTTGAGATGCCAATGGATATGGTGATATTTTCGAGCAAATTTCCTTCATATTCTATCTGAGTTTTTTCAACAGCAGCTATTAATTGCTCGGCTTTGCGCAAGCAGTTTTCACTTGTGACTCTGGGCATAACAACGACAAACTCTTCTCCCCCCAAACGACAAACAATATCACCTTCATGGAAAAAGTGACTCAGTAAGCTAGCGAGGGTTTTCAGTGCTTCGTCACCGGCAGGATGACCATAGGTGTCGTTGAATTTTTTAAAGTAATCGATATCGCATATCAGTAGAGACAACGCTTCTTGATTTTTTTCAGCAGATACAATTTCACATTCCATAACCTCAGAGAAAAAGCGGCGATTTTTTAACCCTGTGAGCTCGTCTTCATAGGAAAAGCGTTGCAGTTCCTCACGTAGGGCTATATTTGCTAAGGTAATGTTGATTTTTTCTATGGCTCGCTTTAGCAATTTCATAAAGTGCAAAGTGGTATAACCATTAAGTTCCTCTGTTACCAGCACTTGCAGCATCGCGACGTAACGAACAGAACCTTGCTGATTAACGATTCTAAAAGGAAAGAACCCCTTCTCGTTATTAAACTTAGGCTTGATCAGAGCGGTAATATCAAAGAAAGGAGCGTCTATGACATCTCCCCAGCTGTGAACATTTCGCCATTCATCTGTAACCGCAATGCTAAATACACCAGAAAAAGGCGCACAAAGTGCTTCGATGTTATTGGCTATCTTTTCAATTCCTACTTCTAGTGTATGGCAGCTTTCAAGTTCAAAGATAATATCACTGACAATTTCAAGTTTTTCTTGCTGAAATAACAAACCATTAGCGCGTAATGCTTCTTGCTTTACCATAATGCTCAGCTGCTCGGTACGCTCAATGACTTTAGACTCTAATGATATATTCAGCTTCGCTAATCTTCTTTGAGTAGATAAATAATGGTTAAAAGACAAACCAATGATCGCTACAGAAAATAGCAGCGCACCACTAGAAACAGGAACAGAACTCCATGATATCCAATTATGTGCAACCGCCATATCAAGCATCATTACAGAGCAAAAACCAAAGTAAGCCAGAATAAGTAATTTTTGCTCCAGACGAACACGGTTAAACACCAATAGAACAAAAACTACCAGCAGGAGTAACGTCACGATAAACATGCCATCAAATGCTGGATAAAGCTGAGTAAGATGAAGGAGGCCAGACACGCTTCCAATTGCTGCTAACAACAAAAACACAAAATGAGCACGCCAGAGCCACTGAAAATGACGAACCTCTAAACCGGCATCTGATAACCACTCAGCCAACAACATAAACATTGGAATTGGGAGTAAAAAATACGCGTACGCACCGATATAGTTCCAAAGTAAGGGTTGATCCCAAATGAGCTTCATAGCTGGAATGTCTCCCAACACTAGTCCCGCTGCCGCAAGAGAAAAGAGACATACATTCAGAAATTGGCGACGCTGACCTTTTAACATGGCAAAAATAGCCGCCATTAACGCAATAAAAATGGTCACGCCAGCGACTATAAAACCTTGCAATGACTCTTCGATAATTTGTTTCAGGGCATCAACTCGCTCGGTGAGCTTTCGCTCTCCCCAAAAGCCAATATTTATATAATTTGAATACACCCGAAAATAGAGTGTTTTGCCCGCAAAATTCTCAGGCAGAGTAATCATGTGCCAAGGCCAACCAGCAAATACACCTACACCATTCTGATCTAACTGACCATGTTTATAAATAAGCTCACCATCCAAATACACTTCAGCCAATAAATCTATACTGGACGCGTAAAATACAGGATCTCTATAAACATGTTGCGGAAGTTTTATACGAAACCAAACATTATCGTGAGCACTACGAGCAGGTGGATCGGCAGGAAAAGCAATGGGTTGCCAATCAGCTAGGCTATTTTGTTGCGTCCATAAGGGAACACCATCAGAATTAAACGCAGAGTCTCCCCACGCATATTCCCAACCGTCACCTAAATTCATATCCTGCGCAGATACGTTTGCCGGCAAGCACAATAATGCTGTAGCAAAAAACAACGAAATAAAATAAAAAAATGCAGTCTGTAATTGCTTCAAGATATTACTCAACCAAAGCTTATATTAAGGGAACGAAATGCATCCTATGCATCTCAATACTTCAGTCACTTTCCTTTCATTAACAATATGCTCTTCCCCTTGGCATATTTACATCCTAACTCAAAGTAGATCTTGGTATTGTAAAGAATCGTTTACAATTCTAAGTGAGTCTTCAATAAAGCAGCAGAACAATTTAAAACGCATTTTAAGAACGTCATGTTAGATCCTACATGACGCTACCCACTACTTGCCCTAGTCCTGACAAAACCTTTAACAAACTAAATCCCATATCTATTTGCTTCTAACAAAAACCCTTCTCTATAATGACATCCATATCCAACAGTCCAGCAGTTTTCAAGGCGGTTTTACGATGGTGTTTATAAAGGTTTCTTTTAAGGCCGCGCTGGCGGCGGTGTTAGTTGTGATGGTGGGTTGTAGTTCTTCGCCTACAGGTCGTAAGCAGTTTGCGGTGCTGCCAGACAGTCAAATGAATGAGATGGGTATTCAGTCTTTTACTGAGATGAAGAAGGAAACGCCTGCATCATCGGATGCGAAGTTACGTGAACAGGTACAATGTGTGGC
The DNA here is from genome assembly GCF_002792415.1 of Marinomonas sp. BSi20584. Taxonomy (NCBI): domain Bacteria; kingdom Pseudomonadati; phylum Pseudomonadota; class Gammaproteobacteria; order Oceanospirillales; family Oceanospirillaceae; genus Marinomonas; species Marinomonas sp. BSi20584. The sequence goes on from NZ_KZ454868.1 coordinate 158,642, forward strand.
GGATACACTAATTGCGGTGTTACCGGATAAATATCGTAATCAAGATTGGGAAGTTGTGTTGTTTAACGATGAGCAGGTAAACGCGTTTGCTCTGCCAGGCTATAAGGTGGGTGTTTATACTGGCTTATTAAAAGTAGCGGACAATCAATCTCAGTTGGCGGCAGTAGTTGGGCATGAGTTGGCGCACGTGATTGCGCGACACGGTAATGAGCGCGTTTCGACTCAGTTGGCGACTAGCCAAGCTTTGGCGCTAGGGTATCAGTTGAGTGGTGAGGAATCACCAGAGAAAATTGCAATTTTCCAAGCATTGGGGCTTGGTGCGCAGGTCGGTATTATTTTACCTTTCAGCCGTTCGCATGAATCAGAAGCCGATTTACTAGGCTTAGAATACATGGCGGAAGCGGGCTTTGATCCGCGAGAAAGCGTTCAGTTGTGGCGTAATATGAGTGCTGGCGGCGAGAGTAAAACACCTGAGTTGTTGTCGACTCACCCATCAAACTCTAATCGTATTAAAAATTTACAAGCCAATTTGCCAAAAAATCTGCCGATTTATGAAGCCTTGGTTGCGCAGAATAAAGAGGCAAAATGTTACTAAGTCTTAAATCAAGACCTTAAGCTAAAAACCATCAGAGACAAGTTAGAACGTAAAAGTTAATCGCGATTTAACCTGTCTCTGAGACGTTTAAGTGCTAATAAACAGATGTACTGGCCCTTTCCCTTTATTTCCTCCTTTCCAGTAAAAATCCATCAACTTCCCTCTGCTTTTTTTTGCGATATATTCTAGACATTAGTCATAAGCAGAATTTATTAATCATAACCTAATACAAGTTCTGTAATATTTCGCGAATAAGGTGTAATTTCCACGAAGTTTCAAGCTGTACTCGGCATTTCATTAACATTTAGAAACATTGCATTCAAAATCTTTATGGTAATATTCGGCCAATTTTCTAAGACTGATTCTCATCTAGTCTTAGTGTTCAATTTATATTAAAACTCGCAAACCAATATATTGTATATATCGCTACCTAGAGATGTTTTGATAGTGAATAACAATCAGGCTCGATGTTATTAATCTGTATAAGTATGAGGGAAAAATGACGCTTATCTATTCGCATAGAACAATGCCATTATGGTTAGGAATTGTGTTGTTATGCGCTTTGAATGTGGCTCATGCGAACACCTCTACTCCTCTTTCAGATTATTTCAAAGACACTTGGTCTACTCATGAAGGCCTTCCACACAACAGTATTAATGCCATCGCGCAAACTTCTGATGGTTATATATGGTTTGCAACTTGGGAAGGTGTTGCCCGTTACAATGGTCGTGATTTTCGTTTTTATGAGCGCTCGGATAAAACGGGCATTTTAGATTCAGGTATTCGAACTCTCGTATCAGACTCTGATAATGGCTTGTGGATTGCTGGAGTGAGAGGTGGCATTACGTATCGCCAAGGTAATCTCTGGCAGCCACAATCTGCTGCTGCAAGTATGGTAAATAACGTGCTCAAAGACAGTTCCGGCGACCTTTGGATAGCCGTTGAAGGGTTGGGCGTTTTTCATCGGCCAAAGCCAAGTATTGAAAATGTTGCCACTGAAGAAGTTTGGGTATTGCAGAACATTAGTGCTTACCGATTACTTGAAGACAGTAAAGGTCGAATTTGGGCGACAACTGAAGAAGGTTTATATCATCTAAATGGGCAAGACAAACAAGACATATTAACTAAGTTCAATCTACCAAAGTTACATGTTTATTCCATTCTGGAAACTCACGACAAGCGTCTATTGGTGGCCACTGAACGAGGCGCTTTTATTTTAGAAGATAATAGAGCCAGCATTGTACATCCTAGTTTGGCAGGTGAAGCCATTAGCGCTCTAATGGAAGATGACGAAAACAACCTGTGGTTAGGTACTATCAAGAATGGCCTTATAAAGATCAGCAATAGCCACATAGAAAGACTAAATACTCATTCTGGTTTGCCGAATAATCGTGTGTTATCCATATTACAGGACTTCGAAGGCAGCATTTGGATTGGCACTAATGGCGGTTTGGTGCGTCTGCGCAAAGCGCCTTTTACTACTTGGACTAAGAGCCGCAATCTAGTAGGCGATTATGTTCGCAGCGTTATCGACATTGATTCCGATACTGTACTGGTTGGCTCAAGTGAAGGCCTTAGCCTTATTCATAACAATATCGCCCGTAATGCGCGCGCTAATAATAGCGCTCCTGTTTCTGTCCTTAGCTTTGCTAAGCAGCATGATGGTGGTATTTGGGTAGGCACTTATCTTAATGGTCTAATGCTCTGGAAAGATCAGCAATTAATCCCTCAGTTTGATCATGGAAATGGATTACCCAGCGATGAAGTCAGATCCATTTTAGAAGACAGTCACGGCAATTTATGGATTGGTACAACCAATGGCCTTGTGCAACGAAATGCCGCTGGCCAGCAACAAATTTTCACTCGCAATAATGGCCTACCTGACAATTACATCATGGCATTGGCGGAAGACGACCGAGGCCAAATTTGGGTAGGAACTGGAGTGGGTGTTGCCAAATTAACATCCAATGGTTTTGAAATTGTTCCTATTAATAACCTCGAAGAGGCTGAATATGCTTTTGGCTTCTGGATGGAGGAAGGTTATGTCTGGATTGCTACGGACCGCGGCTTAATTCGATATAACCAACAAGATGGACAGCTAGGCTTGGTTGGACGGCGCTCAGGCTTGCCCATAGATAAACTATTCCAAGTAGTTTATGACGGTACTAATGGGCTTTGGCTAACCAGTAATCGTGGCATTTGGCGAGTCGACTATCATGAGGCTCATGCTGTGGCTGATGGTCGCCAAAATGAGATTGCGTTTGAGCATTATTCAGAAAGTGACGGATTAGCAAGCGCTCAAGCAAATGGCGGCTCGAACCCTGCAGCGGTTGCTATGGACAATGGCAAGCTCTGGTTTGCCACTTCTAAAGGTGTTGCCATGATAGACAGCTCCACTATCTCGCAAAAAAACACAACACGCTTGCCTCTCACCATAGAATCTATATTGGCAGACGGATTTGAACTGTCTGCCAATCAGCAAAACATATTACCTGCAGGTACTAATAGAGTCGTATTTAACTATGCAGGACTCGGATACATCATGTCTTCCCGTATTGAATATCGGACAAGGCTAGTAGGTTTTGAAGATAACTGGGCTTCTAGGGGCAAAAATACCATTGCCGAATACACCAATTTAGCACCGGGTAAATATAAGTTTCTGGTCAGTGCCCGATACCCATATAGTGACTGGAATAATGCTGATCAAGTTTATGAGTTCACTATTTTACCCCACTTCTGGCAGCGCTTAGAGGTACAGATCGGCTTAGCGCTTTTGGTGCTGATCATTCTTGCTGGTAGCATAAAATGGCGCGTACAACGATTGCAAAAAAGTGAGTTAAAACTAAAAGCCCTAGTCGAAAAACAAACCTATGCATTGCGTCAACAATCGGAAGATTTCCAGCGTCAAGCCAATGAAGATAAGTTAACTGGCTTGCCAAATCGACGTGCTTTTGACAAATGGCTCAGCGACAAGTTTATTCAAGCCAAGCAGCAACAAACACCGCTCGCCTTGGTTATTATGGATATCGACCACTTCAAAAAAATCAATGACCATTATTCTCATTTGATTGGAGATAAGGCGATAAAGGCGCTCGCTAAACAGCTAAAACTGCTTGCCGATCATCAGATACATGCTGCTCGTTGGGGCGGCGAAGAGTTCACCTTAATGATTAAAGATATGAATGATGCAGATGTGGCGGCTTATTGCGAAAATATACGTCATTGTATTGAAACCTATGACTATAGCGACATCGCAGCCGACTTAACCATGACGGTCAGTATGGGCGTGGCGTTTGCTCATCAAGTAGAGAGCTATCAAGATTTACTCCGCCTCGCCGACCAAGCCTTATATCGAGCCAAGGAGCAAGGCCGTAACCGAGTTGAAATTTGGCAGTAATAACCTTTAAGTAATGACCTATTTCTAGCAGTTTATTAAGCTTACCGTATGTAGAATAAGATAAAAAATAGCTCTAGTTCGTTGGAACCAGAGCTATTTTTTTAGATATTTAGCTTGATGCTATATAAAAACAAGCCTAGTCATTAAGGCTTGTTGCCAGCCTGAACAAGGTTATCCACCTGCCCTAGGCCAATTCTTAGTTGATCGTCTCCACAGTAACCTTTCAGAATAATTCGGTCGCCATCTTCAACAAAGGTACGTTGCTCGCCATTACTCAATGTAATGGGATTCTTTCCACCTACGGTGAGCTCAAGAAGAGAACCGGACTCTTCGAGATCTGGACCAGACTGAGTACCACTGCCAAATAGGTCTCCCGGTTTTAGATCACATCCATTCACGGTGTGGTGGGCCACCATTTGCGCAATGGTCCAATAGGAGTCTTTGAAGTTACTTTTTGCAAGGCGTTCAGCGGGCTGATTGTTCGCTCGCATTTTGGCCGTTTCTATCCAAACCTCTAACTTGATGTCTATCGCGCCCTTTGTGCGATTAGCTTTAGAGTCTAGATAATCAAGCGGTTGAGGATCTTCAGCATCTCGCGTCCAATCACAGCGGTAAGGTTCCAGCGCTGCCATCGGTACTACCCAAGGACTTAGACTAGAAAAGAAGTTTTTCGACAAGAATGGTCCCAAAGGTTGATATTCCCATGCCTGAATATCGCGAGCAGACCAGTCGTTAAACATGGACACACCGAAAACATGCTGTTCAGCGTCGGCCATTGAAATAGGCGTTCCTAACTGGCTACCTTTGCCAATAAAAATCCCTAGCTCTAATTCATAATCAAGACGTTTACAGAGTTCTAATACTGGACGCTCGGCGTCAGGTGCTTTTAACTGCCCTGCAGGACGCTTAAAGGCTTCGCCCGACACACGTATGGAAGACGCTCGACCATGATAGCCAATCGGTATCCATTTGTAGTTTGGCAAAAGCGGATTATCTGGGCGAAACAATGATCCAACTCGTGTGGCATGATGCACAGAAGTGTAAAAATCTGTGTAGTCACCAATTTGGCAAGGCAAATGAAAAACAACCTCTGACTGAGGAATCAAGCAAGGCTCTACTTTGTCTTGGTAAGCGCTATTGCTGAACAATTCGGTCAATCGAAGACGCAGCGCATGCCATTGTGTATGACCTAGCCCCATAAGTTGATTCAGAGCATTTTGTTTGACGGCGTCACGCAAGCTATGATCCAAACTATCCAATAGCCCAGCTTCTTCAAGTGCGTTCAGATTAGCAATTTTATCGCCGATGCCGACGCCAATATGATGTATTTGATCGGCACTGGAAAAGACTGCATAAGGCAAGTTCGCTAAGGGAAATTCGCAACCTGCCATGTTAGCGCTCGGCAACCAGCTGTTAATGCGATTGGTATTCACAGAACATCTCCTTGAGGTGACTTTGTTTAGTATTTATCATATTTAACTCACTTACAGTTGTGCATCAGCTTGGGCTTCTGGCCCCGCTTGCTTAAATGCTTCTAGCTGAAGACAGTTGGCTTCGATACGATACAATTTGGGATAGATTGTTAAGTCGACGTTAAAACGACGAGCGTTATACAGTTGAGGAATCAAACAGATATCCGCAAGCGATGGCGTGTTGCCATAACAAAAACCGTCATCTTCGACCATTAATTCCAAGGCGCCCAAGCCTTCGCTCACCCAATGCTGATACCAACTTTTAACCGCATCATCGTCTAAACCCACACTAGTACGAAGGTATTTAAGAACGCGTAAGTTGTTAATCGGGTGGATTTCACAGGCAATCGCTTGCGCCATCGCACGGACTTTGGCGCGCGCAAAAGGCGCTGCGGGAAGCAAAGGCGTATCAGGATGGCAATCATTGATGTATTCGATAATAGCCAAAGATTGCGTTAGTACGCCCTCTTCATCTTGCCAACTCGGCACCAAGCCTTGCGCATTTAACGACTTATATTCAGGGGAATGCTGCTCACCGCCGCCGTTAACCAAGTGAACGAAAGCGGTGTCATAAGATAACCCCTTTAGAGCAAGCGCAATTCTGACTCGATAGGCTGCAGAAGAGCGCCAATAAGAATAAAGCGTACCAACGTTTTCCATCACTTCATCCTTTACGCGTTAGTTTCGATGACGCCACGAGCTACTTGATCGCGCTCTATAGATTCAAACAAGGCTTTAAAGTTGCCTTCCCCAAAACCGTCATCGCCTTTGCGTTGGATAAACTCAAAAAACACTGGGCCTAACTGATTGGTAGAGAATATTTGCAGCAACAATCGTGGCGCGCCATCGATAGTGCCATCCAACAAAATACCGCGCGCTTTCAGCTCATCGACCTTTTCACCATGACCAGGAAGGCGCTCTTCCAGCATGTCGTAATAGGTCTCCGGTGGTGCCGTCATCAGCTGAATACCGCTGGCACGCAAGGAATCGACACTGGCCATTAAATTGTCTGTGCGCAAAGCAATATGCTGAATGCCTTCGCCATTGAATGACATCAGAAACTCTTCAATTTGACCTGAGCCACCAGCTGCTTCTTCATTCAAGGGAATACGAATTTTCCCATCGGGAGCCGTCATGGCTCGTGACGTTAAACCAGTATATTCACCCTTGATATCGAAGTAACGAATCTCACGAAAGTTAAATAAGGTTTCATAGAAGCGCCCCCAATAGGCCATACGACCTCGGTAGACGTTGTGAGTCAGATGGTCAATCTCGTAAAAGCCATGACCTACAGGCTTTTTATCTACATCTGGCAGGAACTCGAAATCAATATCATAGATGGATAAACCATCGTCATAACGGTCGATTAGATAAATAGGCGCGCCACCAATCCCCTTGATTGCAGGCAACCTAAGTTCCATAGGACCAGTCGGAATATCCATTGGTTTAGCACCTTTAGATAGAACATACTCGTAGGCTTTGTGTGCATTTTTAACACGAAACCCCATGCCTGCTGCGGCATTGCCGTGTTCCTGACCAAAGTAATAGGCCTCACTGCCTTTTTCTTTATTTAAGATAAAATTAATGCCGCCTTGTCGATAAAGCTCGACATCTTTCGAACGGTGTTTCGCGACTAATTCAAACCCCATAAGCTGAAACACTTCCGCTATTTTCTCTGGGTTGGGGCCTGCAAACTCTACAAATTCAAAACCGTCTAATCCAACTGGGTTTTCAAATAAATCTGCCATTTCTGTATTCCTATTTATCGTTATATTTGGAAAATAATGTATTTAAAAGGCAATGATTTTAAGCCTGTGAAGGCGGCGGAATAGCAATTCCCCGCACACTTCGAGACCAGTGGAGTGCAATAGATAATTGTAGACGCCCAGAGCAAAGATTACCCATTGTGGCTGTCCGTACTTTTGTTGTTCCTACTTTTGTTATCCGGTACGTTGAACTCTTTAATAATTTGGCTAGCTGGTTGAATGTCTTTCCAACAGCCGACATAGTCTTTTTGACGTTCAGTCGCATTCGCTGCAAAGTGGGTAATTCGCTGAGGCGCACTGGTTTCAAACATAAACGCGAGTGTTCCTGATAATTTATGGGGAGTCAATTCTGACGCTGATGCTTTTGAAAACGCATCATAATCAGGGCCATGTGGCGAACCAGCATTATGAAGACTAGCACCTCCAGGCAAAAAACCATTCGGTTTAGCGTCGTACGTACCGTAAATTAATCCCATAAACTCAGCCATGACATTACGATGATACCAAGGTGGACGAAAGGTATTTTCAGCAACCAACCAACGATCACCAAATACCACCACATCTATATTTGCCACACCGGCAGTTTGGCTTGGTGACGTCAGAACCGTAAAAATCGAAGGATCAGGATGATCATAGCTTATCGAGCCAAGAGTATTAAAGCGTCTCAAATCATATCGATAAGGAGCATGATTTCCATGCCAACCAAGCACATCAAATGGCGAATGTTCAAGGGTGAATTCACGAAAGCGCCCTTCTCTCTTTTCAATCACCCAAGTTGCTGATTGTTGCTCTACAAAGCTCGCCGTTGGATATTCAAAGTCACGTTCATTCGCCAAACCATTCGCGCCTATGGCACCGCGATTAGGCAATTCAAAAGGTGAACCATAATTTTCTAACAAGTAAATTTGGGTTGTATTTTCAGTACTTAATTCAACAAATGCAGAACGCGGAATAACACCAAGCGAGCCAACACCAATATCCAGCACACCAAACTCAGTCCGCAAGCTAATAGAGGAACTGATCGGCATGACCAACATTTCTGCATCATGGTTTTGTAATACAGGCTGTTGCTGCTCATACAATGTAGCAATACTCGCTGACATACCAATTTGCGAGCTTGCAGAGCCTGCGATAGTTAAGGTGCGAACAGACTCAACCCAATGCCCTTCTACAGCCGCCAATGGATTCCATCTAAGCGGATCAAAGGCAATTTGCGTATTGCTTTCGTCTGATTGAGATACCCAGTTAACGAACTCAACCAAGTCTCCGTCAGCTCGATGCGCAACACTGGGTCTAATGCGGTACATCCAGCTACGTAGATTGTGCCCTTGGGGTGCCGTAAATGCAGAGCCACTGATCTGTTCTGCATATAAACCAAATGCGCAGCGCTGAGGACTGTTCTGTCCAATAGGCAAAACGCCCGCTAACGCCTCGGTCGAATGATAATTTCTAAAGCCGCTGAGATAAGACATGACTTAAGCCGAAATAGTAAGTGAAAATATATATAATCATTTCAAATGAAACGAGTCAACTCATTTCATTTGAAATGAATAAGCTGCTTTTGTAGGCAAATTTTTTTATAGGTTGCTTGCAAGTTAAGCTTTACACTAGGCTCTATCGCGGTCCATAAGCACACGCTCTTGTATATTTTTGATGTTTAAAGAGTCTTAGAAAAGGTAAGTAAATGTTTGATCTAAATAACTTCATTCCATATCGCCTTAATCAGGCCGCTCAGCAAACATCCGAAGCCTTGGCTCGTAAATATAGAAATCAATATGGATTAACCGTTCCTGAATGGCGCGTGCTGGCTCACTTAGGTAAGTATGACAAGCTCTCAGTAAGAGATTTGGAAAAAGCCATCGGCTTAGATAGAGTCGCAGCGTCTCGGGCGGGAACAAGCCTGTGTAGCAAAGGCTGGGTGCAAAAAATCGTCAATGAACAAGACCGTCGCTTGGTCGAGTTTTCCCTGACCTACGTCGGCCGAGAACATTATGGAAAAGTCGTTGTACTCGCCACTTCTACAGAAGAATTACTGCTAAAGACACTAAGTAAATCTGACCAGAAAAAGCTGTTAGAACTGCTTTGCAAAGTAGAAGAAGCCGCTAGAAGAATCACCTAGCGGTTTCCCATCACATTATAAATTCCGCGTTGTACTCTTCTCTTTCAAAGCCTGCGCGCTAGGCTCACTAACAACATGCAGCGTTCGTTGAGGAAACGGAATCGTCAAGCCTGCCGCTTCAATCGACTCTTTAACTTGTTTGTTTAAGTCCCAGTAAGTCGGCCAATAGTCATCCGTTTTTGCCCACGCTCTAAGTTGAATATTCACCGAGCTGTCCATCATAGACACAACCATTACCTGAGGAACAGGATCAACCAAGAGTCGAGGCTCACCTACCGCCACTTGCCTAAGCACAGATAAACCTACATCAATAGAATCCGAATAAGATATTCCGACAACAATATCCATTCGTCTCTTACCATTTCGAGTGAAATTTTTAATGTGGCCACCCCACAAAACACTATTAGGGCAAGCGATATATAAGCCATCGACGGTCTCAAAAACGCAGGTAAATAGATTTATTTCTTTTACCGTTCCTTGCGTAAAGCCAAATTCAATAAAGTCACCCGCTCGAAATGGCCGCAATATCAGCAACATAATCCCCGCGGCAATATTACTTAATGTGTCTTTTAACGCTAATCCAATTGCCAAACCGGCCGCACCAACTAAGGCAATAAGACTGGCCGTATTGACACCAAATATATCTAAAATAAACACGCCACCTATAACATAAACCGCATAACTTACGACGGTTGAAAATATAGGTGTCAAAGTTGCATCTAGCTTATTAAGCTTAGAATTCGTATTCAGTATTGCCCTTCGCACAGCTTTTGCTATGTATGAACTGGCTATGAATATTACGATTGCCAATACAATTTTATAACCAAGAGCAATAATTGTGTTGGAATGATTTTGCCAAAATTGAGCGAATAACTCTTCCATAGACTTCTCTTCTTAATTCCTGTCTGACCGATAAAATTTTATATTACCCAATGACTGATGAGACTAACCAGACATTATAAGCGGCAAAAGCGAGCAACAGAACGGCTCCTTCATAGCGATTAATACGACCAGCTCGACGGAAACCATATGCCATAATTAATAACACAACCGTCATCCCCATCATCACCAACCAATCGCGTGACAGTACATCGGCAGACAAGTTTGTCATTGGCGATATAGTACCCGCAATCCCTATTACTGCCAGTAGGTTAAACATGTTCGAACCAACCACATTACCAATGGCAATATCATGTTCACCTTTTCTAACGGCAATAATGGAAGCCGCCAGTTCTGGCAGTGACGTTCCCAATGCAACAATCGTAAGGCCGATAATCAAATCACTCACACCAAATAGGTGAGCAATGTTAACCGCTCCCCACACAAGCACACGAGAGCTGACGATCAAAAGAACAAGCCCAAAAACCAACCAAAAAATGGCCTTTTTGATAGACATCGCATGAGTAACCAACTCTTGTTCCATTTCGCTTTCTAGCGCATCGCCTTTGCCCTTCATGGCAGAAAATATACTCCAACCAACCAAGGCAAAAAAACCAACAAGCAAGAGCGTAGATTCAAAGCGCGTTAATGACCCATCCCAAATAAAATAGCCAAATAACAAGCCAATTAACAACAACAAGGGCAACTCTTTTCGAACAATATTAGATTGCACCATAATCGGCGCAATCATTGCCGTCACACCTAGAACCAGACCCGTGTTAACAATGTTCGAGCCAAGCGCATTACCCAAAGCAAGATCAGGATTACCATCCATTGCTGCCATCGCAGACACCACCATTTCTGGTGCCGAGGTACCAAAACCAACAATCACCATACCAATCAGCAATGGAGGCATACCTGCGTATTTTGCCGTAACGGCCGCCCCTTCTACAAAACGATCCGCACTCCACACCAACAAAACAAAGCCACCTAATAAGGCTAAAATAGCGAGCGTCATAGGGTTGCCTCACGGATAAAGGAAAAAGACGATGTATAAAAAACAGTGGACAGAAATCGTAATGATCTCGACAAACAAAACACGAAAGTTAGAAAAGCAATGATAGGAAACACAGTCTTACCCTCGGGGTGGAAGAGACAAAGGCAAGCAATGCCCTCCACCCCGAGAACAACGCTTGCCTTAAGTCTGGTCAATCCAGAAAACTGGACATAACCGCCACGAACGATTGTTCGGAGACTGTTGACGGTTATCTCAGACAAAGCTGAGAGACTACTCCCCTAAGGTTTTAGGAATCATATTCCTATTTTTTCAGCTTAACAATAAGCACAGAGCGAGCAACACAACGCCTAGACTATCTTTACCCTTTTCCGACAAATTCAGTGGTTCCACACTATTCTTATTGGCTTTTACGTAAGCTTGTCTGAGATACGGTTGAAACGAAAGGTGTCACCCATCATTAAAACCCCGTAAAATGCCGACCCTTGGTACGTATGTACTGTGAAGTGACGTGTGTGCTGTTAAGTGAAATGATATCAATAAAAGAGACTACAGAATGACCGAACAAACTCAAGTAATCGCAACGCACAATGCAAACTTTCATGCAGACGACGTATTTGCCGTAGCCGCACTTAAAAGCATTTTTCCGTCTGTAGAATTAGTACGTACACGTGACTTAGACATCATAGCCAAAGCCGACATTGTGGTAGACGTAGGCGGTATATACGACGCAGACAAAGGCCGTTTTGATCACCACCAGAAAGGTGGCGCAGGCGCACGCGAAAACGGCATCCCGTTTTCATCATTTGGTTTGATTTGGCAAAAGTACGGCCTAGAAATATGCGCAGGCAATCAAGAAGTCGCTAATTCACTGGATAAAAATTTAGTATCTACCATCGACGCCATAGATTGCGGACACGTAGAAGGCGTACAAACAGGCATTAGCCTGAGCCAAACCATCTCTATGTTTAATCCTACATGGCAAGAAGAAGGCGATTTTGATGCCTGTTTCGATGAAGCGGTTGCCTTTGCATCTCGCATATTAACTCGATTCATTGCCGCTGCCAGTGGTGGCGTAAACGCAAAAACCATCGTCGCCAACGCAATCGAAAAAGCCGAAGATCCAAGAGTCATCGTGTTAGAACAATACACACCATGGAAAACTACGGTTCTTAGGTTATCGCAAGATGCCTTGTTCATGGTTTACCCATCTCAAACAGGACAATGGCGCATACAAACCGTGCCAGTCGAACTAGGCTCGTTTGAAGACCGTAAAAAACTTCCCGCGCCGTGGGCTGGATTGTCTGATAAAGAACTGCAAGACGTAACTGGTTTAGACGATGCCATGTTCTGTCATAACGGCTTGTTTATCGCAGGCTGTGAATCTTTTGAAAACACCATGAAAATGGCAGAGATGGCGTTGGAGTACTAACGAATTAAGGTCATAAGGGGTTGGAATTTCGCAGCCAGCCCCCAGCTCCTAAGTTATACATTTATTACCACACGGGAGTACAAATATGAGTCGTCATTTTGAACAAGCCGAGGGCTTGTGTGAAGAAAAAGACCCTGCAACGAATGGGTTTGTATTCAACCAAACCATGTTGCGCATTGCCGATCCTTTACGCACACTCGATTTTTATACCCGAGTGATGGGCATGACGCTATTAAAGAAACTCGATTTTCCAGACATGAAATTCAGTTTGTATTTTCTGACTCACGGTGAAGATTTTTCCGATATTAGTAACGATGATTCGGTACGAACCGCGCAAACCTTTGGTCGCCCTGCCATGTTAGAGCTTACCCATAACTGGGATGATAACGCAGACAATACGCAATATCACAATGGTAACAGTGATCCTCGTGGTTTTGGTCACATTGGTTTTCATGTGCCCGATCTAGAAGGCGCGTGTCAGCGTTTTGAAACGCTAGGTGTGCCATTCCAGAAAAAACTAAGCGATGGCAAGATGAATAACATTGCCTTTATTAAAGACCCTGACGGTTATTGGATTGAAATTTTCAATGCAAGCCGCATGGCAAGTTAAACGACATTAAGCAAAAGGCCCCTTTGCAACATGACAAAGGGGCCTTTTTTCTGCTGTGTCATTTCGCCAAGAATGTACTAAGGCACAACTTCGAAACCGCGTGTTTACAAAGTGTTATATACCGTATTGCTAACCCTTGTTTGCACCGCCTTTATTTGATCTTTCATTTCTCTTCTGTTTCTTACGGCTATTTTTCTCAGTGACAATTTTGATGGCTTCGTCTTTGGTTAAATGGGGATGCTTAGCAATCAGCTCTTCCACTTTTGTATCAAATGCGGTCATTTATAAATCTCTTGTATTAAAGTACGAATAAGGTCGGTATTTTAGCTCAGGAAGTGTTTAGAAGATAACAATTCTTAGCAGCGACGGATGTGTGTTTTTTGAATCTAAGCAAACAATAAGCCGTGTATACAACCCGAGATTGCCGCTTGGTCATGAAAGCATTAGGCTTAGGCAAGATAAACCGTCTTTATGTATCAAGGTAAAAAATGAATATTGTCTTTCTCGGAACGTCGGCAGGCGTTCCCACCAAAACTCGTAATGTAACCGGCCTCGCGGTACGCGAAGAAAGAGGCAATGGCTGGTACCTTGTTGATTGTGGTGAGGGAACGCAACATCAGATACTTCATACCAATTTATCGATCAATGCCTTACAAGCCATCTTCATCACTCACATTCATGGCGATCACTGTTATGGCTTGCCAGGCATATTGGCAAGCGCCGCCATGAATGGCCGCAAGGCGCCATTAAAAATTATGGCACCAAGTGGTGTGAAAGAATGGGTGGAAGCGACTCAGCAACATACGCAATTGTATCTGCCCTATGAAATTGAGTTTGTCTGTACTGATGATCTGCCATCTGTCGAATTCAGAAAGGTTCGTGTGGCAACGGTCGCCCTATCTCACAGAGTCCCTTCATATGCCTACTGTTTTACCGAAAAAGACATCAACCCGCGCTTGGATGTGGAAAAACTGGAGCGGCATAACATCCCCAGAGGCCCACATTGGGGGCAGTTACAAAAGGGGCAAGATGTTAAACTAAACGGCAAACTAATCCATTGTGAAGACTATTTGCTATACGATAAAAACCCGCAAAAAATCATAGTTGCAGGCGACAATGACCAGCCAGAGCTATTGGCTCAAATAAGCCATGGCGCCAGTGTACTGGTTCATGAAGCCACCTACACCAAAGACCTCGTTGAGAAGTCAGGCAACAGCTACGGCCACAGTTACGCAGAGCTTGTAGCGACCTTTGCCGAGCAAGTTAACATCCCCAACTTAGTGTTAACGCACTTTAGCCCTCGCTACCAAGCCAACCCGAACCTATCCCCTTCCATCGTGGACATTTATCAAGAAGCCAAGGCTCATTATTCGGGCAACCTGTTTCTCGCCAACGACCTTGACGAATACCAGTTGAACAAAAACAATAAATTAAAAAAGCTTTAAAGAGGATTTGCAGACTTGGGCTTTAAATCGCCCAAACGAAAAGCATCAATCGCGGGATTTAGAACCAGATAAAAAGGGCTATTTTTTTATGGTTCTAATATTCGTTCCTTACCCGTCCTTTGTTAGTCCCTGCTTGAAACGTTAACTATGTCTGTTAGTTTAACTGTTTGATAAACTTAATTTTACTACTGGCAGTACAACCGTTATCTTCGTAACCTGATATTTGGTATCCACTAGAAATTAGCAACTGTAACATCGCTTGGTACTGATTCATCGATTTTACACTAATGGCACTATAGCCATGATTAAGAGCCCATAATTCTTGCTGCTCTCGTAACTTAGTGGCAACACCTTGTTTTCTATAATTTGGATCAACTCCGCCAAGCCAGCTATAAAACTCTGTATCAGAAACCTCATAACCAATTTTGTATGCAATTGGCTTCTTATTATGGCTTGCAATGAGTATTAAGTGCACTTTACCTGTTAATTTAGCCATTAATTTATTTGCTGTTGTTCTACCATCAAATTCAGGTATTTGAGTATCAACCTCTAAAATCTCATCTATCGTTCCCAAGTGGAAATCAAACTTCATACATATTTACCTATTGAATTTAGAGTCAGATAAAAAACGCTCTAATATCTTAATTTTTCATCTGACCCTAAATACTAACGCCGCGTTAAAGGGCCGAAATAGCGAAGCTATTGAGGTCCCAAGGAGCGTAGCGACTGATTTTGAACGCTTTGTTATACATTATTAATTTTTTTAGTGAAGTATTGAACAACTTCATTCTCGACATCTTTAATACTACTAAACCTTCCATCTCTCTTATAAAAGCAATTCATCCAACCTTCACCAGGAACATTGAACATTCCGGGAAGTGTTTCCTCCCGCCATTTGTATCCATACATTTCGAATATAGACATCTGAACTTCAAAATTGCGTTCCCTCATTGTCGCATCATCTAGAAAAGGGAACTGACCTTCATAAATAATTTCTTGAGAGGTCAATACTTCAACAGCATCAAGAAAAACTATTTCCCCGTAACTTTTCTTAATATGACTTACAAACTCTTCAAGTTCTATTCTATTGTTTTCCATAACTACTATATCTCCCTTGATGTATAACAGTGTCTTTTATGGCGCTGAACTTGAAGTTAGCTGCTGAATGTCAATTAGGTCTACTTCCCTACGCAATATTCGCTTGTACTTTACCAGTTGATGAATTGGAATTACCTGTAATTCGATGCCTTCATAGCTTTTGACAACTGACTTTGAAAAGTCGATTTCCAGTTGATGCCACGAACCGCCCAATGCTGATTGGATTTTGGTATTTTGAGCCAAGCCTATTTCAATTTTTTGATCTCGATAGATTAACTGAAAATACTCTAAATCCCAGCCATATTCGGAGTAGTGTGTAAGTGGCTTAGAAATATACTGGGCAACGCGAGCTAGTACTTTATTTGCATCTGAATTGTGGATATAGAGATCAATGTCTGCAATTTCACGACTACCACCATGAATCGTTGCCGCTAAACCACCGACAATTTGGTATTCGATATTCTCCGATTCCAAAAGACTTTTCAGCCAGTTCAAGGCTACTTTTACTTTATCACTCATCTAGTGCCCTTAGTTGAATATTGCTCTGCGCTATAACGCCTGTTTCAGCGGGGTTTTTGTAATGGAGACTTTTGTGGTACACACCACAAAAGGCGCAATGAAAAAATTGTCCGCTGGAAACACTTGTTAGCTGCGCAACTCAGTGACATGCCATAGCTCACCAGATGGGCCCCACAAATAAATTACTTTACCCCAAGGCTCTACCTTGATTTCGCTATGCCTTACGTTTTCAATCTTGATTTCAGAAATTAATTCGTAGCTTTCGTTAATGTCATTTACTATGAGTTGTAACATTACATTATTTGCAAATTCTTCGTTGTAATATTTCTGGAGAAAGAAAGTACAGCCATCTTTGGTAAATATTGTTAATGCCTCTCCTGCACTCTCACCATCAAACCCCAAAGCCACGTAGAATGATTTAGATAACTCATAATCCTTGCTAGGAACAAACGCTCTAATATCATTAATATTCACTGATTTCTCTCCATTTTCAGTTTACAGCTAACGTCGCCAACACGCGACGCGTTAGCGGTCGCCGTGATTGGCCTTGTTAAATGGGCCTCGCAGGCCGATCAGGTTCCCGAAGGGGTCGGTGACCTGACACATACCCAGCCCATTTTCAATTTGCATGGGGCCTCG
Source organism: Marinomonas sp. BSi20584 (assembly GCF_002792415.1). Lineage (NCBI taxonomy): Bacteria > Pseudomonadati > Pseudomonadota > Gammaproteobacteria > Oceanospirillales > Oceanospirillaceae > Marinomonas > Marinomonas sp. BSi20584. Next base: position 175,628 of record NZ_KZ454868.1, read on the forward strand.
ATAAACTTCAGACCCGAGCGCCCTAAAATGCTCGATTGCTTCTACAAGATCCGTAACAGACCAATACAAAACTGTTCCAGCCTTACCACTCGGGACCTTTTCGTCGCTACGAACAACCTCGATCATGAAACCCTGCATCTGCAACGCTCTGAAATCAAAGTCAGGGAAATCCACTGGGACCGCACTGGGGAAGGCTTTCTGGTACCAGTTAAAGCCTTTCTCCCAGTCGCAAACATGAACTAATAGTGCTGCTGGTTTCATAGAGTTACCATTTAACGCCGCAAACAGCTGCGGCTTTGTAGTGGATTGTTTTGCGGTAGCGTAGCGTTAAACCGCTAAACAAGGAACGGAAAAGCCGTCAGACTGATTTGCATTGTTAAGCATTTTCCAGAAATCTTTTAACTTCTCTCGGCGACCTAAGAATAATTACCTTCTTGTCGTTTGGTAATGCATGTAATAGCTCTAGCATCTTTGGCTTTCTACTATTTGGATAGTCTAGAATCCATTTTGCAAAACCAAAATCAAATTGTTCTTTGCAGCCCTCGGCCATATCAGGCCTGGTTTTCCCGTATGATTTGATGCTTCTCCAGATGGCCCTAAACAGGCAAGTATATCGATTTATATCTAAAAATATGATGGTATCACTATTCTTCAGCCGTACATCAATTGTGCCACCATAGTTACCATCCAAAATCCATTCGCTTTTGGCGCAGAGTGATTCCTGAATGGATCTCCACTCATCACGCCCTGTTTCTACCCAGCCTGGCTTCCAGAACAAAGAATCCAAATGGTAGGCCTCTATACCTAATTTCGCCTCTAGACTTTTGGCTAAAGTGGATTTCCCAGATCCTCCGGACCCGATAATTGATATTTTCTTCATATTTATGTTGGATAATATTCCCGCACTCGATTGTGCTTAACATTTTAATAGTGCGCTTGCGCATCTACACTGTTTTTAATTTCCATATAAATCCCTATAAAAAACTGATTCTATGGCACTTTTTAACCTTTCCCACAGGCTGGTTAATTGGAAATCCGAGCATGCGGGTTTACACATTTACCCACAGCGCGTTATATGGGCTTTGTTTTATCTTGTTGATTGATACTAAAAGACTTTCTGGCTTACTACTAGTACAAATACGCAAAATAGGACTACTCAAAACTGGCAAACCGGGCCATAAGTTGGCAGCCACAAAAATAAACTGTATATTTGTACAGCTCTCATCAATTATCCACAAGGAGTGTGTGATGTCTTCTAGCCCTTTCCTCAATTTTATTCGTAATGAACTTCGCCTACGCGGTTATAGCTTAAAAACAGAGAAGTCTTACCTGTATTGGATTAAATATTTTATTCGTTTTCATAAGTTGCAACACCCTCAAAACATGGGCGCAGAAGAAGTAAGAGCGTTTTTATCGTTTCTGGCCGTTGAGCAACATGTCGCCATTAACACCCAAAAATCAGCCTTGAATGCCCTCGCCTTTTTGTACAACAAGTTACTGGATCAACCATTAGGAGATTTAGGCTTCCAACATGCTAAACAAGGTCGACGTTTGCCCATTGTTTTGGATCTCAATGAAATTCAAAAAATCCTAAGCTGTTTGAATGAACGGGATCATTTGATTTTTTCATTGCAGTATGGATCGGGGCTTAGGATTAGTGAATGTTTGCGGATTCGCATCCAAGATATTAATTTGGATCAGGGCAGCTTGGCCGTTCGGTGCAGCAAGGGCAACAAAGACAGAACCACCATTCTTAGCCGTAAATTAGCCGAATCTTTAAACAAACAAAAATCCTATGCTCAACAAATCCAACAAAATGACAACGCCAAGGGATATGGCCCATCTTTGCCCTTTGCGCTGTCTAAAAAGTACCCAAACGCATTTCGTCAATTAAGTTGGATGTTTTTATTTCCCTCTACATCAATAAGTCTACATCCTTTGACTGGTGAACTATGCAGGCACCATTTACATGATTCTGTGCCTCGTAAGGCGTTGAAAAAAGCGATCAACAAGGCAGGGATCAATGAAAAAAGAGTTAATTGTCATACTTTCCGACATTCTTTTGCGACTCATTTACTCATGGCAGGGCGAGACATAAGAACCGTTCAAGAATTGTTAGGTCATAACGATGTATCGACAACACAAATTTATACTCATGTTATAGGTCAGCATTTTGCGGGAACCAATAGCCCTCTTGACCAAATTTTATAAACCATGAGCAGATAAGGGGGATTCGTCATTTTGCCCATAATTACCCTGAAGGCTCGGTCAATTAAGGGGCGCGAAAGATCATGTGCATGTCGATAAGGTAGACGGTAATTATGAGTTTTCAACGCCTGATTACGGTCGTGCCTCCCTCATGCAGGCCTACGTGGACTTTGGTGTTCGACAAGTTAAGATAAAAGCAAAACAATAACCCCTCCCTAGCCCTCCCCTTGAAGAAAAGGGAGGGAACAGATCTGTCATAAATACCGCCCTTCTAGGTGTTTTCTAAAGTGCGCGGCGTTTAGGGTTTCACCTGTGGCGCGTTTGACGAGTTCATCCGTGGTGTGGAGCGAGGCTTGTGTCCAGATGTTGTCGCTGAGCCATTGGAAGATGGGGCTTAGGTCGCCGCTTTGGATAGCTGCCTCGAAGTCAACGTTTTGTATCATGGTGGCTTTGTATTGAGCCGCGTACATGGCGCCAAGTGTGTAGCTTGGGAAGTAGCCAAATGCGCCATCTGTCCAATGGATGTCTTGCATGCAGCCGTTTTTGTAGTTGTCTTTGGTGGAGATGCCAAGAGCGGCTTTCATTTTCTCATCCCACAATGCTGGTACGTCGGTGTGCTCTATTACGCCGTTGATCAAGTCACGCTCGATCTCGTAACGCATGATGACGTGTGCTGGATAGGTTAGTTCGTCCGCATCCACACGAATAAAGCCTTTTTCTACTTGGGTGTAGATTTTGTAGAGGTTTTCTTCGGCAAACACAGGGTCGTTGTGTGCGCTAAAAGCGTCGGCTGACAGTCGTGACAAGTGAGAGATAAACGGCTTGCTGCGACCAATTTGCATTTCGAAGAAAAGCGACTGAGACTCATGAATGCCCATGGAACGTGCTTCGCCGACTGGTAATCCGGCAAACGCTTTTGGTAAACCTTGTTCATAGCGCGCATGTCCAGTTTCGTGAACGATGCCCATTAAGGCTTGTACAAAGTCTTGCTCATCATAACGTGTAGTAATGCGCACGTCTGTTGGTACGCCACCGCAGAATGGGTGCACGCTCTGGTCTAGTCGGCCGCGGTCAAAGTCGAATTTCAGCAACTTCATCACTTCTAAGCCGAGGGCTTTTTGCGTTGCGGTGGAGAAAGTGCCTGATGGCAATATGATGGATTCCGATTTCTGTTTTTCCAGTACGTTTTCAATCAGTTCTGGTAACCAGGTTTTTACATCGATAAATAAGGTGTTAAGCGACTCGGTTGTAGTGCCCGGCTCGTATTTGTCGAGCATGGCATCATAAGGCGTAAGACCTAATGCAGCGCCACGAATTTTCGCTTCTTCACGAGATAAGGCGACGACTTCTTTCCAGTTCTTCTCGAAGCCTGTCCAATCGTTTTCTTGACGCTGGGAGCGCCACGCATGTTCGCATTTGGAACCCGCGATGGATTGTGCTTGTACTAAGTCTTCTGGAACGACAGTGGCTTGCTGCCATTGGCGTTTCATTTCCCGTAGGCTGGCTTTTTGTTCTGTGCTTAAGGATTCTTGCTCAGCGTTACCAAACAACTCTTCTAGCTGAGGTTGTGTCGATAGTCGGTGAATGTGAACCGATAACTCGGCCATAGCATTGGAACGTGCTTCGCTACCGCCAGATGGCATGTTCGCTGCCGCATCCCAGCCCAGCATGGCCTGAGCGTGGTTAAAATGGCTGAGTGTTTGGTAGTGTGACGTTAACTTGTCGTAGTTGGACATGGTCGTTTTCATCCTATGCGGTGTTGGTTAACCAGAACGGTATCCATTTCAGTCATCTTATTACATTGGTATAAATGGGAATAGACAAAAAACTATCTCATAACTCTATTCACAAACGAATCTAACAGGTTCAGGGTTTTAAAATATACTCTTGACAGTATATACGTTAAAGCGTATTTTTTGATCATAAAGACAGCAAGGATTGCTTATGATTTGGGAGATATTAATAACCGACGAATACGAACAATGGTTTCTTGGCTTGACGGACAAAGAGCAAGAAGACGTGCTATCAATGGTTGATGTATTAGAGATTAAAGGTCCTCAATTAGCACGACCCTATGCAGATTCTCTAAAAGGAACAAATAAGGTAAAGAACCTTAAAGAATTGAGAGTTCAGCATGCAGGAAAGCCTTATCGTGTCTTTTATGCCTTTGACCCAACAAGGAAAGCCATATTGTTATGTGGTGGCCGCAAAGATGGGAAAAAAGATAAAACCTTTTATGATAGATATATTCCGTTAGCTGAAAAAGAATTCTTAAATTACTTGAAAAATAGTGATTCAGAAAAAACAAGATAGGAGGTTTAGTTATGGCTAAGTCGATCAACGAATTACGGAAAAAAATTAAACCAGAGGTTCAAGCCGCAGCTAGAGCTAAAGCTGTTGCCATTATTACAGAGATGTCTCTTGCAGAGGTTAGAAAAAAAAGAGGCATAAATCAGGCAGATTTAGCCGGCCTTATGAATATCGCTCAGCCAAACATCTCTCAAATTGAAAATCGTCCCGATGCCCTTATCAGTACATTGAATCAATATATTGAAGCATTGGGAGGTAAGCTAGAAATACACGCCAAGTTCCCTGACGGGCAAGATATAGAAATCTCTCAATTCTCAATGATTAAGTAAAGAAGCAAAAAAACCGAGACGTTTTCAAAAGAAACGTCTCGGCTTTTTTTGTTTACTCTAACAAACGCTTATTTATGACAACCACAGCCTTTGTGTTCGTCGCTCAGTTCTTGCCAGTTTTTCAGTTTACTGGTGCCGCCGATGCCTGAGTTGAAGCTGTTGGTTGGGTCAGTTTTTTGGTAAAACTCACGCAGTGCAGGTTTCGCCATGTATTCATGACCTACGTTATGCTCGGCTGGGTATTCCGCGCCGCGGGCGTCGTAGCTGGATAGAATTTGCTTCTTCACCGCTTTGGCATCAACGCCTTTTTTCATAATGTAGTTTTGATGCATGACGTGACAGAAGAAATGCCCGTAGTACATTTTCACCGCGACTTTCTCTTCGATGTCTTTTGGTAGCTCTTCAAACCAATCGCGCTCATTACGTGGGAACGCCACGTCGATGGTCATGATGGAACCGAGCTCTTTACCATTCATGATGTGATAGCGCGTCAAGGCACCACCAGTAACGAAGCGATGCAAGATAGCTTGGTCAGCTTCACGCTTGGTACAAGCAAAGTAATCGCCTTCATTGTCTTTAAAGAAGTTGTCTAAGTACGCTTGTGCTTCTGCAACACCGTCATTGCTGGTTTCCACGATCCAATGGTGTTCGTATTTTTCACGGAAATCTTCCATGCGTTTTGGCAAATGATTCGGGAAAAGCTGACTCATGTACTGCATCATGATGTCGGAGAACTTGCTTGGCATGAACTTCAATTTGCCTGCCCATCTGTCTACGGTTCTCTTCAGAGCAAACATTTTAGGAATGTATTTGGTGCCGAGTTTATCGATCACCAAGTAGCTGTCTTTGCCATATTTTTTACTGATGTCATAGCTGCTGTTATGCATATATTCGCCAGACACAGGCAAGTTGGTAAAGGTCGATAGCATATCGCGGCGCATCTGTTCCATAACTGCAGGATCATTGGTACCGATGTAGAAAACTTGATACTTTTCAGGAATAGGAAAGGTATCGATACGCACGGCAAATACAGCAAGTTTACCCGCACAACCTGATGCTTCGTATAAACGACGTGGATCGTTGTTGAAACGTGATGGCGTCTCGGCGTCGACGTCTCGAATGCGCTCATGGTATTCGTTATCAGAGCCACGTTTATCTGGGAATTGAATGTCTTTTTCTTGGTACTTTTTGTTTTGCAGGTTGGTCAGAATTTCTTCTGGATCACTTCCTAGCTCAATGCCTAAGTTGTTCACCAATTGCAGTTCACCATCTTGGGTAACTTGGGCAAACAAAGACATTTCTGTGTATGCAGGACCACGTTGAACTAACGCGCCGCCAGAGTTGTTACACACACCACCAACAATAGATGCGCCAATACAAGAAGAGCCAATAACAGAATGCGGTTCACGACCATAAGGTTTCAGCGTGTCTTCTAAGCCAAACAGAGTACTACCCGCAAAACCGACGATTTGTTTGCCTTGATCAAGCAGCTGAATATCGTCGATGCGCATGGTGCTGATGATAACGATAGGACGATCATAGTCCGCGCCATTTGGTGTTGAACCACCAGTCAAGCCAGTATTAGCCGCTTGCATAATGACAATCACATCGGCTTTTACACAGGCTTGCAGACATTTCCAGATTTCAACTAGACTACCAGGGCGCACTACTGCATACGCTTTGCCACCACCAAGACGAAAACCCTGACTATATGGTTTTGTCTTATCTTCGTCTGTTAACGTGTATTGATTTCCGACAATGGCCTTTAACTCAGCGGCCAAATCTAAGTTGAAACTGGTATCCGTCATATTAAACTACTTCACAATGAGTCGGGAGAAAGAGGCGAGTATACTAAACTGATCAACCAGTAAAAAAAACTCCAGCAAAACAATTAGGAATCATGTGCATAAGCAATGCTTATGCAAAAGAAGAGTTACATCAACATTGAAGCTTAGATTTCCTTAAAGTCTTATTGCGATTCTGCCCTTTTTATCTCGTCTCTTATATCCAATAACAGTGACTTCGCGCTCTCGCCATTCATGTTATAGGGGTCGAAACTGATGCTTTTTGTATGCTGATAAAATAGTTCACGAAGGCTTTCTGTATTTTGTAAATAGCCCATATTCCAGCTATCGAACTCCCTGTGGGGAATTTCTTGATAATCAATTATTTCAGGCTTTTTATGGCGCGGATCAGTCGCGATTTTATGATAAATCTGGTTCACATCTTGACGCGTTCCCTCTAAACATTGGAGAAAGAACTGCCGATTAAAAGACAGCAAGCCAGTCACATTGAGGGCTTTATTTTTGACTTGTGCCACTTTAAGAATGCGGGCAATGTCATCAACCTCAAATTGCTCGGTAATAGTACTGGTATAAATAAGTCGAACTAAATCCACATTAAGCCCTTCTATACTGGATGCATTTCATAGGTCACTTACATTCAGATTATATTTTTCGTGTAAAAAAATAATGTGGAGTTTCGTAATTTTTATATGTGTTTGCTTAACTGATTAATGACCATTAAAAGATTTAAGCACCATCTTAACTAAGCAAAATGTCAGTACACTTTAATCTTCCACTGTTACGGCATTCGCTCCATGGCGCTGAAAGAATTCATCAACATCATCTACAATAGGCGCTTTGCTTTTCAAAAACCAAACCAGGCTAGCCACCATGTCGGCATGACCAACACCTTGGTAAATTTTGCTCTCAACTGCGCCCTGCTCAAGGTTAATTTTCGTAATCAGTTTATCCATATTGCTTTTGCCAACGATGGTATCGTCAGCGCCCCAAAGCAATAGCATTGGCGGCTCTTTGCCATCAATGAATGTCGTTACCTGCATATTTGGATAGTTTTCTGGTGGACCAAACATGTCCATATAATCTTCTTCGTAAGGCACAAAATCATAGGGGCCAGATAATCCAGCAAAGGCGTTTATAATAGATGGCGTTAAGCCTTCCGCTTGCAAGTAATGTATATCCGCTGTGACCATTGCGCCAATGTGCGCACCAGCAGAATGCCCTGCAACAAATAAACGCTTAGGGTCGCCTTGGTATTGGGCAATATGGCGATACGTCCAAGCAATCGCCTTGGCGCCATCTTCAACAAAGGTCGGAAATTTTACCTGTGGGTATTTGCTGTAATCTGCAATCACAGTGATGTAGCCTTTTTTCGCGAAAGCTTCACCGACAAAGGGATACATGTCTTTTGATCCATCTTTCCAGCTACCACCATAAAAGAAAACCACAACAGGAAGAGATTGACCAGAAGAGTATTGACCAGAAGAATGAGGAGGAACATAAATATCTAGTTTTTGCCAAGGCTCTGATCCATAAGCAATATCATTTGTCGTTTCGGTATCACTAAAGGTATTGGGTAAATTGGCTACGCCCAACCCAACTTTCGTACAGGCAACGAGTAGTAAAGAACTCAGCGCCACACATACTTTTTTCACCTTCAAAATTGGCCTCTTGAATGTCTAAAAATGAATTCGTCAGAGTTTGATACGTTACATAGAGATAAATAGACCAAAATTTATAATTAGATTAATGTCATGAACTCAAAAACAGCGCATTTTTATTTTGAAAATAGTCTTACCATACTTTCATAATGTAGACTCTAAACACAAAAATATAAGCCAAATACATAAAGTGGCGATTAAGGCTCTACTCAAACAACAATAATTACTGACTAACTTTAGGTACTATTAATGAACGATATCATCACGCAACTAACGGATGCACTTGGGGAAAAAACGGTTATCACTGGCTCCTCAATTAGTGAAAAATACAAAACGGATTGGAGCGGCGTGAAGGGGTTATTGCCTATTGCGGTTATTAGAGCATCTTCAACTGAAGACGTGGCCAGCACGTTAAAAATCTGTAATGACAACAAACAGCCTGTCGTAATCCAAGGCGGTATGACTGGCATTAGTGCTGGCGCTGTACCGCAAAACAATGAAATTGCCATTTCATTAGAAAGAATGTCTGGCGTCATCGAAATTGATACAGATTCCATGACCATAACCGCTCACGCAGGAACTCCCTTACAAGTTCTACAAGAAGCCGCAGAAGAAGTCGGCTTATGCTTGCCTTTAGATATGGGCTCTCGTGGTACTTGTACAGCTGGTGGTGTGGTTTCAACTAATGCGGGTGGCAATCAAGTCATTCGTTACGGTTCAACCCGTGCCTTAGTGCTTGGTCTAGAAGCCGTTCTTCCAAATGGAACTATTATTAGCTCTCTCAATAAAATGCTAAAAAATAACGCCGGATTTGATCTAAAGCACTTATTTATTGGCTCAGAAGGCACATTAGGAATTGTCACAAAAGTCGTGATGCGACTCTATCCAAAAGCAAACTCTGTACAAACCGCCCTTTGCGCCCTCTCTAATTTCTCCGATGTCTTAGCCTTGCTGAAGAAAAGCTATTCCTCATTAGGTGATGGTGTTACTTCATTCGAGGTGATGTGGGCAAATTATTTTGACGAAGTCATTGATACAGTTGAACAGGCAGCCAGCCCATTTCAACAAAGCTATCCTTTTTACGCCCTGATTGAATACCAAGGCCAAGATCACCAGCAGGATAATGAAAAGTTCTCGTCTGTATTATTCGAAACAATGGAATCAGGTTTAGTGGCAGATGCTGTCATTGCTCAATCCGCCAAACAGACAGCTTCCTTCTGGCAAATTCGTGACGGAATCGGCGAGCTACTTGCCACTATGGGTCCAGTAGTTAATACCGATATCAGTGTGCCAATCAGCCAGATGAAAAACTTCGTAGAACAACTTGAATCGTCACTCTACGAGGCTTTCCCAACCATCAAATTACGTATCTTTGGCCACATTGGTGACAGTAACCTACACCTTTGTGCTGGAACTGGTTTAGCAGAAGACCTAGATGCCATCTCGGCAAATATCATGAATATGACAGGTCAATTTAAAGGCTCAGTTTCCGCAGAACATGGCATAGGTGTATTGAAGAAAAAGTACTTACATTATTCAAGAACACCAGAAGAAATCGAACTGATGCGAGCTCTAAAAAACACCATGGATCCAAACGGAATTTTAAACGCAGGTCGAGTGATTTAAAAACACTACCTACAAGGATCGAACAATTCTCAGAGTTTAAAAAAGTCGCCATACTCAAAAGACAAAGTATGGCGACTTTTAACATTACTAAAGATAATTAAGCCATTACATTGATGCGTTGTCCGATAGTCTGCCCACTCAAATTCGTAGTAGGCGAACTTACTTGTGTTTGGTTGACATTGAAATCATCGCTGTCTCCATCATTTTCGGGAGCAGATACAGGCTCACTCGCTTCTTGTGCGGAATAATTTGCTCTAGGAAGGCTCAATCCGCTCACAAGTGATGAGTTCATGCTTGAACTAACATTCATTGCTTTTCCTCCAGTATGGAAGACTACTAAAATTAATAGTCCAACACACATTAGCACTCATTTCTGAACCCAACCTGAACGCTAAAAAGATAAATCTGTACTTTAAAAAATATCTACCCACCAAACACAACGGTGCGTTTACCATTCAAGAACACACGTTTTTCTACGTGGCATTTCACCGCGTTAAATAAGGTGACACGTTCGATGTCTTGGCCTTTAGCGATAAGATCTTCCGCGTAATGAGCATGGTTAACTACTTGAATGCCTTGAGAGATAATCGGACCTTCGTCGAGGTCATTGTTAACGTAGTGAGCGGTTGCTCCAACCATTTTCACGCCTTTTTCCCATGCTTGATGATAAGGTCGAGCGCCTTTAAATCCTGGCAATAAAGAGTGATGGATATTAATCGCGCGACCATCAAGGTATTCACACATGCTTGGAGAAAGCACTTGCATGTAACGCGCTAGCACGACTAATTCGGTATCGTATTGCTCGATTAATTCTCGCACTTGCGCTTCTTGTTCTAGCTTGGTGTCGGCGGTAATTGGCAAGTGGTAGTACGGAATGCCGTGCCATTTCGCAAGGTCTTCTAAATCAGGGTGGTTGGAGATAATGACCGTAACGTCGATATTCAATTGCCCAGTACGAAAGCGATACAACAAGTCATTCAAACAATGATCGTATTTCGACACCATGATCGCGACTTTCGGTTTGTGGTTTGGTGCAGTTAACGACCAATCCATATCAAACTCAGCGGCGCGTTCTGCAAATTCCGCTTTGAACACGTCGGAATTGAAATCGGCATGTTGTGGTAAGAATTCTATGCGGATAAAAAAACGACCAGATTCTCGGTCATCAAAGGAGTGTATTTCATCAACATAGTTACCGGCTTGCGCCATGTATCGAGTAACTACGTCGACCGTTCCGATGATGCTTGGGCAGCTAGCGGTAAAAATCCAAGGCGCGGTTTTTGATTTCATAAAATAGTCTCTTATTGTCTTAAGCTTTTTACGTCACGAAAAAGGCCGACCACCAAAAAAGTGGCCAACCAAAACCGTGAAATACATAAGTGAGTGAGAGGAAATTAGGCTTTTACGACCAAACCGTATTCTCGACTGGCGTCTTGAATCCATAGCCAGAGATAATCGGCAAAGCTACGTCGCACGACTAATTCGAATTGATCATCTGCTAATCGACAAATCATCGCGCCGCTTTTAGCAAATACCGTAGACACTACTTTGCCAACTGGAAATTCACTCGCATGCAAATCCACTGGTGTCGACTTTTTCAGCATCCCGACCACATGACTGCCAGACACTTCAAAGATAGTGGTGCCGCCGCTGATGTTCACTAATGAGAAATGCCCCATCAGTTTGTCATGAAAGCTACTTTCTATTTCAAACGCTTTATCACCTTCAACAATAATCAGCCATTCATCAGGTGATACCCAACGTACAGAGACCTTTCCTATCAATGAATCATCTTTGGTGACAGAAGTAAGCGGCTGCATTGGCAATGCCACGCCCAATAAGGACTTAATCATTTCTTGCTGCTCTGTAGATGGCAGGCAACGCAAGGTTAATAATCCCATCAGCTTGCGTTCATGAAAATGCACGCCGCCTTCTTGCGGGCCGTGTTCTGCAATACTAGCAAGATCCGCATGATGCAAAGGGCTTTCACCAATTCCGCTTAATTCTGCTGATAAAGGCACTTGGTTCATCACCAATTTGTCAGTTGCTTCTAACTCAACAGCTTCTACTTTGACATCAGACATTTTGACGTTCCCCTTTTGGATCTAAGAATACTGGGCTACAAATTTCCGCTTCGATAACACGACCATCAGCCAATGGGTAAAAGACTTTTTCACCCATTTTTTCCAGTCCGCCTTTAACAAAGCCCATTGCCACAGAACGCTTCAAGTTCGCACTCCAATAGCTAGACGTTACATGCCCAACCATCGGCATTGGAATCGGAGCTTTCGGATCTAATACGCCTTGTGCGCCTTCTGGCAAGACGACATTTGGATCAATGGTTTTCAAACCCACCAGCTGCTTACGATCCGCGCGAACACAGTCTTCGCGCTGCATCCCGCGCTTACCGATAAAGCTAAACGGCTTCTGCATAGATACCGCCCAAGGCATGCCTAAATCAAACGGATGCACAGAACCATCGGTATCTTGCCCCGCAATGATAAAGCCTTTTTCCGCACGCAATATATGCATGGTTTCCGTGCCGTATGGCGTCAAATTGAACTCTTTGCCATGTTCGAACAAGGTCTTCCAAACGTGTAATCCGTAGTTTGCCTGTACGTTGATCTCGAACGACAATTCACCTGTAAAGGAAATTCGGAACACACGAGCAGGAATACCACCCGCAACCGTCATCGCTTTCCAATCCATGTAAGCGAAGTTTTCTTTCGATACATCAAAATCAGTAATTTTTTCCAACAATTTGCGGCTGTTTGGGCCCGAAATCGTCATAGTTGACCAATGATCGGTCACCGAGGTGAAGTAGACCTCCATCTCTGGCCATTCGGTTTGGTGATAAATCTCTAACCAAGACAATACGCGAGCTGCGCCGCCTGTCGTTGTGGTCATCAAGAAATGATTTTCCGCCAAGCAAGACGTCACACCGTCATCAAATACCATGCCGTCTTCACCGCACATTAAGCCGTATCGACATTTGCCTACGGCCAATTTCGCCCATGCGTTGGTATAAACTCGACCTAAAAATTCGCGTGCGTCTTTGCCTTGAATATCGATTTTACCCAAGGTAGATGCATCCAAAATACCGACCGATTCACGAGTCGCTAAACACTCACGATTTAACGAGTCTTGCATGGTTTCATTGCCTTGCGGGTAATACCAAGCTCGCTTCCATTGACCGACATCTTCAAATTTCGCGCCACGTTCCACATGCCAAGCATGCATCGCTGTATAGCGTTTCGGATCAAACAATTCACCACAATCACGTCCGGCAATCGCGCCAAACGTCACCGGCGTGTAGTTCGGACGGAAAATCGTCGTGCCAGTTTCTGGAATGGTTTGCTTAAGCATTTTCGCCGCAATCGCCATACCGTTAATGTTACCTAGCTTGCCTTGGTCTGTACCAAAGCCCATCGCGGTATAACGCTTAACATGTTCAATAGATTCAAAGCCTTCACGACACGCCAGCTCTATGCCTGCTGCGGTTACGTCGTTCTGATAATCGACAAACTGTTTAGGCGCTTTTGATGTCGGTTTAGTGTGTGGAATATGGAACAAAGCCATAGCTTTGCCCTCTTCGATCACGTCGGCTTCTGGCAAGGCAACATCAGGCTTATCTAAACCTAAATGAGCCAAGGCATCACAAGCTGCGCTCAAGCCTTCTTCTAACACTTGTACTGTGCTGAACGCACCATTAATCGCACCAGCTGTGAGTTGTTTCTGAACCGTTGCACCCGGTGTGAAACCAACAATGTCGTCGTTCCAAACAGGACGAGCGCCAGTATGACAAGACAAGTGAATAACCGGACTCCAGCCGCCAGACGTGGCAACCGTATCTGCCATCATTTTCACAACGGAGCCAACAATCCCATCGCCAGCCTCGTTTAATGGCGCAATAGAAACACCAGTAACACGTTTGCTGCCATGAGCTTCAATCACACCAGAGCTAACAAGAATGCTAATACCACGTTCGCGGGCTGCTTCAACGAAGGTGCCTTGTGGATTCTTACGAGAATCAACAATCGCTACTACGTTACGTCCTGCATCGTGCCAATCCAGCGCGGTGCGATAGGCATTGTCATTCGATGTCATCAAGACTAAATCTTTGCCTGGCGCGACGCCGTAACGGTTGATATAGGTCGACACTGCATTGGCAACCATGCAACCCGGCAAATCGTTATTGCCATAAACCAAAGGACGCTCATGAGCACCTGTTGCCAAGATCACCCATTTGGCACGCACACGATGCAAGCGCTGAGCGATTTGACCATTAGGCGCGCGATCTGCAAATTGATCGGTACAATGCTGTTGAATGGTTAAGAAGTTATGATCGTGATAGCCGTTTACCTGAGAATTCGGCAGCATCAAGACATCGTCAAAGCCTGACAATTCTTCCACAACTTCAGCGATCCATTCTGCGGCCGGTTTGCCATTCAGCGTTTCTGTACTGCTTAGCAAGCTTCCGCCAAATTCGTTTTGCTCGTCGGCAATAATGACTCGTGCGCCAGCGCGTGCTGCAGTTAATGCCGCTATTAGACCCGCTGGACCTGCGCCAACAATCATAACGTCGCAATGTTGATTCATCTTGTCGTAGATGTCTGGATCATTTTCCTTTGGTGCGCGACCAAGACCGGCGGCTTTACGAATGTAAGATTCGTAGGTTTCCCACATGGATTTTGGGTACATGAAAGTTTTGTAGTAAAAACCCGGTGGCATCATTTTCCCACCGATCTTTCCTACCCAGCTCATCAAGTCTGTATCGACATTCGGCCAACCGTTTGTCGTGCTGGCAACCAAACCATTGTAAAGAGACTGCTGAGTCGCACGCACATTAGGAATTTGTGTCGCTTCAGTCGAGCCAATTTGCATGATGGCGTTTGGCTCTTCAGCGCCCGCAGCGACGATGCCGCGCGGACGACTGTATTTAAAACTGCGACCAACAATATCAATGCCATTCGCCAACAAGGCTGAGGCCAAGGTATCGCCTTCGAAGCCTTTGTATTGTTTGCCGTTGTAGGTAAAAGTCAGCGGTTTAGAGCGATCAATTCTTCCGCCATCTTGGAGACGATTAGACTGCTTACTCAAATCTTGTGTCATTGTGTCGCTCCTCTATTTCGCTTCGTTGGCCACAATAGATGGCTTTTCGCCAACCTTGTAGACTTCTAGAATTTCGTAAGTGTGAGTATTACGAGTGATGTTGAAATACTTACGACAACCCGCTCCATGAACCCAAAGCTCATGATGTATTCCGCGTGGATTGGCACGAAAATACATAAATTCGCCCCACTCTTTATCTGTGCAAGCATCTGGGTCTAATGGGCGCGGAATATGCGCCTGACCAGACGCATGAAACTCTTCTTCCTCGCGGTATTCACAACAATGCGGGCAATAAATATGAAACATGGTACTTCTCTCCTTATTCGGTCTTAGCCCGCTTAATGTGCTACGCCAGCTGCGCCGTGTTCATCCACCAGCGCACCGTTATGGAAACGGAACATAGAAAAAGGTTTCGCCAATGGGTGCATTTCGCCCTTCGCCAAAGACGCGGCAAATACATGGCCTGAGCCTGGTGTCGCTTTAAAACCGCCTGTTCCCCAACCACAGTTGAAGTACAAGTTTTTCACTGGCGTTTCACTGATAATCGGACACGCATCTGGACACGTATCAACGATACCGCCCCATTGACGATTCATACGCACACGGCTAAACACTGGGAACATTTCGACAATCGCCTGAATCGTATGCTCGATAGTGGAATAAGAACCACGCTGGCCATAGCCGTTGTAACCATCAATCCCCGCGCCAATTACTAAATCGCCTTTGTCCGATTGCGACGCATAACCATGTACTTGGTTAGACATGACAACAGTATCGAGAATCGGCTTGATAGGTTCAGACACCAAGGCTTGTAAAGGATGGGACTCTAAAGGCAATTCAAAGCCGCCCATTTTCGCTAAGACGCTAGAGTTACCCGCCACCACGCAACCCACTCGATCCGCTCGTATCTCGCCATAACGCGCAGTACGCACACCGACGACTGTGCCGTCTTCGATAATTAGGTCTTCCACTTCGGTTTGTTGAATCAGATCCACACCACGAGTATCGGCACCACGGGCAAAGCCCCAAGCAACGGCATCGTGACGAGCAACACCTGCACGTGGTTGCCAAGACGCGCCCATCACTGGATATCGCGCGCGATCAGAACAATCCAACACAGGCACGATTTCTTTCACTTGCTGAGCATCTAATACTTCGCCATCAATGCCATTTAAACGGTTGGCATTTACGCGGCGCTCGATATCACGCATGTCTTGCAAGGTGTGACCAAGGTTCAAACAGCCACGCTGAGAAAACATTACGTTGTAGTTCAAATCCTGTGACAAACCTTCCCACAATTTCATCGAATGCTCGTAAAGGTGAGCAGCCTCGTCCCACAAGTAATTGGAGCGGACAATGGTGGTATTTCGAGCAGTGTTACCACCACCCAAAAAACCTTTTTCAATCACCGCGACATTGGTGACACCAAATTCTTTCGCCAAGTAATAGGCCGTTGCCAAACCATGACCACCGCCGCCGACGATGATCACATCGTATTTCTTTTTCGGGGTTGGATTGCGCCACACCCGCTGCCAATTCTCGTGATGGCTAAAACTGTGCTTTAACAACCCAAAGCCGGAATAATGCTGCATCAGATCAGCTCCTTAGATAAATAATCGTTTCAACGATCATCGTGACATGGTTAAAAAAGGTTGCAGCGTCTTAGTCAACCAAGATGTCAGCCAAGACGCCATAGATTAAGCGTTCACC
This sequence comes from Marinomonas sp. BSi20584, assembly GCF_002792415.1. Lineage (NCBI taxonomy): Bacteria > Pseudomonadati > Pseudomonadota > Gammaproteobacteria > Oceanospirillales > Oceanospirillaceae > Marinomonas > Marinomonas sp. BSi20584. The sequence continues at coordinate 192,386 of NZ_KZ454868.1, forward strand.
GTGATAATAGAGATAAAGATTTCTACCCTAATGCTTGGAAGCGTCCAGCGAATGACAATTTACGACAGAGAAGATGACGGCTTTGGATATGGCTTCGCAGAGGACGAACGAGAGGGCTAAATATAGGACGAAAGAGAAGACAAAAGAGAGGACAAATAATTACGCTTCTGACAGACAAATGCGTAGTGTAAGTCACTGGCAATAACAGGATGAGATCTGGGAAGTTAACCGATGTGAGACAAGCGCTGTTCGGCTCATCTCACATGGTTTTTCAGGCTCACATGTTTTTCAGGCTCACATGTTTTTCAGGCTCACATGTTTTTTCAGGCAAAGATCAATGTAGTTTATGGTAAGAATGACAAAGCATATTCCAGTATTGCGGCAATACCCTATTGTCTCCAATCACGTCTACCGTTTGATTGAACAGAATATTCGTCGCGGACTTGCCAATCATAATGTCGAACTCACCAGCTTCTACCATTCTCTGATGAGCAGAATTAGTGAAATTCAGCATATCAACAGGTAACTCAAACACGACAGTAGTTGAAGCGCCAGCAGGCAAATCAACCCGCTGAAAGCCTTTTAACTCACGAATCGGCCGAACCAAAGAACACAGCTTATCTTTCACGTAAAGTTGCACGACCTCGCAACCAGCTCGATTACCGATGTTTTCAAGCTCGACTGATACTCTAATCACGCCATCTTCAATCGACACCTGCTTGTCTTCGATCTGCATATTTTTATAAGCAAAGTCAGTGTAAGTCAGGCCGTAACCAAAGTTATATTTCGACCCAAAATGATAGGCGATGGGCGTTCCACCGCTTTTGAGTTTATGGTTATAAGAATAAGGCACAGCGCCAGCATTTTTAGGAATCGATAGGGTTAATCGCCCAGATGGTGATTGTTTACCGACAATAATATCCGCAATCGCTCTTGCGCCTTCTTGACCCGGAGCCCAACCAAATAAGACCGCAGCGGCTTTTTCTTCTGCACCATTTAAGTTGTATGGCCTTCCACCCGTAACCAAAATAATTACCGGTTTACCTGTGGCAATCGCTTCGTCAATTAACTGCTGTTGCACGCCCGGCAAATCTAAACTGTCGGTATCCGATCCTTCGCCCACGGTTCCTGTCTGGAACAAACCAGCAAGATCCCCCACACAAACAATCGCCACATCCGCTTGCTCGACCGTTTCAATCGCTTGTTTAATTTGGCTGGTATCTCGTGATACTGGAGACGTCATGGTTTGATTCATGGCCAAATCTACATCGCCTGGGAAGACCGGAGCATTGCTATGACGCTCCGTTAAAATATCGCAACCTTTGCTGTATAAAACTTGCGGAAATTCATTCTGCAGCGCTTCTAAAATAGTCGGACATACCTTGCTACTGTCATCAACGCTGCTCAAAATTAGATGCACCGGAAAACTATAACCACCAAGCAAGGCCAATTGGTCATCTGCTGTTGGGCCAATGACGGCGATTTTTTGTTGGCTATTTAGAGGTAAGCCAGCGTTGTTTTCCAACATAACGACCGACTGTAAAGCGACTTGATAGGCAAGCTCTGTGGCTTTTGCGCTTTGAAGCTCTATGGGAGATTCATTGCAATATGGATGTTCAAATAAGCCCATTTCAAATTTTACTTTCAAGATTCGAGTGACTATCTCATCAATTTTCTGCTCATCAATCAGGCCTCGTTGCAGTGCCGAGTTTAACTGGCTGGAACAAGCATCATCTGGCAATTCAATGTCTAATCCAGCATTGAACGCCAACGCGGCCGCATGCGCGTTATCCGCTGCAATGCCATGATGACTCGCCAATAACTCAACACCGCCATAATCCGCCACAATCAAGCCATCAAAGCCCCATTGATTACGCAGCACTTCGGTTAATAAATGGTATGAGGCATGACAAGCTTCGTTATCTATATCGTGATATGCAGGCATCAACGAACCTGCTTTGCCGAGTTTTACCGCCATTTCAAAGGGCAACAGAAAGGTGTCGTTTAGTTCTTTAAAGCCCAAATGTACGGGAGCATGGTTGCGCGCGCCTTCGCTAAAAGAATGACCAACATAATGTTTTAGAGTAGCAAGAAGGTCGCGCTTTTCGCCTTGTAGACCTTTAACGTATTCTGTCGCTAACACGCCAACATGATAAGGATCTTCACCCAGCGTTTCTTCTGTTCTGCCCCAGCGCACATCGCGAGATACATCCAGCACTGGCGCTAATCCATGATGAGCTCCGACAAGACGAGTCTGCTCGCCAATGGCTTGAGCAACTTGGTATATAAGTTGTGGATTCCAAGTGTGGCCATAGTTAAGAGAGGAAGGAAACAGAGTCGAACCTTTCGCCATCAGCCCCACTAAACACTCTTCGTGTGACATAGCGGGAATGCCCAAGCGTGTTTCTTCGACGAGATACTTTTGCAATTGATTTAACGCTTTGACGCCATCATTGGGGCTAATGACTTGTGTACCCAATGGACGAGTAATTTGACCTAAACCATGTTTTAGACGCTCTTGAATCGGTTTACGCTCCCCTTGAGCACCCATCTCAAAATCGCGGTCTTGATGGTTTCCATCTGGCGCTAAAATCAACCATTGCGCACCAAACTGAGCAATTTTTTCCTCTAACGTCATGCGCGCTAGCAAATCATCCACTCGCTGCTGCACGGTAAAACTTGAGTTTTTATAAACTTCCATATAACGAATACCTTAATAAGCAAAACATGAAATCTATTTATATTTATAATCATAGCGCTATTTTGTAGAGCCAAGCGCTGCTCTTTCTTATTCTATAGATGGCACTCTATAGCTAGCAGTTAATTACTAGGTTAATGAGACCTTTTTTCCCACAAGATCATCAAAATTAACATTATGTAATATCTCAAATCCGCTACGTTATTTCACATGGACAAGTCAGGCTCCGTCTTCAAGCGTCATCACTTCAAAACGATCCTCAAACCAAGCTTCCACAGTAAGTCTTCATCGCAATTTAAAAATAAAAAAACATTTAAAATCATAAATTTAACGAAAAATAGTTCATTGTTTAAAATGAGTTTTTATAAGATATAAAGCATAACCAACAAATAAATGAACTTGATTATCAAATTTCATAATTGAGCAAAGAAGGATATGCGGCAATGATCAAGCCACTAAAATTCTGTTAGGAATGAATATCATGATCAAATCGTTAAAAAATCACTTAACGACTTAATAAACTGAATTTGAAAAAGATTTTAAGATAAATATAAAGTCATTGATTATTCAACTAAAAAACCACCAACAATTAGTTTTTAAAATAAAAGAAAAGCACGATCAGATTAATAATAAAAAAGGACGTTCTTTATGTGTTACCAAAATAACAACAAGACTCATGACCTTAAAAAGAACTGGAAAAAAATCTTTTATCCAGTTGCCATCGCTGCATCACTAACCTCTTCATTCACTTGGGCTGATACCACGATCCGTATGCTTCACCTTGAAGCAGATCCGAAAGTCGTCGCCATTTGGCAGCAAGTGGCAAATGACTATGAAAAAGCCAATCCAGGTCAACACGTCAAACTGGAATATTTAGAAAACGAGGCCTTCAAACAGAAGCTGCCAACGCTTCTTCAGTCCGATCAGCGCCCTGACATTTTCTACAGCTGGGGCGGCGGAAACTTTCAAACTCGCGTTGATGCGGGATTATTGAAAGATGTCACCAAAGAGATGAAAGACATTAAACCTAGGTTCTCAGAAGCTAGCTTTAATGCGTTTAATTACAAAGGAAAACAGTACGGTCTTCCTTACATGGTTAGCCAAGTCGGCTTTTGGTACAACAAAAGCTTATTCCAAAAAGCGGGTGTTGATGCCGCTAAAATCGTCACTTGGGATGACTTCCTAGGCACAATCAAAAAACTCCAAAAAGCAGGCATTACACCGATCACTACAGCTGGTGGTGATAAATGGCCCGTGCAGTTTTATTGGGCACTACTGACTATGCGCCAAGCTGGTCAACAAGGCATTCAAGATGCCATCGACAAAAAAGGCGATGGATTCGCTGGTGAAGACTTCATTAAAGCGGGTGAAGAGCTAAAACGTTTAGTCGCATTAAAACCTTTCCAACCAGGTTATTTAGCCGCTTCTTTTGGTGATTCCTCTGGTAACTTTGGTGACGGTAAAGCCGCCATGCAACTAATGGGTGATTGGAACTATTTATTCCAAGCTCAGCAATCCATCAGTGGTGAAGGTGTTGGTGATAACAATTTAGGCTGGATGAACTTCCCTGCCTTAAAAGATGGCAAAGGCAAAGCAACCGATACGCTAGGAGGCATTGCTGGTTGGGTGCTTACCTCTGAAGCAAGCCCTGAATCCGTTCAGTGGTTAAAGTATTTTTCTAATATCGATATGCAAAAACACCTAGCCAAGATCAACATGATTATTCCTGTTGTGAAAGGTGCGGATGTTGCCATTGAAAACCCATTTAAAAAGCGCATTGCACAAAACATCGCTAACTCTACTTGGCATCAATTGTTTTATGACCAAGCATTTGGTGCAAACGTAGGTAGCGTCGTGAACGACATTTCCGTTGGTATTGTTAGTAACTCGCTTACTCCTGAGGAAGCAGCAGAGCAAGTACAAGAAGCGTGGGAATTTGAATAACGCTGAATAAGCATTAATCGACTAATACAGCCAACTTAAGTTGGCTGTTCTCACTTTCACGAGGCTTGCTATGAGTAATGATGTCACCACTATTGGAAAGCGCTCCAGTACTTCTTCAAACCAAAATGTCTCACGTTGGTTTAAAAAAAATAATCACGGTAACCGCTTACTGACGTTGGTTTTGTTTTTACCACCTGCTTTATTGCTGTTTACTATTTTTGTTATTTTGCCGATTGGTGAGGCGGGGTATTACAGCCTATTCCGCTGGAATGGCTATGGTGAACCGAGTCAATGGGTAGAATTCAGCAACTATGTCCGTTTGTTTAAACACGGTGCTTTTGATACTGCGGTATGGAACACCTTCAAGATCATTCTTATTTCATTGGTTATTCAGTTGCCTTTAGCACTAATTATTGCTTTGTCTATTTATAAAAAAAGTTGGGCAAATAGCCTATTCCGCCTCATTTTCTTTTTGCCTTATATTTTGGCAGAAGTGGCTGCAGGTCTTATTTGGCGTTTTGTTTTTGATGGCGATTACGGCGTGATGGCGAGATTTACCGAGGCGCTTAATACCGATACTTGGTACATATTGGCGGATAAAAACTGGGCATTTGTGGCCATTCTTGTGGTGCTTGTTTGGAAGTATTTCGGCTTCCACATGATGATTTATATTGCTGCGCTACAAGGCGTCCCTAAAGATCTTATTGAAGCAAGCAAGCTCGATGGTGCCAGCCGTTTTCAGGCGATTTGGTATGTAAAGATTCCGCTCATTATGTCGGGAATCACGATATCCATCTTTTTCAGTATTCTGGGGGCACTACAAACCTTCGATCTCATTATGCCTCTCACCGGTGGTGGACCATCTAATAGCACTCATACCTTGGTTTCTTATCTATATACATTTGGTATTACCAGAATGAATGTTGGCTTTGGTAGTGCGGTGGGTGTGGTGTTGTTTATTTGCTGTGTGATTTTTGCCTTCACATACCAAAGCACCATTATGAAAGACAAAAAATAAAAGGAACACCCTATGTTAGCAATGCGAAGAATATCTTGGGGGAAATACATCTTCCTAATCTTGGTCGCTGGCTTTGTATTAGTCCCTATGTTTGCCACTGTGCTCGGTGGGTTCAAAAGCTTAGGCGAATTACGCACCAACCCATTTGGCTTACCAGATGTTTGGGAGTTTGAATATTACGCACAAGTTTTTGCCAATGGTTCCATTTGGCAGCTGATGAAAAACTCACTGATTATTGCGTTTTTCTCGGTACTACTGACCCTTATCATCGGCACCATGACGGCGTTTACGTTTTCCCATATTAAGTTCGCGGGTTATAAATACATCTATAACTACTTCTTAATTGGCATGATGTTTCCTGCGGCCGCGGCGATACTTCCCTTGTTCCTAAAGATCCGTGATCTCGGTCTATTGGATAGTTTATCTGGCGTCGTTATTCCCCAAGTAGCATTCGGCTTAGGCTTCAGCATTTTGTTGTTCCGCACCTTTTTCGAACAGCTGCCAGCTGAGCTGTTTGATGCGGCTCGTGTCGATGGTTGCAGCTATATCAAATTTTATTGGCATGTGATCCTGCCGCTATCCACTCCAATACTCGCCACCGTTGGTGTATTTGTCTTGGTCGCCAGTTGGAATAATTATTTATTGCCGTTGTTGGTACTAAACACAGAGCAACAATACCCATGGACGCTGGGCATCATGCAATATCGTGGCGAATATGGCATCGAATGGAACCGCATACTTGCCTATGTCACCGTGACCATCACTCCTGCCATCGTATTTTTCTTATTTGCTCAAAAATACATTGTTGAAGGCTTAACTGGCGGCGCCGTAAAAGGCTAACCCAACTAAATAGAATAATAAGGAAGAATCCCGTGGCTTCTGTTGAATTTAAACATATTGAAAAAATCTACCCAGGCAATGTACACACAGTTAAAGACTTCAATTTAAAAATTAATGACGGCGAGTTCATTGTCTTTCTAGGCCCATCTGGCTGTGGAAAATCAACGACATTGCGTATGCTAGCTGGCCTAGAAGACATTTCCGGTGGCGAAATTCTTATCAATAACAAAGTCGTTAATGATCTTGAACCGATAGAACGCGACATAGCTATGGTGTTCCAAAGTTATGCTCTTTACCCACACATGTCGGTTTACCAAAACATTGCTTTTGCACTGAAACTCGCTGGATTAAGCAAAGCAGAGATAGAGGAAAAAGTACGCCCTGTTGCCGACATGCTGCAACTGACGCCGTTACTGGATCGCAAACCTAGAGCACTATCTGGCGGGCAACGTCAGCGTGTTGCAATGGGACGCGCTATGGTGCGAACGCCAGAGGTATTTTTATTCGATGAGCCGCTCTCTAACCTTGATGCCAAACTGCGTAATTCCATGCGTACCGAGATCAAAACGCTGCATAAAAAAATGAAGAAAACCACCATCTATGTGACACACGATCAAGTGGAAGCCATGACGCTGGCTGACCGTATCGTAATATTACGTGATGGCAAAGTCGAACAAGTTGGTACGCCAAGGGAGATCTATCACTCCCCTGCAAATAAGTTTGTCGCAGGGTTTATTGGCAGTCCAGCCATGAACTTTATTCCGGTTGAATTAGCCAAGGATGAAGGCTGGCATGTTGATATTGCAGGACAAAAGCTAAACTTACTCGGTGACGTTGACGATAATCAAACCAATACAAAAGCCACTCTTGGCATTCGTCCCTGTGATATTCATATCACGCCAGATTTGCTTACCAATCCATTGGTCATCAAAGGCACAGTGGAGAACTTAGAACTGCTTGGTTCAACCATACAGCTGACAAGTCGATTAGGGGATAGTCAGATTACCGTTGAAGCTCCATCAAGCCATATGGTAAACGAAGACGAAGTGGCCAATTTCTATATTGATGAATCTCGCCTGCACCTGTTCAGTGATCAATCAGACCTATCTATTTATAAACCGAAAGGTAAGCCAGAATCCGTCATCAATAATTAGCCGATCAGCGAGTGCTGATCGATGGATATATTGGCAAGCTCATGTACGAGCTTGCCTCGCTCATTTATTTGATATTCCGACTACGATAGAGCGCTGCATGCTCAAGGCAATAATCGCCAGCTAGCTCTTGCATAACCTGAACATCTTGTAGCATTTCAGGTGGTTTGCCATAGGCTAAGACGTTTATTTCATCACCAGACTCTAGGCAGATTACTGGAATACTGACTTTACGATAACCGTCTATGGCGGTGATTCTTTCCAGCGCATCCATTTCTGCTAAGACGTCATCTGATACTTCAAATACCTGCCCTTTCACTGGATAGCCTTCGCCTGACAGTAAAACAAGCCAAGGCGAAAATCGTTCACCAACAAGGTATAACGGATAACGCTCTTTGGTTTTAAAGTCGCCGCGGTAACGAATACCTTTGTTTGTTTTAAAATTCGGAAAACCTTCTTTCAACGTCCCAAAGACAAAAACCTTATGCACGAAATATGCTCCTTAAAAATGCTTATCCACCGCAGAAAAATGAAGCTATTTTATGGTTTTACCACCTATCCCAAAGAAACTTCACAACGATTTCTGCCATTCTTCTTAGCTAGATAAAGCGCCTCATCCGCGCGTTTAATCACATCTTCAATGCTTTTATCAGCGGGGGCTACTTCTGATAAACCAATACTAATCGTGAATTCAATTTTTTCTGATTCGTACATAAAACATTCCATAGAAATGTTCTTGCGTAACGTTTCGCAGAAAACTAATGCGTAATCTAAATCTGTATACGGCAGAAAAACAATAAACTCCTCTCCTCCCCATCTAGCTATAATATCGCTTTCCCTGCAGCTCTTTGCACACAAATTTGAAAGAGCTTTTAAAATTACATCTCCTGCCTGATGACCATGCACATCATTTACATGCTTAAAGTAATCAATATCTAAAAACGCAACTATTAATGGAACTTGACTATGCTGAGCCAAATGGAACAATTCTTGAGCTATATCAGATGCAGAACGTCGATTACGCAATCCAGTTAACGAATCAAAATAAGCCAGCGACTCAAGTTGTTGATTCAAACTAACAAGCTCTATCTGCTGAAGCTGCGACTTCCTTTCATAAATAAAGGCAAAATAACTTAGTAGACTAGCCATCAATAAAATAAGGCCATGGTATAAAAAATCATCAGTTAGACTCTCAAAGTGATATTCAACAGAAAGAAGCCACTCACCATTAGGCACTAGCACGGGGTACTGCATTGCTTGATTTGATATGGGTTGTATTGATGCTGCAATAATGGGTTGAGTCAATGAGTCTGGATTACTGCCAATAAGCTGATAATTTAGGCCAAGATCATCAAGACCTGACAACAAATCCCCCATAAGCTCTTCGACATAAATCAGCGCAATCGTAAACCCCCAAAATGTTTCTTGCTGATTTTTATATCTAAACACTGGCTTTCTGGCGATCACCGCTAGACGATTGTTTTGAATCAAACGTACTGGCCCAATAAATGTAAGCTCTTTGCTATCGACTGCTATTCTCGCTCCTATACTACGCTTAGGATCATGTAACAAATCATGTCCGATAGCCTGCTCATTGCCTTCTAATGGAAAAATATCCATAACTATGCCGCCTGGCGCTAATTGAAGGTTACTTACATTTTCATTAATTGAAAGGATCTCTCTACTCCAATCATTAAAATTTGTTGTTGCGAAATGATCCTGTCTCAGCAACGTTTCAAGCATGCTTGTTGCTGACGTAACAACAATAATTTCTTTTTGTATCACTTCAGAAAGCGTTTTAGTAAGAGTATCGACATACTTTTTTTGCTCTTCTAGTTTGTCTTTTTTAAAAAAGACAAAGGCATATTCTCCTAACATTAAAACGGTTAACAAAGTAACCAAAGGATAAAGTATAAGTCTTTTAACGTTGATGGTTTTGCTAACCGATTTCATAGACTGAGTCGAAGTCCTACTGCCAATAAGATACCGATACTAGGTCAAAGTAAGCTATAAGAATATATCTCTACACAAATAAGCAACGATCTTTTGGTAATAAATCGAACGGGCTACTGGCTTGCTAATGACATGTCTCGGTTTACGGTTATTAATTAACTAACTCTTTACAACAACGCGCATTGAGCCGCCAATATCAAATGGATAAAAATCACCCCGATTATGATGAAATAATCGGGGTGATTTGAGTCATTAGAGAGAGGATATTTAAACGCTTTGTGCGACTTTTACTGGATCAGTTCGCAAACCAAACGTGACAATAATGGCGGCAGCCAGAAGTATCAGAGCGGCGATTGTAAAGACACCAAACGCACCACTAACATCAAAAACAAGCCCACCTGCTGCTGCACCGGTTGCAATACCAACTTGAATAGCAGCAACCAGAAGTCCACCACCACTTTCGGCTTCATCAGGAACACTGCGTGTAATCCAAGTCGACCAAGCAACTGGCACACCACCAAACGCCATTCCCCAGATAGCCACCAATATAGCCGTTGGTGCAACAGCGCCCTGGATACTGACCATACCAATTCCAGCCAAACCAATGATCAACGGCATAAGCGTAAGGGTTAGGCGCAATGATCGCGCAATCAAGGCTCCGGCTATATAAGTACCAATGAAATTAGCAACACCAAAACCCAATAAAATACCCGAAATACCAGCAGTTGCGACACCTGTCACATTTTCAAGAAACGGCCGAACGTAGGTAAATAAAGCGAAATGCCCCGTAAAAATAAGCACCAGCATTAACAGGCCGAATTTCATTCGAGGGCGATTCATCACCGCGATCAGGGTACCTAATGTTGCTCGGCCACGCGGTTGCATTCTCGGCAAAGTAGCAAACTGGACAGCAAGGACCAGAACACCAAGCAAGGCTACCAACAGGAAAACATTACGCCAGCCGATAGTACCACCAAGATAACTGCCGAGCGGAGCAGCAAATATAGTGGCTGCCGAAACGCCGCTAAACAGAATAGCTAACGCACGAGGAATGTCTTTATCAGGAACCAACCGCATAACAATGGCGGCAGCCATGGTCCAAAAACCACCAAGTGCAATGCCAAGTAGTACACGACCAGCTAACAACAGGAAGAAATTAGGTGCGAGAGCAACCAAAATATTCGAGATAATTAACAGCACTGAAAATCCCAGTAAAACATAACGGCGATCCATTCTGCGGGTAACAGTAGCGGTCAAAAGACTGGCAAATACCGCAAGAATAGCGGTAGCCGAAACGGCTTGGCCTGCCATCCCTTCAGTAATCGAAAGATCGGAAGCCATTGGTGTTAGAAGGCTTGCTGGCAGAAACTCCGCCGTAACTAACCCAAAAACACCTAACGTCATGGCTATTACTGCCCCCCAAGCAGGTACGTCTTGTACCTGCGCCGGAGACGCATTTAATGTATTCGTCATCGAAAGTCCTCTTGAAATGAATGTTTGTATATTGCGTACAGAATAATATGGACAGACCAGACGATATATACCAATATGTCTTAAATTCATACCATATCGTCCGGAGAACTATGCAACCGTCCTCGACAAACAACATCACCAATGAAGCCCGACACGATATGATGAACGAACTTCTGTCTGGCGTACGCCTTAAGGGCCTTGAATACAGACGAGTCGAAATTTCCGCTCCGTTTGGCCTGCAATTTGGAGAGGAATCAGATAAAAGATTGGCGTACTTTCATTTCATTGGACAGGGTTCAGCATTTTTACGAACTCGAAGCGGAGCTGTACACCAGCTTGCATGCGGTGATGCAGTATTAATGCCTTGTGCAGGAACCCATGATCTTTATAGCGAAGATGGTGTGCCGCTAGTCAGTATTAATGCCTTTGAAAAAGTGCAATTATGTGATGCCACGTCAGAAATAAGCGTTTGCAACACTGAAATATGCCGATCAAAGAACAATTTTATTTTCAGTTGCGCCATGGAATTCGACTTGGGCTGGTTTCATCCGTTAGCTCATTTGAAGCCAGAAGTAATGCATATTGAAACGGTACCAGATTATGATCCGCAAATTCCTGCCATCCTCGATGTGATGACCAAGGAATTGAAGGCTAAACGACCAGGATATAGCGTAATTTTGACACGACTTGCCGATGTAGTGGCTGCTGCCATTTTACGTCGCTGGGTAGAGATTGGATGCAATGTATGCGGCTGGGTTGAAGCAATGCGCGACCCGAAACTCGCACAGGTTTTATCTGCCCTGCATCATGAACCTGGACGACAATGGTCGGTGGCAGATATGGCGTCAGAAATGGGGGTATCACGATCTGTCTTTGCTGAACGCTTTACCGAATTAACCCATTCCACACCACAGCAATATTTAGGCAACCTACGCATGCGCCTAGCAAGTCAGTGGATCAGCCAAGATAACCTGTCACTTGACGAAATTGCCGATCGACTTGGCTATGGCTCTGCGGCTTCATTTAGTCGAGCCTTCAAACGAATGACAGGAATATCGCCCGGTGCTGTAAGAAGTGGCCTTCTTCCAGAACTTTAAGAGTCAAAGATAAATATCCGGTTGCAGTGAAGCAAGAAATTTAGCAAAAATGCACATTAGTGTGGATGCTAGGCAGTTTGATAGAGTTGATCATAAACGGCTGATAAACTTATCGCGTTTTATTTCTTAACAAGGCTTATATTGTATGGCTACATCCACAAAATCTCGCTTTAATCCCACCGCTATTACGGGTTTTAGCGCCCTACTGATGACGACTTTTTTAGTGGGTTGCAGTGAACCACCAAAACTTGAAACTGTTGAAGGTTATGCCCAAGGCACGACGTATCAAATAAGCTTTTGGTCTGAAGACGCGGTTCCAGTCACCGAGGTGCAAGCGGCGTTTAACGATACGCTTGCCCAAATAGACAAAGAGCTTTCTACTTATCGTCCTGATTCTTTCATTTCCGAATTCAACCGTAGCCCATCTGTAGCTTGGCAGCCAGTCTCTCAAGACTTTGTCGAGCTTGTCCAAATTGCCCAAGATATACATACAAAATCGGAAGGTTGTTACGACCCAACTATTGGACCTTTGTTCGATTTATGGGGGTTCAAAACCGACAAACTTCATGTGCCTACACCAGAAGAACTTGTTGCACTTACATCTGAACTCGGCATTGATAAAATTGAAGTAGATGAAGAAAATTTACGCGTTCGTAAAACTCGTCCTTTTTTACAGCTTGATTTCTCCTCTATGGGCGAAGGCTACACTATTGGCAAGTTAAGCCATGTATTAGAATCCAAAGGCTACCAAAACTACATGGTGCAATTTGGTGGTGACATGAAGATTAAAGGACACAAGCCTAATGGCGATAAATGGCGAGTGGCCATTCAGAGCCCTATTCCTTCTGCCGAAGGCGGCCCAAAAGTCTATCAAGTTATTACTGTCAAAAATGAAGATGGCGTTACGCTAGATACATCAGGTACTTATAACCGTCACTTTGATGATAACGGTGTCGAGTATTCTCACATCATCAACCCAAGCACAGGCAAACCCATTACTCATAATCTTATATCGGCATCTGTGTTTGGCACGGACCCTAGAGTTAGCGATGCGTGGGCAACCACTATGTTATGTCTAGGCCCTGTAGAGGGTGCGAAAATCGCTAAGAATGAAAATCTAGAAGTCTTCTTCATTGAAAGAAAGAACGACAAACTGGTTAACTCCAGCAGCGCAGCTTTGCTTAAAACAGACCGTGTGAAATTTGACTAATAAGTTACTTGGCTGAAATAAAAAAGACCGAGTAGCGCCTGCTACTCGGTCTTTTATCAGCTTGTGTGAATCGCTATTTAATAGCTAAAACTTTATAGCTTAAAACGATTCGTTAACCCACTTAGGTTTTCTGCAAGTCGGGCAAGATCTAAACTCGCTGCACTGGATTGATTTGCTCCAGCAACCGCTTCATTCGCAATATCACGAATAGCTAACAAGTTTTTATCTACTTCTCGTGCAACAAGAGCTTGTTCTTCGGCAGAACTTGCAATAGCAATGTTTTGGTCATTAATTCGAGAAACAGACTCTGCGATAGATTTAAGCGCTTCCCCAGACAAATTAGCAATCTCCAATGTGGCGTTGGCTTTTTCATGGCTGCGCTGCATTGAACTTACAGTAAGATCCGTTCCGCTTTGCACAGATTGAATCATTACTTCAATATCTTTTGTCGACTCTTGAGTACGATGTGCTAATGCACGTACTTCATCTGCCACAACAGCAAAACCTCGACCTGTTTCGCCAGCACGAGCCGCTTCAATCGCTGCGTTCAGTGCCAATAAGTTCGTTTGGTCTGCGATACCACGAATTACATCTAGCACCGAACCAATGCTGCTAACTTGCCCTGCTAGATCATTAACGCCTTGAGTTGTAGTCTTCAACTCGGTCAATAAAGACTGAATGGTTTTTATGGTTTGTTGAACTTGATCACGACCTAATTCAGCGCGCTCATCTGCAGTATCAGAATCTTTTGAAGTGGCGACGGCATTACGCGCTACATCTTCCACGGCTGATGTCATTTCGGTAACAGCAGAAACAGCTAACTCTAATTGCTCGTTCTGATGATGCATGTCTTGAGTCGATTTTTCCGTGACGACACTTAACTCTTCTGATGTTGAAGCCAATTGAGTCGCGGCATCTTGGATTTCATTTACCGTTTTAGAAAGCTGCTCAACCGTTTTATTAAAATGACCCGCTAATATACCTAATTCATTACGAGAAACATTTTCTAGACGGATGCTCAAATCACCACTTGATAAGCGAGTCATTGCATTTTGAATATAGGCGACTTGCTGAGTCAATGTGCGCGTAATATAAAATGCAATAATAAGGGCGGCAGCAATAATAACTACGGCGACTATACTAAGCATAGAAGTAGACTCTTGATAAACAACATCACCGTTATCACTCGCAGACTTAGCGCCTTTGCTACTTATAGCAGAAAGTCTATCTAGAAAGGATGAGTACTCATTATACTTTTTAAGTGATTCAGTAAGAAAAAGAGAACGCGCAGCATCATCTTCATCTTGTCTTGAAAGGGTAAAAACTTTATTTTCAATACTTAAATAGTCTTTATAGCTCGCTTCAAATTGTTTTAATAACTTTATTTCTTCATTGTTATCAGACACTAATGCACTGAAGTCTCTGATTGTCTGTTCAATCCTAATCTTTTGCTCTTCTACTACCTTTTCTAATCTTATCTTTTCCTCAGATGTATCATAAAGAATATGAACAGCTTCAGAATTACGTAAATCTGCGGTTTGAGTGTTAATACTTTCAATCAGCTTAACCGATGGAAGCCAGTCTTCTGAAATAATAGTAGATTGGTCATTGATGTTACTCATACGAGTAAAAGAAAATACAAGAACGACAATCAAGCCAAAAATAATCAACCCATAACTAGAAAAAAGCAACACACTTAATTTAACATTTTTCATAAACTATTTATTACATCTCCATTATAAAATAATTTTCCATAATCACCTTCAAACCTACATCTAAAGTTAAAGCTAAAAGAAATAATCACAGAAAAACGCACCAAAATAGAACACTTAAGATTTTATGCATAAAATCGATGCATAATAGCGCCTACTTATTTTGTATTCAATAAATTAATCTATTTAAACGTTCACCCTCAAAAAAACCGATAAAAAAGGAAGAAACAAGCACAAGATTTAAATGTTAAAAACGAAAGAGGGATATCTAATTTATATACAGACATTCCATTTAGTTATCAGAATTTATAATTTTCTTTCAAGCTCGATTCTAAACCAAGAACATTTTATTGACCTTTTAATCGGGCTAATTTCAAGTGGCCAGATTTGACGTTTTTGTAAGTTGCTGAAAATTTAACAATCATGCTCTGATCGGATTTAAATAAGATTTTCTTGATTTTAAGAAAAGGAAAAAGCTATTAGAAGCAACATGTTCTGCAACATAAACTAAGTCATTATCAATGCAGATGCCCTAGAACCAGTACAAAGAATAATGCCGTTTATGAAGTCACTATTCTATTTTTGATTTACCACAAAATTTACTTACCTATCATAGCAAGCCCACAGAAGACAAAAGCAAAGCCGTTGATTTCCTGTGGGCCCTTGGCTAGGTTTTTAATTAATTTTCGACCAGAAAGTCATATTTACGGATTCTTTATCAAGAAGTTCTAAGTATTCTAGCGCCACCTTGTTTCTCAGCCACTGCTGGCAATACTCCTCAGCTTTTTCCTGCGAACTAGCAATCGCCACATCGGCATAAACACCATCCGTTCCACGAACCAGAAAATGAAGAATGAGTTCCTCTTGCTGACTAAGAAATTCGGCTTCTACTTGATGTGATAGTTCTACTAATCTGGTTTCAGTTACGCCTTTTTTAAGCCTAAAGGTCGCAAACTCCATACCGCCAATATTATCTATGTTGTTATTCTTTATCATGTCAGTGCCTCAGTTATGGGTTAAGCTCCAACTCTAAGGCTTCACTACTGACAGCATTGTGTCAGTCAACTTTCGTATTTTTAAATTCAATGTATGCTGACAAAGAAACATCTTTTGGCAAAACACTCGCATCTTCACAAGAATTTAATCTGGTTATGCGGTCCAATCTAAAGTCTCTGTAGTCACCACGCAGCTTGCACCAACCACCTAATGTCCATCGGCTGCCCCAATAGAATAGCCCTAGAGGAAATACAACTCTCGATGTCACGATTTCTGAAAGTGAGTTGTAACCAATATTCAGCCAACATCCTGTTTCTATAGCTGAATGTATTTCCTCCCATACCTGATATGTTGTGGATTCACGATGCCTTACCGGCATCCTAATCACTCGATCTTCGCTGGAAATCATCTTTGACTTTTTAGGCAATGCTGCCTCAATCTTTGACAATAAAGAGTGTGCCGAAGCAGCAAATTTCTTTCCAGTCAAAGACGCCGTAAAACTTACGCCGGCAATCAACGCCTCTAGCTCAATTGGCGTCAACTGTAAGGGTGGTAACTCGAACCCCTCTAGCAACCGATACCCGACACCAGGCTCGCCATAAACGGGTATTCCAGATAAAGACAAATCATCAACATAACGATAAATAGTTCTTTCTGACACCATCAGCTTTTGGGCCAACTGCTTAGCTGTAATGGGTTGGTGCTTACGCAGAATATTGGTTAACTGAAAAAGCCTGTCTGATTTTCGCACTTCCGCCCCCTTTTCCAACTGACATAATGTCTATCCACAGGGACTAGTCTGTTTCAATTTCCGTGAATAAACGTAAAGCCCGTGCCGTAATTAGCATGATAGTCGGCGATATTACTGAACTCTTCTGATAAATGAATAGAAAAAATTACCCAAAGAAGCAAGAGTGTTCATCCTCACTTACAATTTGCAGAAAATCTTCTATCCTACTCACTTCGGGGTTTGAATCGTATCTATGCCATTTCAGATCTTGTTGCATCCAAAATACCTTCCAATAGCCTTTAGTCTTTACAAACGTAGCTTTCGCAACAGGCTTTTCAATTTTTGAGTCTACCGCCTTCCAATGAGGGCGAATTTCAAATAACTCTACGCTTTGGCCGGATATACGATATCCTATATCGACTTGATGTCTAAGATGGGCAGGAGGTCGATTCTTAGCTAAATACTTATCTAACTCAGATTCTGTACGTTTTATCTCAAATTCACTTATTGCCATAGTGTTCTTAGTATCCTGTTTTGCAGATTTTTTAAACCATTGATCTTTGGTGACTTTGTACAAACAATCGTTTTAAGAGGATGGCCAACCAAAATAATCCTCTAGTTTTTGCACTATATCCCAAAACTAGAGACATTTTAATCCTCGATACATTCTCGGTATTAATTAGCGGATATTTGCTGAATCAGTTGCCAAGATAACGTTACGCTTTTGCGAATTGCAAGCGCCTCTCCTCTTCTCTCTATGCTCCAAAGTAGCCCTAATCGTTTCCAGAGCAGCCAATCAGCGACTTATTAGCTATTTTTCTCGTAAGCTTCAAATAAATCACTAACAAGCACACCATTAATTTTCATACCAAGTAAATTTGCATTACTTATCTCGGTATTTTCAAGGTTTAAGTTTGTGAAAGAGGTATTTGACATATTAACATTATTAAATTTTGAACAACTCAAATTGATATTTTCGTAAGTACTATGAGAAAGATTAACATCATCAAACGCACATGCCTCTAAATTTGAATCAGAAAATTTAGCATTCTTTAACTCCACCCAAAATTTCGAATCGGATAGGTTTACACAATCAAATTGAGTGCCACTCATATCAGATTTTGAAAATATAAACCCTTTATACTCTGAGTTTGGAAATGGATTATTGTCCGACATAAATACCTCCTAATATGCAAAAATATTTTTTGCATTCTATTTTACAGATTTATAATCCATGAATAGTAAGAATCTTTTTAATAAAATGCTTTAGTCATAAACTGTTATCTCGATAATAATGTGTTTTTTATTTTTTACAAAAAAAATGATCAAAATATTGGCCGAAAAAAATGCCCTCTGTTCCGCATTGGCACAGAAGGCATTTTTGCATTCAAGCTAGATAACTCTTTAGATTTAGTAATTCACTAGGTTAAAGCGTGCTTTTCAAACCCAGCTCTAAACCACGAACTTCTGCCAAACCTTTCATTCGACCCAGTTTTGAGTAACCCGGTTTTGAGTTCTTTTCTAGGTCATTAAGGATTTGATGGCCGTGGTCTGGTCGCATGGGTATTAGGCTCGGAGCATTGTTGTCGTTACGCTTTTTCTCTTCTATAAGAAGCGCACGAACCACACCAACCATGTCTACGTCGCCACCAAGGTGAGACGCTTCATGGAAGCTACCCGCTACTTCTTCGCGCTTGGTTGATCTTAAGTGAGTGAAGAAAATGTTCGAACCGAAGCGTTGCACCATATCAACCAAGTCGTTATCTGCACGAACACCGTAAGAACCAGTACAAAGAGTAATACCGTTTACAGGGCTTGGCACAGCACCAAGCAACCATTCGATGTCGTCTTTAACAGAGACAACACGCGGCAGGCCAAGAATCGGACGTGGTGGATCATCTGGGTGAATCGCTAAACGCAAGCCGCCTTGTTCTGCCGCTGGCACAATCTCTTCTAAGAAAAGTTTAAGGTGCTCGCGAAGTCTGTCTTTGTCGATGCCAGCGTATTCATCTAATTTTTCGCGGAATTGTTCTATGGTGTAGCTTTCTTCGGACCCAGGAAGGCCTGCGATGATGTTGGCGACTAAGCGGTCTTTATCTTCTGGCTTTAGGTTCTCTAAGAAAATTTTCGCTTGCGCTTTTTCTTCGTCACTGTATTCAGATTCTGCGCCTTTGCGCTCTAGAATATACAACTCAAACGCAGCAAAAGCCGTTTGGTCAAAACGTAAAGCACGAGAGCCATCTGGCAATTCATAATCCAAATCCGTACGTGTCCAATCCAATACCGGCATGAAATTGTAGCACACAGTATCAATGCCACATTCAGCCAAGTTAAGCAGAGTTTGCTTATAGTTTTGAATATACTCTTGGTAATTGCCCGTACGCTTTTTAATATCTTCGTGTACTGGTACGCTTTCTACCACAGACCAACGAAGTGTATGAGCTTCTATCATGGTTTTACGTGCTTTAATTGCTTCTACTGGCCACACTTCGCCATTAGGAATTTCATGTAAAGCTGTTACTACACCCGTTGCACCTGTTTGACGAATATCCGTCAAAGTTGTTTCATCATTTGGTCCAAACCAACGCCATGTATGTTCCATTTTATCCTCCGAGATTCGCTGTGTTGTTATTTAATAGTCTGTTGTTAAATGACAGACATTCAGCAACACCGCTTGAAATAATTGTTTGATAAGCATTCAGCACAGCATGAGAAAAAATCTCGTTCTGGCTGAGTTTTGTAGAGAAAATATCGTTCAGTTTTAAGGCTTCATGGACCAAGCTTTCAGGGTCAAAGCAACGACTATGAAGGTCGCTTAATGTTTGTGCCATTGGGTCATCAACCTTATGTTGATGGCCTTCAAGGTCTTCACCTCGTACATAAAATAGCCAAGCAGCCACACCAAGAGCTGTTGCGGCAAGACCCGCTTTATCAGCACTCTTGTTAGAACCTTTATTCGCTAACAGTTCTTCCGCACCATTTAACCAGCGCTGAGGAATTTTCTGAGAGCCATCCATCGCAATTTGCGACAATTGATGCTGCAAACTGTCATTGGCAAAACGACTGATTAAGCCCTCAATGTATTCATGAACCTTTACTTCTTCTGGTAAATCCAGCGTTGGAGCTGCTTCAACGCTCATATAGTGACGAATCAAGCTGGCGAACTTTTCATCCGCAACCGCTTGAGCTACGGTTTTATATTTGGCCGCCAACCCAACATAAGCGAGCAATGAATGACTGCCGTTTAACAGGCGCAGTTTCATGGTTTCAAACGGGTGAACGTCCTTTACCATTTGCACACCGTCATGCTCCCAATCTGGTCGACCTTGCGGGAAGTTATCTTCTACAACCCATTGGCTAAAGGCTTCACACATCACAGCATTTTGATCGTGACAATTAAGCTCCTTTTGCAATCGCTCGCGGGAATCATCCGACATTGCTGGCACAATTCTGTCCACCATGGAACTTGGGAATGCCACGTTGTCTTCAATCCATTGAGCAAACGCTGCTGAACGATGAGATGCCAACTCACATACCGCTCGACGCGTTAAACTGCCGTTATTCGGCATATTGTCACAAGACAAAATAGTAAACGGCGGTAGATTCAATTCTTTTCTACGATATAAGGCTTCAACCAAGATACCCGGTGCAGTTTTTGGCGTCGTTGGATTCTGGATATCATCCTGAATACTAGGATCGTCCTGACGCAATGTTTTGTCCGCGGGCGCTAGGTAATAGCCTTTTTCAGTAACGGTTAGCGTGACGATTTTTGTCATTGGTGACACGAGCTTTTCAAATAAAGGCTCTTTGTCTGTCCCAGCAAACAAGGCATCACGAATCGAGTTAATTTCACGCAATTCAACATTCTGGCTGTCTTGGTATTCCGCAATATGATAGCGGCAGCTATTGGCTTTAAGCTCGTCAACCAGTTGGCTATTCGAGCGAATATTCACGGCACAAATCCCCCAATTGCCACCTTGATTTCGGTTGAGATTTTTTTCTATATAAACCGCTTGATGCGCACGATGAAAAGCGCCCAATCCAATATGAACAATGCCAACATCCACCTTTTCTGGTGCGTATAAGGTATTTGTTGTTTTTATGCTAATCATGATGATTCCTTATATTTTTAGAGACCAGTACCTTAAAAACCAAAGTACTTTTTGGCATTTTCCGAACAAATCCCTTTTACCATCTCGCCTAATAACGCCATGTCTGCTGGCGCTTCGCCTCGTTCAACCCAACCACCAATCATCTCGCACAACAAACGGCGGAAATACTCATGACGGGTGTAAGATAAGAAGCTACGGGAGTCCGTTAACATGCCGACAAATTGGCTTAACAAGCCCATTTGCGCCACGCTGGTTAGTTGACGTTGCATGCCATCTAGTTGATCGTTGAACCACCAGCCTGACCCGAATTGCACCTTGCCAGCTACGCCACCACCTTGGAAATTACCCGCCATAGTTGCCAACATTTCGTTATGCATTGGGTTTAAGCAATAAAGAATGGTTTTCGGTAGCTCGTCACTTTGATCCAAGGCATTCAAGAAACCAGACAACGGTTCTGCAAAGGCACGATCATCCATGGAGTCAAAACCAGAATCACCACCAATCAGTTTGAACATTCTGGAAGAGTTATTACGACGCGCGCCAATGTGCAGCTGCATCACCCAACCTTTTTTGGCGTATTGCTTACCTAGCCATACTTGAACGGAACTGGAAAATTGTGCGATTTCAAGCTCAGTTAAAGGCTGCTCATTAATACGCTTCGATAAAATAGCGTCCAATTCCGTTTCGCTTGGCTCACTAGCAAAACGCATGATTTCAATGCCGTGGTCGGCACTGCGACAACCATGAGCATCGAATACCTCAAGGCGCTGAGCCAAAGCTGCGATCAAATCACTAAAGCGCTCAATGTTTTTATCAGCCGCTTTACCGAGTTTATTTAAGTAATCTTTGAAGCCAACATGATCGACTTTAAAAGCACGATCAGGACGCCAGCTTGGCGTAACGGCAATATCAAAACTGCTGTCATTGGCAAGAAACTTGTGATGTTCGAGGCTATCGGCGGGGTCGTCTGTGGTGCCAACCATTTTCACGTTCATTTGCTGCATGATGCCGCGTGCGGAAAACTCAGGTTGCTGCAACATTTCATTGCATTGATCCCAAATAACATCGGCCGTTTTAGGCGAAAACAATACATCCGTAATACCAAAAGGACGACGCAATTCTAAATGCGTCCAATGGTAAATAGGGTTACCAATACACTGAGGTACGGTTTTCGACCATGCTTGGTATTTATCTTTGAAGCTCGCATCGCCCGTTATTAAACGCTCTTCAATACCCGCGGCACGCATAGCGCGCCACTTGTAATGATCGCCTTCCAGCCAGATTTCGCCAAGGTCGGTAAAACGACGATTCTCGGCGATTTCTTGAGGGTTCAAATGGCAATGATAGTCATATATTGGCTGATCAGCTGCGTATTCATGGTACAAGCGCTTCGCCGTTTCCGTTGTTAGTAAAAAATCTTCTGTCATAAAGTTTTTCATGTCATTTCCTCGGCTCATATAAGGCTACTAAGAGCGACAGCTTGAGAACGCTCTACTCGCTTACCATTGACATAGAAAGGACGTTGCTCATTTTCTGGCAAGACAAAGCTCATCTCTTTGTAAGCTGGTTGCCATTCACCTTCTCGTGAAATATTGAGATCAATTCGTTCAAGATCGGATTTCAACGTTATGTTCAGCAACAGATACTTGCCATCTAAATAGCCAGTTGAAAGCCCATCGTCATCAAACACGGATAAGTCACGCTGCCCTGCTCCTTTAAATGGGAAAACAAGCAACTGACGTTGGGTGTCTTTTTCTGCATCCACGTGAGCAATGCGATTACTGGTAGTAATCACACTGCCAGCACGTGCAAGCAAAGGAATCTCTTCTAGAGCGGCTGGCAAGGAAATGTCTTGTCCGCCGGCATACCAAGTCTTACGGTGGAAGTCATACCAACCATCACCATTGTCAGGTAAATACACAGAGCGAGTTCGTTGACCTTGCTCCACCACAGACGCCACCAATAGGTCTTTACCTAGCAAAAAGTCATCGCTTTCTTCGTAGGTACGAGCATCGGCCTCGTGGTCCAAAAAGGTCGGACGCAACATAGGTTCATGATGTTTATGCGCTTGCCAAAGTAGATCGTATAAGTAAGGCATCAAACGGTATCGCAACGTCATGGCTTCACGAATGATCGGCGTTACTTCTGGGTACATCCAAGGCTCGTTAACCGTTTTATCATCGTTCCAAGAGTGGATAGTAAAGCGAGGATGCATGACACCGTTTTGAACCCAACGCACGAACAATTCTGGATCTGGACGATCGCCCGAGAAGCCACCTACGTCGTGACCAAGGTTGTACAAACCGGAAAGACTCATGCCAACACCCATGCGTGTGTTGTAACGCAAAGTTTGCCAGCTTGTACGGTTATCGCCACTCCATGTTTGCACATAACGCTGCATACCAGGGCAACCAGAACGAGAGATCAAATATGGTCGCAAGTTAGGGGCAAATTC
This sequence comes from Marinomonas sp. BSi20584, assembly GCF_002792415.1. Lineage (NCBI taxonomy): Bacteria > Pseudomonadati > Pseudomonadota > Gammaproteobacteria > Oceanospirillales > Oceanospirillaceae > Marinomonas > Marinomonas sp. BSi20584. The sequence continues at coordinate 215,775 of NZ_KZ454868.1, forward strand.
TACTTGAGCTTCATAAGAAGCACGCATCATTAACAATGGTTGCAATGGACGAATTAGCTTAATCGGCGTCTGCTTACCAAAGCCAAAACAGCGAGCATTACTGTCCCAGACTTCGTATTCGTTGTTGTCATTCCAAGTGGAATCAATGCCCTTTTCAAGCAATTGTTCAGTGACATTCTTTTTCCACCATTGAATAGTATTCGGATTAGTGAAATCCAAATGTGAGCCAGAATCATCCCAAAACTGAGAAGATTCAGGCGCATCAAACTCAGAGTCTTGAATAAATAAATTCTGCGACGCCACTTCTTCGAATCGTGGGTGATCTTGCAACAAACAAGGCTTGATGTTAGCCGCTAATTTAAGGCCAGCCTGATGAAAGTCTGCGCTCAATTTAAGTGGATTTGGCACCTTACTGGTGTTCCAGTTAAAGACATAACGCTTATTACCAATCGAGGTATAACCAGAAGAAAGCTGGAAAGAATCACAAGGCATGCTGTGATTTTCGCAGTGCTTAATAAAGTCACCAAGCTGCTCTTGAGCATTCTCAGCATCCGTATAAAGCATGGTAGAACCGCTGTAGCCAAGGCTCCATTTCGGTCCAAAGATAGTTCGGCCCGTTAGATTCACGTAGGTTTTAGTCACATCAACGACTTTTTCACCGTACATGAAGTAAAAATCTAGATCCCCTTCATCAGCATGATAGCTACGGTAGTAACCATGATAGTTGTCTAGCTCGTTACCCAAATCAAACCAACTGGTTGACAAGTTATCGTAGAAAACCCCGAAACTCGCTTGCTCAGTTTTGGTTATGTAAAAAGGAATATGCTTGTACAGTGGATCGGTATTTTTAGCATCGTAACCCATGGCATCGATATTACGCATTTGGTAGCGAGAGCCATGACGGTTTAGGTCACCGGTTTTCTCTCCCAATCCGTAATACTTTTCAGACAAATCACGCGCCATATAATGGTGAATGTCGTTACTTTGAACACCCAACATATAAGCGCCACTGTGACGATCTGCAGCAAGGTAATGCCATTCACCAGCAGCATCGGCATATTCCCATGTCAGCTTCAATGGTTTCGATAAAGTGACTCGTAGCGACGATGTGACAATGCTTAGCTGGCCATCTTGTTCTGCGACGGTAAAATCTGGGCAAGTAAACCCTTCAGTACTCATCCGGTCGCGGCCTTCCCAACCCATTTCACTGCCATTAAGACTGTCATTAGGGGAAATACACCAGCTATTTTTGAGTTGTAACTTACCGTTCTTTTTTAGCAATACACGAATCACGTTGGATTCTAAAACGAAAAAATGCAAAACATGACGGCCATCACATTCAATGTTGACACGGTTGTCTTCAGCGCCAAGAAGCTTCCAATTATTAATCGGCTTCATAAATATCTATCTCCAAATATCGTTAAAATCTGCAAGCTTCTAAACTAGTATCCAAGTAAAAGCGAAGGTAAAAACAGGCTAATTTCTGGAATGAAAGTTACCGCCAATAACGCCAATACCAACAAACCAAAAATTGGCAATAATGGCTTAATCACTTGGTCGATTTTCACACCGCTCACAGAACAGCCGACAAACAACGCGCTGCCTACAGGAGGAGTACAAATACCAATACATAAATTGAACGTAATGATGATGCCGAAGTGAACAGGATCGATACCAAGCTCTAACGCAATAGGTAGAAAAATAGGCGTGAAGATTAACAATGCAGGCGTCATATCCATGAAGATACCGACAACAAGCAGAATTAAGTTAATAATCAACAAGATGATAATTGGGTTATCAGACAAGGCGAGTAACGCATCACTCACAGCATAAGGAATATCTGCATTTGCCATTGCCCATGCCATCGACATAGACGCACCAATCAACAACATAATCATGGAAGCGGTCATGATGGAGCCAAGAATAATACTCGGCATATCCTTAAGACCCACTTCGCGATAAATAAGCGCCAGCAACAAGGAGTACACAACGGCAATGGCCGATGCTTCTGTCGCAGTAAATACGCCACCAATAATACCGCCCATGATGACAACAATAAGCCCCAAGCTAGGTAAGGCTCTAAAGGTAACTTTACCCGCCTCTCCTAGAGAAATCCTGTCAGATACTGGGTAGTTTTTCTTCTTAGCGACCACAGCAACAGCCAACATGACACAGGCGCCCATCAATAGACCAGGCAAATAGCCACCTAGAAACAAAGCGCTAACAGAAGTGCCACCAGAAATAAGAGAATAGACAATCAGAGCATTACTGGGTGGGATCAACAAACCAGCAGGACTAGAAGTAATGTTTACTGCAGTTGAAAAAACAGGGTCGTAGCCGCTCTTTTTCTGCAACGGCGCCATAGTGCCACCAACCGCCGCGGCAGCAGCAACAGCAGAACCAGAGATTGACCCAAAAAGCATGTTTGCAATGACGTTGACGTGCCCTAAAGAGCCCGGTAAACGCCCAGCAAGCAGCTTGGAAAATTCAATAAGTCGTAGGGCTAAACCGCCTCGATTCATGATATTTCCCGCCAATATGAAAAACGGAATAGCTAATAACGTAAAACTATCCATTCCTGAGGCAAGCTTTTGTGAAACGACAGAAAGTGAAGCATCAAAAGGCAGCGATACCATGATGGATAACAACGAGGAAATCGCGATGGAAAAGGAAATCGGTACACCAAGTACCAACATTGTGAAAAAACTACCGAATAGAACGAGTGCAACTAACCATTCCACGTTTTTTATCCTTATTATTAGAATTTTTAAATCACTAAATAAGGTAACGAATAGACGCTACCGTCTAGCATGTAGAGAATTTTAATCTTGCGTTGGAGCCAAAAGATCGCGTAATAAATAGAGAATCATACAGGCTCCGCTTATCGGAATTGCGGAATAAACCCAGCCCATTTCTAGACCTAAAACTGGAGAAAGCTGCCCATTACTCAGTGTTTTCATTACTAATGAACCGCCACCAAACACCATTATGACAATGGCAAAAAACAGGCCTATTAGAGTAATTACCATTTGCAGAATGGCTTTTTTTCGCCCTTCTAATGCCAATAACATAAAGTCCATCGCCAGATGTTTTTTCTTACCTAAAGTAAATGCAGCGCCTAACAAACCAACCCAAATGAATAGGAATCTAGCTAATTCATCTGTTGAAGTGCTGGGTGCACCTAAAACATAACGAGAGAAAACTTGCCAAACCACGCACGCCACAAGAGTCACCATCAAAGTGACGCAAAATGTAGATAATATGCGGTCAACCACATAAATAAATTTCGTCATTTACCACCTCCAGAAGGGATAAAAAGCCCACAATAGCTTTCACCAATCGACGACATATTGAACCAAACATTAATTTTGGTCAACTAACTTAATTAGATTGGTTGACCAAAATTAATATGCGTGCAATTATGCAAACTCATAACGAAACACCTTGCACTCTTTGCTTATCCGAAAACGTGAAAATAATATAAAAATACAAAAACGGAGATTTCGAAAATGTTAAATATTAAAAAAACTAAGCTGCATGTTGCCTCTGCACTACTCTTAGGTAGCTTGATGGGCGCTTCATCAATGAGTTTCGCTGAAACGCTAAAGCTGAGTCATAATGGCGACACAAAGTCTCCAGTTCACAAAGCACTCAAATTCTTTGCGGATGAAATACAAGAAAAAACTGATGGGGATTTAAAAGTACGCGTCTATCCAAATGGCCAACTAGGCACTCAACGCGAGTCTTTAGAATTGTTGCAAAGCGGCGCGCTAGATATGGCTAAGTCAAATGCCAGTGAGCTTGAATCATTTGATCCTGCTTATGGCGCTTTCAATATCCCTTATATCTTTAGAGATCGCGAACATTTCTATCGCGCACTAGCGAGTGAAGATGTTGGGCAGAAAATTTTAAGTTCTTCTGCAGAATATGGCTTTATTGGTGTCGCTTATTTTGATGCTGGCTCGCGTAATTTTTACACATCTAAGCCTGTACACTCTCCTGCAGATTTGAAAGGCATGAAAATACGTGTTCAACCAAGCCCAAGCGCGATCAAAATGATGGAGCTGATGGGTGCTTCTCCTACGCCACTACCATTTGGTGAATTGTATACTGCTCTACAACAGCGCGTTGTTGATGGTGCAGAAAACAACATTGGCGCAGTAACGACTTATCGTCATGGTGAAGTGGCTAAATATTATACTCGTGATGGCCATGCGATGATTCCTGATGTGCTAGTAATCAGCACTAAAACCTGGGAAAAACTATCAGATAAAAACAAAGCTGCCGTATTAGCTGCTGGTAAAGATGCTACCGCTTATATGAAAAAGATTTGGGGTGAATACACAGAAGAAGAGTTGAAAAAAGCAACTAAAATGGGCGTAGAGATCATTGATGTTGATAAAGACCCTTTCATCAAAGCAGTTGCTCCAATGTTTCAGGAAGCAGAGCAAAACCCTGTTATTGCTCCTTATGTTAAGGCAATAAAAGCACTCGACAAATAAGTTAAATCAAGCGACTCTTATCTTAGTGCTACTGCTGTAGCGGTAAATAAGAGTCGCTCATTATTTGAATGTTTCTTTTTTTAACACATCTATATCTAATCTTTTCATTGAATTGGCTAAATAAAGTAGAAAGCTATGATAAATACTCTTGTAAAACCAAAGCGCCTATACCAAGAGGTGGGACTTAAGTTATACGAGGAACTTAGGCAAGGCCAATATAAGGTAGGAGACCGTTTACCTCCCGAACGCGATATTGCCGAGCAATTAGGCGTGAGCAGAACCTTGCTTCGTGAAGCATTAATCATGCTTGAGCTAATGGAGATTGTCGAAGTCCGCAAAGGCAGTGGCATTTATCTTCTAAAGCAGCCTACTAACATTAAATCATCTGACAAGTTTGAAGAATCTCTAGACAACGATGATGTTGGCCCTTTTGAAATGATGCAAGCAAGGCAGTTGCTGGAAAGTCACGTAGCGGAATTTGCAGCCACCCAAGCAACAAAAAAAGACATCATCAAAATGCGTGATGCTTTGGAGCTCGAAAAACAAAACATTGATACGGCTGATCAAAATCATGCTGCCGACAAACTGTTTCATTTGGCTATTGCCGAAGCAACGCAAAACAGCGTATTGGTCGATCTCGTTGAAAACTTATGGGAACGGCGTGAAAATAGTCCTATGTGGAAACAACTGCATTCACACATTACAGATCAAGCTTATAGAAAAAAATGGTTAGTTGACCATGAAAATATACTTCTTGCGATACAACAAAAGAAGCCTGATATTGCACGCATGGCAATGTGGAGGCATTTAGAAAACGTTAAAGATACACTAATGTTATTATCTGAACATCAAGATCCAAATTTTGATGGGTACCTATTTAGCACCAATCCTGTACAGCTACCCTGCAGCTAATATTCAATATTGTTATTTCAATTATCCCTTATTATCTGAAATTAAGGTTTAATAAGGGAACCCCACCTTTTCTTACCAAACAATTCGCATCATCACATTGTAATAGATACTTTTGTTAACAAATCTAATTATTTGGTCAATTGCTGCTTTACCATTCCTAGACTAACATATTAAATATATTTATATCTGGATTAAAGAATGAGTAACAGCACAACAGAAAACATAAATCCTGTAAGTGACAATACGTTGCAAGGTAATGTTTTTTTGCAACAGTTAGTTACTTGCTTACCCATGGGCGCGATGGTGGTCAGTACTGATGCTAGAATTTTGTTCGTCAATGACACACTCTCCGAAATACTAGGTTATTCATCAGAAGACCTATTAGGGGAAGATATTGATTTTTTACTCCCTATCGAATTTCAGGCTAACCACAAAAAGCTCATGATGCAATTCTTTAGTCAACCCCGTAAACGTCAAATGGGAGTCGGACAAGCCCTTTATGCACGGAAAAAAAATGGTGAACATATTCCAATAGAAATTGGCTTAAATCCGATACAGCAAGAGGGAAAAACCTTTGTCTTGGCGACATTAATTGACCTAACAACAAGACAACGCGCAAGCAATATGCTCAAGAGATCAATACAGGATGCACCTCACGGTGTTTTAGTAGTTGATTCCAATGGGATTATTCACCTAACAAATAGTGCTCTTTGTGAGTCTTTTGGCTATACCTCAGAAGAATTGATAGGCCAGTCGATGGACATACTCCTCCCCCAGCGCTATCGCAAACATCATGATCATTTGCGTCATTCTTTTCATCAAAGCCCAACACCCAGAATGATGGGAGTGGGTCGAGACCTTACCGCACTACATAAAGATGGCCGTGAGTTCCCAGTAGAAATTGGACTCAGTCCCTTTGAAGATGAGGAAGGAAATGACATGGTACTTGTTTCCTTATTAGATATTACGCCAAGAAAACGCATGGAATTGGAACTTCGTGAAACCAACACAAATTTGGAAGAATTTACTTACGTTGCCTCTCATGACTTACGCTCTCCTCTTCGTGGCATCGCGGATTTACTTGAATGGGTTAAAGAAGATCTTGGGCCTGAAGCACTACCTGATGTGACTAGAAACCTCAGCAGAATTGAGGTTCGCATCCAACGCATGGAGCAATTGATTGACAATTTATTAACCTACGCCAGAGCAGGAAAAGTAGACGCTAGCACACAAGAAATTCACGTAAGCACTCTTCTAGACAATATATCTGAACTAATAGTAATACCTGAAGGAATCACTATATCGAGGGATATTCAACTAGAAAACTTTACCTCCGTATGGACTCCTCTTGAAACTGTTATGCGCAATCTCATCAGCAACGCCATTAAGCATCATGACAAAGAAATAGGAACAATTGATATTACTTGTAAAGCTGAGAATAACTTTTGTCATTTTACTATTTGCGATGATGGGCCTGGTATTCCAGAAGCAGCTTTCACACGTATTTTCCGTTTATTCCAAACAGTAACATCCAGTGAACGCAGTGGTACTGGCATTGGCCTTTCAGTAAGCCGCCGCTTGGTAGAAACCTATGGAGGACGCATCAGCGTTGAAGCAAATAAACATCAACGAGGCGTTACTTTTCATGTTTGGTGGCCTCGATTTTTAAGGAAAGACACTCATGATTAAAGAGCTAAGCGTACTCATCGTTGAAGATGACGATGTGGCAGCTGAATCCATCACTCGCGGTCTAAAAAAAGTAGCACCGGATATAAATTTAGTTTTTGCTGAACATGGCAATATAGCAATTGAAATACTTGAAAACAGACATCCAACAAGAGTTTTAAAGTCTCCTTTTTTAGTTCTACTAGACTTAAATATGCCCGTAATGAACGGTTTCGAATTTTTAGAGTACGTTCGTGACGACCCAAATCTAAAGGATACGGTTATTTTCATTCTCACCACATCAAATGATGACAACGACCGTTCTCGAGCCTATGAAAATAACGTGGCAGGATACATGGTGAAATCAGCCGTTGGGCCACAATTTGCGAAACTATCGAACTTACTGGTTGCCTACAGAAATGCTGTCGAACTGAATAGCTGAACGGAGAAATAATCATGGAAGTGTTAAAAACTAATGACGATCACACCCTAAAATTACTTATCGTTGATGACGATGATGTAGACCGTGAACGCATACGCAGGATGCTATCTAAATCCGATATAGAAACCAGCATTTCAGAAGCCTCTTCGGTAGAAGACTCTATGGATTTTCTAAGTAATAACGATTACGACTGTGTCATCGTTGACTATCGCTTGGGACTAAATTCTGGACTCACCCTACTCAATAACATACGCACAATAATGGAAAGCCACTGTGCTGTAATTATGGTAACGGGGCTAGGTGACGAAGAAGTTGCTGCTGAGGCTATGCGACTCGGCGCCAGTGATTATTTACTCAAAAACCAGCTACAAAGCACTCAACTGATACGAGCTATAACAAGCTCCATCCACCGAGCTGAGTTAGAAAAAAAGCTCCATGACATGGCTCATTACGATAATTTAACAGGGTTAGCAAGTCGCCCTTTACTGCTTGAAAACTTGCAGCAAATTGTAATCAATGAAGACGCTGCCGCGGTCGCATTTCTTGATTTAGATAACTTCAAACCAGTGAATGACAACTATGGTCATGATATAGGTGACTATGTATTAGTTACAATTGCTAATAGACTTAAGCAAGTAGCCCGAAAGAATGACATACTTGCTCGAATAGGTGGTGATGAGTTTGTCCTTCTATTACGTGATGTATCAAGCGAAAAAGAATGTTCAGGTTTCCTCAATAGACTCATTGAATTAATCAACACTCCAATTGAACTAGCCAAATTCGACTGTCAGGTTCAAGTATCCGCCAGTATTGGCGTTGCCTTAGTAAGTAATGACGGATTGGATGCCGATACTATTTTGCGCAGGGCAGATCAAACCATGTACCAAGCAAAAAACATGGGACGCAATAACATTATTTTTTTTGATCCAGAGGAAGAAAGCCGTCAATATGCTCGACGAGCTATGTTACAAGCTGCCGAGCGAGGCATTGTACGCCATGAGTTTGAGCTCCATTACCAACCTCAGATAGACATGGTGAACCATAAAATAATTGGGGTTGAAGCGTTGATTCGTTGGAACCATCCTACGATGGGATTTCTTTACCCTGTAGATTTCACTGAAGTACTGGAACACCCAAGCACAGGGGTTTTAATTGGCGAATGGGTGCTACAAGAAGCACTACGTCAACACAATATTTGGCAAAAAAATGATTTAGTCATTAGCGTCAACATTGCACCAGCTCATCTGCTGAGCAAGGATTTTGTGCAGCGACTAGACCAACTACTCAAAAGCATACCTAACTTCAACCCTAACTTACTGGAAATTGAAATACTAGAGACCGTTTCAATCTCTGATATTCTCAATGCTGTTGAGGTCGTAAAAGCGTGTTGTAAATTAGGAATTCATGTTGCGCTAGACGACTTTGGTACAGGGTATTCATCTCTTAATTATTTGAAACAGCTACCACTAAACACCTTAAAAATTGACAGAAGTTTTATTCAAAATATTTTATCCGATCCTGAAGATCGCGCTATCGTCGCGTGCATTGTCGCGCTAAGTAAAGCCTTCAACTACAAGCTCATTGCTGAAGGCGTTGAATCACTGGAACACGAACAAGCACTTATTGATATAGGCTGCCTGTGCGGGCAAGGATACTTTATTGCTAAACCAATGGCCGCTGGTAACATGACCATTTGGATTCAATACTATAGCCAAAAACATAGCGTCCATTAAATTAGACATAAAGTCCCTACCTAAACATACATTTCTTAGATATTTTACGCCGTTTTTCCTCCGCGAATAACGGCGTTTTAATTATTTATCATCAACCCGATCATGACAAAACAAACAGCTAATTGTGCAAAATGACACCAACATCATCATTACAAAAGTTTCAAAACTAGTTTTTAGTTTCATTAAAGGAAAAGTAACTTCCGCTTATAACGAAGGTTGGTAGACTGCGGCGAATAATCAAAACAAGCAAAAAAAAAGAGAGTTTATAATGATCACTAATGATGTCATGACGCCGCAAGACCAACGTACCAGTAAAATTATATTAGCTATTGCCGCCATCACTATTTTATTAGCCACCTTTGCAGGCATGATGCCAGGCGGAATGATAGGTGCTTTAGGTATTATGGTTATTGTTGGTTTTATCCTTAATTACGTTGGGGACAGAACACCGATTATTAACCAATTTTTCGGTGGTGGTGCCATCGTGGTTATTTTTGGTTCTGCCTACCTATTTCATAGCGGCCTTTTCCCATCCAGCGCAGAAAATAATATAACTACCTTCATGAAGAGCGGTGGCTTTTTATCTTTTTATGTTGCTAGTTTGGTTACCGGTTCTATATTCGGTATGGATACTCAAACACTTAAAAAAGCAGCGTTAAAATACATCCCAGTTATCCTTGGCTCTGCTTTTTTTGCCTGCATATTTACTGGTCTAGTTGGTATGCTGGTTAGTAAAGACTTCTACGATTCAGTAATGCTGATTGCTCTGCCTATTATGGGTGGCGGTATGGGCGCAGGTGCTGTGCCTCTTGTTGAAATCATGTCAGGTAAAACAGGCATGAGCTCTGAAGCTTTGATGTCTCAAATGGTTCCAGCGCTAGCTATTGGTAATGCTATTGCCATTGTTATGGCCGGTTTGCTACACAAACTTGGTCAAGTAGCACCAAGTCTTACTGGCAACGGACAGCTAATTCGCGGTCAAAAATCGATCGAGGAAGAAGATCAAAAAACATCACCATTGAATATAACGACACTAGGTGTTGGCGCCTTACTTGCGGTAAGCATGTATTTCCTTGGTACTTTGCTATCCAATTACATCAGCATGCACACCTACGCTCTAATGATCCTATCTATCGCGATCATCAAAGTGTCTGGCATCATGCCAAAAGCATTAGAGCAAGCCGCGTTCTCTTGGTATAAATTTGTTGTTGGTAACTTAACACCTGCATTGTTAGTCGGTATTGGTGTTGCTTATACAGATCTAAACCAAATTCTTGACGCCTTGTCTCCTATGTACTTCTTGCTTGTGTTAATCACAGTGCTTGGTGCCGTGTTTGGCGCTGGTTTGATTGGCTGGTTGATGGGATTCTACCCTATCGAAGCGGCTATTACTGGTGGCCTTTGCATGGCAAACATGGGTGGTACGGGCGACGTAGCGGTTCTTGCGGCAAGCAAACGCATGGAGCTAATGCCTTTTGCGCAAATCTCTTCTCGAATTGGCGGCGCTTTCATGCTAATTCTTGCGACCCTAGTGGTTCAAGCGATCGCTTAATCCAAAAGACGGGTTATATTACGGTCAATTATCAAACAAAAGGGAAAAGTCCATTATGGCTTTTCCCTTTTGTTTAGCACTTCCTCTGTATGTTGTATAATCGCGACTCTTATTTTTTCATTAGTAATGAAGCGCATATGACACTCAAGTCTTACCTCGCCTTAATCACAATTTCGACTATTACCATTATTGTGTTAGCGGTTGGTGTGGTGCTAGGCTATTCTCTGCAAAAAACCTATCTAGATGGCATTAGCCAACGAGGTCTAGAGCTGGGTCACGTGATTGCACACAATGAAAGAGTGATTCAGGCCGTCGAATTAAGCAATCAAGGTAAGGCAAGTGATATCGAAGTCTATATAGAAATGCTTCGCGCCCAAACCGATGCCTCTTATATTGTTGTTGTTAATAAAGACTCCATTCGCTTAAGCCACCCAGAACCAGAAAGAGTCGGTAAACACTTTGTTGGTGATGATATTTACCAAGCGCTTAACCAAGGTAAAGATTACACAAAAGTCGCAGTGGGTACGCTAGGGAAAGCCATTCGGAATTCAGTCGCCATACGAAAAAATGGCCAAATCATTGGTGCTATTAGCATAGGCTATCTATCCCAACCCACCAGTGAACTAATTTTTAAACATTTACAAGAAGCGGGACTATTAGTCGGCTTTGTTTATCTTCTTGGTGTTGTTATTGCCGGCTTTTTGATTCTTAAACTCAAACGAACTTTTTTGAGCTTAGAACCAGAAGAAATAGTTCAGAAATTTAAGGAACATGAGTTAATTTTAGATAGCATTCGTGATGGTATTGTTGCTATCGACCATGAGCAAAACATCACCGCTATCAACAGCATGGCAATTGAATGGCTAACAATGAATGTGCTTAGTGCAACACAAGTTGTAAGCAAACCATTGAGCGAACAATCACAAAGCCTTTCTCACTTTGCATTAGAAGCCAAAGGACAAATAACACAAAACCGATTTAATTTAGGTAAGCTAGAATTCATTGCAACCCTGTACCCTATTAAAGGAAAAAAGGGCGAAGTAGGTTACGTCATTGTATTTTTCCCAGATCATGGGGAAAAATCACTAGAACAAGAACTAACAGCAACAAAAAACTATGCCGACTTATTACGCGCTAAAACTCACGAATATTCCAATCACTTAAATGTACTTTCCGGCATGTTACAAGCAGAACGCTATGATGATGCCATCGAGTTTCTTCAGCAAGAAAGTGACGGCGATCAAATCGTACTAAGACGTATTATTAAAACTATTGAAAACAGTGCTGTGGCAGGACTAATTTTCGCCAAGCACAATAAGGCCAAGGACTTAAAAGTCGATATGCTGATCGAAAGTGATTGCCAGCTTGGTCGATACCCCTCAAGAACCAATGAAGCATTGGTTACACTAGTAGGAAACTTAATAGACAATGCCTTGCTAGCCGCTTGGTCCAACAGATTACTTACACCACCTTTTGTTAAACTGTATATTAGTGACCGAAATGCCCACATTATGATTCAAATCGAAGACAGCGGTGCTGGCGTAGATGAGAAACTAGAAAGTCGAATATTAGACTTTGGTGTGAGCAGCAAACACAACACTGAACAGCATGGTATTGGGCTTTATTTGGTCAAAAAAGTTGTCGATCAATATCACGGCAGCCTTGATTGGGAACGCAGTGAGATTAATACCACTGTGTTTAGTATTTACTTAGACAAACGAGCGCTAACAAGATGAATCGCATTCCGGTCATGATAGTGGAAGATGATCTACGTGCTAGCTACGTATTAGAAAACACCATCAATCAACATACAGATTTTTATGTCGTCGCCGCTTGCGAAAGCCAGCTAGAAGCAGAGTTAAAAGCAGAGGCTTTTGACCCCGAACTCATTATGGTCGATATTTCCCTACCTGATGGTAGCGGCATTGATCTAGTACAATCATTAAAAAGCAAAGGCATCAAAGCCGCTTTCATAATGACCACGGCGGAAAGAGAAACTACTACTATCGAAAAAGCTATTCAGCTTGGTGTGATGGATTACCTTGTAAAACCCATTCGAATGTCTCGTGTGTTACAGGCCCTTGACGATTATTTAGACTTTAAAAAACGCCTTACCAAAAACGATAAAATTGATCAGCAAGACATAGATGCCTTATTTAGAAAAAGCGCGACGCTCGCCGGTAGCCGAAAAACACCAAAAGGTATTGATGAAAACACCTTAGATAAACTCACCCAATATCTAGAAACCATAAACGATGACAGTCCATTCACTGCAGAAGACATAGGTGAAGCAATCAATCTTAGCCGCATTACCGCCAGACGCTATCTTGAGTACTTAGAAGCCCAAGGCCAAGTAAGTATGACACTAGATTACAAAACCGGTGGTAGACCAAAGCAGCGCTATACCAAGACGGTTTAATTAGAGATGATTCAACTAACTCATTTTTTTAGGCAATTTTTCCGACGTAAAGCCATGCCCAAAAAGGTTATTTTTATTGGAATAGATTATCTGTGCTTTTCCTTGTCGAAGTCCCTACTCGACAACAACAAATACGCCGAACAACCTATTGAGATTATCGCGTTTATTGACGATGAGCCTTGGAATAATCGTACTCAAGTTCACGGCATAACCGTATTTTCACCAAGTGAAATATCCGCTCTCGTTCGGAAGCATGATGTTACGCTGATAATACAAATACAGGGGGAATCCATCAGCATCGCTGATAATATTTGGGAAGGTATTTTTAAAACAAAAGCCAAACTGATAACACTACAACACCACCAAGATATCGTGACCATGAAAAAAGCTGTTTATAAAGCCTATGCAATCAAATAGTGCTAGATCTTAAAGCTAAAGAATCCATCTTTTAGTTTTAAGATCTAAACCTGAATTCATACTATTGAGCAAAAGCTACTCGTTCGTTAGACATACTCATTGCTGTTTTAAGAGACTGAGTAGACGACATAGCCACCACATTCAATTGATCTGTATAAGTACCTTCCGGCAATTTAATATCATTACGCTGTGCCATCACAGTTTTAAACTTCTCAACATCTATTGAATCTGGACCATTCTTGATCGAATTCAACTCATCCTCTGTCAAGCTCGCCATGCCACCGCCTGGCAGATAAATAGCGCCTGTAATGAAATCGACACCAAACGCCACAACACCAGGGACAAAGAAAAACAACAGGCCAATAGCATCTAATGCAGCAACACCCACATCGATTTGACCATTTGTTTGACCGCGACGCTCTGGATAAAGCAAAGTACCACACGCTGTAACTTGAGTAATAAGCAGCGCAGCTGCAATGCCTCGCGCCAAATGAGTAAAGCCTAGATTTTTCTTTAAACCAGTCATACTTATTCCTTATCAGTGATTGTTACGATTACCTACCACTCTATATCGAAACACTTACAAAGCACAAACTAAGCCACCTTTATTTCACAATGCTTTCGTACTAAACAGGCGAGATTTGCTCATCGAGTTTATCGATAATATAAGTGCCTATAGGAAACGCACTGGTAGCTGCTGGTGAAGGCGCATTACAGACATGCAATGTCCGAGCACTTTGAGCAAATAGAAAGTCATGCACCAAACTACCGTCATTCATAACAGCTTGCGCTCGAATTCCAGCAGGATAAGCTTGCAGGTCATCTAAGGAAACAAGATCACAATACTTTCGGACTTGAGCTAAATAGCCGGGCTTATACCAAGAATTTTTGGTCTCTACCAACCCAGTTCGCCAATGACTCTTTAATAACTTCCAAAAACCTGGAAAACGCACCATATCGAAAATATCACGCAAATCAATATTGATTCGACCGTACCCTTCTCGCTTCCATCCCTGCACAGCATTAGGGCCAACCGTCACTGAGCCATCAATCATTCGAGTAAGATGCACACCTAAAAATGGTAAATCTGGATCAGGAATCGGATAAATTAGATGATTAACAATCTGATTATGTTTCGCCGATAATTGATAATACTCACCACGAAAAGGAATGATCTGAAAATCGGTTGGAATATTCAGCATTTTAGTTAAACGATCAGCCATAAGGCCACCACAGCTCACAAGATAAGATGTATGGACAACATCGTTATTCAGTGTAATCGCAACACGCTCATGGCTTTCATCTAAATTCATCACCTCAGTACTTAAACGTAACTCTCCGCCTTTTTGCACAAATAGCTCAGCTAGCTTTTGACAAATTTTCCGATAACTAACAATCCCGGTGGAAGGAACAAACAAGGCAGCAACACCCTTCACATTCGGCTCACGCTCTTTTAGCTGAGCTTGATCTAACTTATGCACTTCCAAGCCATTATCCTGACAACGTAAGTACAAGGCCTCCATACGCTCTTCTTCAAGCGCATTCGTCGCAACCAATAACTTACCACATTCGTCGAACTCAATATCATGCTGGAGACAAAAAGCCTTAGTCGCTTTAGCGCCACGCTGACAAAAGTCAGCCTTAAGACTACCTGGCGCATAATACACACCCGCATGTATCACTCCAGAATTGTGTCCTGTTTGATGCAACCCTACTTCGGATTCTTTTTCGACCAGTAAAATACGATATTTAGGATAGCGCTGAAGCAACTGCCACGCCGTCGAAAGCCCAACAATACCCGCACCAATCACAGTAATGTCATAAATAGAGTTTTTTAACGCTTCACTCATCACCTCATTCCTTTTTTATTGTTGTTAAAACACATAACAAGATACTAATGTGCTCGCGACAAATCATCTCAAAAAATAGAGAGCATTTTAATCAAAGCTAAATGCTTTTAAAAAGCCTAGTTTATCGGTGCTATAAAACTCAATACATTGCAGACAAACACAAACGCTACCTTTTTGTTGTGATGGAATAAGCGCCACCATATCGTCAGGCACTATGACATTAAAACACCAACAAGTCTGGCTATCATCGAGTGCACAACCATTATCAGTCAAACAAAAAGGACACTTCATTTTTGACACCTACTTACGTACCTACAAAGCAAAAAAATCCCCGCCGAAGCAGGGATTTTATAATCAGTAACACTTTAAAATACTAGCTTACCAGCCAGTGATTTCTTTAAGTGCAGTACCGATGTCCGCTAGAGAGCGAACAGTTTTAACACCAGCGTCTTGAAGAGCTGCGAATTTCTCGTCAGCTGTTCCTTTACCGCCAGAAATGATCGCGCCAGCGTGACCCATACGCTTACCAGCAGGTGCAGTAACACCAGCAATGTAAGAAACAACAGGCTTAGTCACGTTTGCTTTGATGTAAGCAGCAGCTTCTTCTTCAGCAGTACCACCAATTTCACCGATCATAACAATCGCTTCAGTTTGTGGATCGTTTTGGAACATTTCCAATACGTCGATGAAGTTAGTACCAGGGATTGGGTCGCCACCGATACCTACGCAAGTAGATTGACCGAAGCCAGCATCAGTAGTTTGCTTAACAGCTTCATAAGTCAACGTACCAGAACGAGATACGATACCTACTTTACCCGGCATATGAATGTGACCAGGCATGATACCGATCTTACATTCACCTGGTGTGATAACACCTGGGCAGTTAGGGCCAATTAGACGTACGCCTAGCTCGTCACATTTAACTTTACAGTCAAGCATGTCAAGAGTCGGAACACCCTCAGTGATACAAACGATTAGTTTAATACCAGAATTAGCTGCTTCAAGGATAGAATCTTTGCAGAAAGGAGCTGGAACGTAGATAACAGAAGCTTCTGCACCTGTTTGTTCAACAGCTTCTTTAACTGTGTTAAAAACGGGTAGACCTAGGTGAGTTTGACCACCTTTACCAGGAGTAACACCGCCGACCATTTTCGTTCCGTAAGCAATTGCTTGCTCAGAGTGGAACGTACCTTGTCCGCCAGTGAAACCTTGACAGATTACTTTAGTATCTTTGTTTATTAAAACAGACATTATTATTTGCCCTCCGCAGCTTTAACAACTTGTTCAGCAGCGTCTTTTAGACTTGTTGCAGCGATGATGTCTAGACCAGAATTTGCTAGAACTTCACGGCCTTTCTCTGCGTTAGTACCTTCAAGACGAACAACAACAGGCACGTTAACACCTACTTGTTCAACAGCACCGATAATACCTTCAGCGATCATATCGCAACGAACGATACCACCGAAGATGTTAACCAATACCGCTTTAACATTGCTGTCAGAAAGGATGATTTTGAATGCTTCAGCAACACGCTCTTTAGTCGCACCGCCGCCTACGTCTAGGAAGTTAGCAGGTTTGCCACCGTGTAGGTTAACGATATCCATAGTACCCATTGCTAGGCCGGCACCGTTTACCATGCAGCCAACGTTACCGTCTAGAGCTACGTAGTTAAGTTCCCATTTAGCTGCATGTGCTTCACGCTCATCTTCTTGAGATGGATCGTGGAACTCTTGCATTTTCTTCTGACGGTATACAGCGTTGCTGTCGATGCCAATCTTGCCATCTAGACAATGAAGGTTACCTTCTTCTGTGATAACAAGAGGGTTGATTTCAAGAAGTGCGAAATCGTAGTCGTGGAACATTTGAGACAAACCAAGGAAAACTTTAGTGAACTGCTTGATTTGAGTTGGGTTAAGACCCAATTTAAATGCCAATTCACGAGCTTGGTAAGGCTGAGCGCCAACTAAAGGATCAATGATCGCTTTGTGAATAAGTTCTGGAGTTTCTTCAGCAACTTTCTCAATTTCAACACCGCCTTCTGTAGACGCCATGAAAACAACGCGACGAGTAGAACGGTCAACTACTGCACCTAGGTACAATTCGTTTGCAATGTCAGTGCATGATTCAACAAGAATCTTAGTAACAGGCTGACCCTTTGCATCTGTTTGATAAGTAACGAGGTTTTTGCCTATCCAGTTTTGTGTAAACGCTGCAACTTCTTCATAAGAATCAACAAGCTTTACACCGCCCGCTTTACCGCGACCACCAGCGTGAACCTGAGCTTTAACAACCCACTTGTCACCACCAATTTTTTTCGCTGCTTCAACTGCCGCTTCAGGCGTGTCTACTGCGTATCCTGTAGATACTGGCAGGCCGTATTCAGCAAAAAGCTGTTTAGCCTGATATTCATGTAAGTTCATTTGATTCTTCCGCTCATCTGAATGATTGACATAAGCTCTGCCCGCTAAGACAGAAATTGCCGGCTCGAAGCCGGCAAATCTAATTTATTAACGCTTTTTACGGTTTGCGATATGAATCGCGTGGTTATCTACCGCTAGCGCTGCTTCATGAACTGCTTCACTTACTGTTGGGTGAGCAAATACAGTCAAAGCAATATCTTCTGCTGTAGAACCGAATTCCATTGCAATAACAGCTTGTGCGATCAAATCAGCCGCATGACCACCAATAATATGGCAACCTAAGATACGGTCAGTTTCTTCACAAGCAATCATTTTAACGAAACCATCAGTGTCATTAGCCGCCATAGCACGACCAGACGCTGCAAATGGGAATTTACCCACTTTAAACTTGACACCTTCTGCTTTTAGCTCTTGCTCATTTTTACCAACCCACGCTAGTTCTGGATGAGTATAAATAACAGATGGAATACAGTCATAATTCATTTGTGCTTTATGGCCAGCGATAATATCCGCAACCATCACACCTTCTTCTGATGCTTTGTGAGCCAACATTGGACCACGAACGATGTCACCAATCGCGTATACGCCTGGAACAGAAGTACGGCATTGCTCATCAACAAAGACAAAACCACGCTCGTCCAATTTCACACCAGAGTCTTCAGAGAAACAACCTTGAGTGAATGGTTTACGACCAACAGCAACAATTAACTTGTCAAATGTCTGCTTCTGCTCTTCGCCTTTAGCATCAAGGTAAGTTACTTCAACTTCTTCACCATTGATTTGGCTACCAGTAACGCGAGCGCCAAGACGAATATCAAGATGTTGTTTCTTGAAGATTTTAGCCGCTTCTTTAGCAAGGTCTTGGTCACAAAGGCTTAGGAAAGAGTCTTGCGCTTCAAGCACAACAACTTCAGAACCTAGACGAGCCCATACAGAACCAAGTTCTAGACCGATTACACCTGCACCGATAACGCCAAGACGTTTTGGTACAGCGCGGAAATCAAGAGCACCTTCGTTATCAACGATAATATCGCCAGTACGAGGAGCCGGTGGAATGTTAACTGGCACAGAACCCGTTGCTAGAATAACGTTTTCAGTTTCAATAACAGTCACAGTACCGTCATGCGCAGTAAATTCTACTTTTTTGTTCGCTAGAACTTTACCGAAACCTTCAAAGCTAGTTACGCCATTCGCTTTGAAAAGGCCTGTGATACCGCTTGTCAATTGATCTACGATTTTGTCTTTACGATCAACCATAGTATCAACATTCATAGCGACATCTTTCATACTAATACCATGAACGCCAAAAGCGTCTTTTGCATCATGGTATTTTTGTGAAGAATCTAACAACGCTTTAGAAGGAATACAGCCAACGTTCAAACAAGTTCCGCCAAGGCGAGGCTTGCTATCTTTGTCTAACCATTTTTCGATACAGGCTGTTTTCAAACCTAACTGAGCAGCTCGGATAGCGGCTACATAGCCGCCAGGGCCGCCACCAATTACAACAACATCAAATTTATCAGACATAAGAGGTCCCATTTTTCAGTCAAGCTGAGCAGCACACACAATGCCACTCAGCATTCAATTCATACAAAATAGTTGGTACGAATACTTAGATTTCAAGTAAAAGACGTGCTGGGTCTTCAAGCAAGTCTTTGATCGTTACCAAGAATTGTACGGCTTCTTTGCCGTCAATCATACGGTGATCATAAGACAAGGCCAAATACATCATTGGCTGAATCACAACTTGACCATTCACTGCCATTGGGCGCTCTTGGATTTTGTGCATACCCAAGATAGCCGTTTGCGGTGGGTTGATGATTGGCGTAGAAAGCAAAGAACCGAAAGTACCACCATTAGTAATAGTGAAAGTACCGCCTTGCATGTCATCCATACCCAGTTTGCCATCACGACCACGAAGCGCGAAATCCATGATTGCTGACTCGATATCCGCAAGACCCATTGCTTCAGTATTACGAAGAACAGGAACCATCAAACCACGATCAGTAGAAACAGCAACACCGATATCTTGGTAACCATGGTAGACCATGTCATTGCCATCGATAGATGCGTTTACTGCAGGGAAACGTTTAAGTGCTTCAGTCGCCGCTTTCACGAAGAACGACATAAAACCAAGCTTAGTACCGTTATGAGCTTTGATAAACTCATCTTTGTACTTCTTACGAAGTTCCATGATTGGACCCATGTTCACTTCATTGTAAGTCGTCAATAAAGCAGCAGTTTGCTGAGCTTCAACCAAACGCTTAGCAATAGTTGCGCGAAGACGAGTCATAGGAACTCGTTTTTCGATCCGGCCTTCAGCGCCTAGTGCTGCCATTGGTGTAGCTGCAGCTTTAGGAGCTGGTGCAGGAGCAGCTTTTGCAGGAGTGGCAACAGGAGCTGCTGATTTTGCTTTAACAGCAGCGTCAACATCTTCTTTAGTAATACGACCGCCTTTGCCTGTGCCCTTAACTTGAGCAACAGTTAGACCTGCCTCAGAAAGTGCTTTACGAGCAGCAGGACCTGCAACACCGTCTTCGTCTGCTTCTGCAGCAGAAGTAGAAGCTGCTGGAACAGATGCCGCTTCAGCGCCAGATGCACCAACCAAGAAGTTAGCAAGAACTTCGTCACTAAGAACAGTATCGCCTTCGTTTTTCAAGATTTCGCCAATCACACCATCAGCAGGCGCTACGACTTCTAGAACAACTTTATCGGTTTCGATATCAACAATATGATCATCACGTGAACAAGCTTCACCTGGCTGTTTGTACCAAGTAGCAACCGTACCATCAGCAACAGATTCAGGGAAAGTCGGTGCTTTAATTTGAACAGTCTCATTTGAAGAAGAAGTGGCAGCTGCAGCTGCAGGAGCTGCTGCTTTTTCAGCTGGAGCGGCAGAAGCTGCTGCACCAGATTCGAAAATAGCCAACACTTCATCGCTCAATACGATGTCGCCTTCCGCTTTTAAAATTTCTTTTAGCACACCATCAGCAGGTGCAACGACTTCTAAGACAACTTTATCTGTCTCGATGTCTACAATGTGTTCATCACGAGCACAGGCTTCGCCTGGCTTTTTGTACCAAGTAGCAACGGTGCCGTCTGCTACAGATTCTGGAAAAGTAGGTGCTTTAATTTCAATGCTCATTTTATACCCTTATCTCTCTGACAGGCTATGGTACTAACCAACTAATGCGTCGTTGACCAGCGCTTCTTGTTCTTCAACATGGATAGACATGTAACCAGCCGCTGGCGCAGCAGACGAAATTCGACCTGCAAAGCGGATTTTCAATTCTGGATACAATTTTTCCAATACTCGATTCATACGGTGACGATTGGCATGCCAAGCACCTTGGTTTTTCGGCTCTTCTTGACACCAAACCAAGCTATCAACATTTTTGTACTGTTCTAACTCAGACTCAAGGTCTGCATATGGGAACGGATACAATTGCTCCAAACGAATCACAGCAACATCATCTTTTTGTAGCTCTTCACGACGGTTAATCAAGTCGAAATAAACCTTACCGCTACATAGGACAATGCGTTTTACTTTATCCGCAGTAACAGCTTCAGATGATTCTGGTAAGACTGTTTTAAAGCTTCCTTCCGCCAAGTCTTCTAATGTCGAAATTGCTTGTTTGTGACGCAACAAACTCTTAGGAGACATTATGATCAGCGGACGACGCATAGGACGAATCGCTTGACGACGAATAATATGGAAAATTTGTGAAGGTGTCGTCGGAACACAAACCTGAATATTGTATTCAGCACAAAGCTGCAAGAAGCGCTCTAGTCGTGCTGAAGAATGCTCAGGACCTTGGCCTTCGTAACCATGTGGCAACAGCATAGTCAAACCACATAGGCGACCCCATTTGTGTTCACCACTAGTAATAAATTGATCAATTACAACCTGCGCACCGTTGGCAAAGTCACCAAACTGTGCTTCCCAAATAACCAAGCCTTTAGGTGAAGTACTTGCATAACCATACTCAAAGGCCAATACCGCTTCTTCTGAAAGGTAAGAGTCATAGAGATCCATCGTAGGCTGATCATCTGACAAATGTTTCAGAGGAATATAGGTACTGCCATCTTTTTGGCTATGAATTACCGCATGACGATGCGAGAAAGTACCACGAC
The DNA here is from genome assembly GCF_002792415.1 of Marinomonas sp. BSi20584. NCBI lineage: Bacteria > Pseudomonadati > Pseudomonadota > Gammaproteobacteria > Oceanospirillales > Oceanospirillaceae > Marinomonas > Marinomonas sp. BSi20584. Next base: position 237,821 of record NZ_KZ454868.1, read on the forward strand.
CAGAATCCTGACCTGTAATACGAATCGGATAGTCTTGCTCAAGCAAAGTTGCAAACGCTAACGTCTCTGCGTAACCCCAGTTTAGAGGTAAAGCACCCGCTGTCATTTTATCTCGGTCTTGGTAAATCTTTTGAACTTGACGCTGAACAACCACACCATCTGGAATATTCGTTAATTTCTTAGCGACTTCCTGCAATTTAGCCAATGGGTATGTTGTATCACCTGCATCAGTCCATTCAACACCAAGATAAGGCTTCCAATCAACAAATGAACCAGTCTGAGACTCAAGAACAAGACTTTTCGCAACATGGCGAGCATTGTCTAAATCTTCACGATTCTCAATAACCATTTGATCAGATTTTTCTTGCGTAACAACAGACTCTGCAACTAGACGCTCTGAGTAAAGAGTACGCGTTGTTTTCAGATTATTGATTACACTGTACATTAGTGGCTGAGTACCAGAAGGTTCGTCTGTTTCGTTGTGACCACGACGACGGTAACAAACCATGTCAATCACAACATCACGACCAAACTCGTAACGGTAGTCTAATGCTAGCTGTGTAACAAACAATACCGCTTCAGGATCATCACCATTAACGTGGAAGATAGGCGCTTGAATGATTTTAGCAACATCTGTCGCATATTCAGTAGAACGCGAGTCTTCTTGACGGTTGGTAGTAAAGCCAACTTGGTTGTTGATTACGATATGTACTGTACCGCCGGTACGATAAGCACGAGTTTGAGACATCTGGAATGTCTCCATAACCACACCTTGACCAGCAAAAGCAGCATCACCGTGAATCGAGATAGGAACAACAGTCTTACCTGTCGTGTCTTTACGACGATCTTGACGAGCACGAACCGAACCTTCAACAACAGGAGAAACGATTTCCAAATGCGATGGGTTGAAAGAAAGGGCTATATGAACTTCCCCACCAGCCGTCATCACATTAGAAGAGAAGCCTTGGTGGTATTTAACGTCACCTGAAGTGTTAACTAATTTTTTACCTTCAAACTCATCAAATAAGTCTTTAGGGTTTTTGCCTAGAGTATTAACTAATACGTTTAGACGGCCACGGTGAGCCATACCGATCACAACTTCTTTAGCACCGAGTGCACCAGAACGCTGAATCAATTCATTCACCATAGGGATCAAACTCTCGCCACCCTCAAGACCAAAACGTTTTGCACCTGGGTAACGGCTAGCAAGATATTTCTCTAAGCCTTCAGCCGCAGTCAAACGCTCAAGTAGGTTTTCGCGAGTTTCTTGTGAGTATTCTGGATGAGAACGAACAGATTCTACACGCTGCTGAAGCCACGCTTTTTCCTGCGTATCAACAATGTGCATGAATTCATAACCTATGCTTCCGCAATAAGTTTTTTCAAGCTCGGATACAATTTCACTTAATTTAAGAGAATCTTTGTTAAAGAACAAAGAACCTACATTGAATGTTGTATCTAAGTCAGCGCCCGTTAATTGGTGGTAACCAATATCTAGGTCGGCAACTTTCTCACGTTTTTGCAATCCAAGCGGATCAAGTGTTGCATGTTGATGCCCGCGTACGCGATAAGCATTAATCAACTGCAAGACATTAATTTGTTTTTGCTCATGTGCAGAACTAGCCACTACGCCTGTAGAAACAGGCATTGAGCGGAACTTGTTCTTACCAATCTGTAAAAACTGTTCTTGAATCACTGAATGAGGAAGATCAGTTGATTGCGCTTCACTTACGCGAGGCAATTGATCAAAACATTTACGCCATTCTTCCGACACAGAGTTCGGATCGACGAGGTAGCTTTCAAACAACCCTTCAACATATTCCAAGTTTCCACCTGAAAAATGAGAGGTGCTCCACAGCAACTCCATTAAACTTTCGTGCATTCTCGATCACCCTTATGTTCGAGCCAGCTACCGGGGTCCCGGTATCAACCTATGATTAAGATCGATCATTTTATCAGGCCCGTAAGGCTATTAAAGCCTCGATTTTTTGTTTATTTCCAGCTACTTTCGCCCTTTTACGTTCAATACTAAGCCACTAAAAGCGTTTCATTTAATTAAACAAAACCCTTTGAATCCATAATCACTGAGTTAGTGGCTTTTCTTAGTGCATCCTTGCTCGTAAAGATCGAATTTTAAATTCTTTTTGTTACATTCTCTACATTAGAATATGCAAAAACGGCGGCATTGAATCAATATTCAAGCCGCCTACTTTCGGTGGTCACATCAAATTACCATTATGAACCACACGGAGCATTATTAGGTCGCTCTCTGCAAAAGCATAGTACGGATATTACCAATTGCCTTAGTAGGATTTAACCCTTTAGGACAAACGTTCACACAGTTCATGATACCGTGGCAACGGAAGACACTGAAAGGGTCATCTAAATCACTAAGACGCTCTTGGGTTGCCGTATCACGACTATCAGCCAAGAAACGATATGCTTGCAACAAACCTGATGGCCCAACAAACTTATCTGGGTTCCACCAGAAAGATGGACAAGCAGTTGAACAACAAGCACATAGAATACATTCGTAAAGTCCATCAAGCTTTTCACGCTCTTCAGGGCTTTGCAAGCGCTCAATTGCTGGTGCAGGCGCATCATTGATCAAGAATGGGCGAATCTTCTCATATTGCTTATAAAATTGCCCCATATCTACAACAAGATCACGAACCACAGGCAAACCAGGAAGTGGACGTAATACCAACTTACCTTTTTTAACTGCTTCTGAAACTGGTGTGATACAAGCTAGACCATTTTTACCTGACATATTCATACCATCTGAACCACACACACCTTCACGGCATGAACGACGGTACGAAATACTAGAATCTTGAGCCTTCAACAAGTTTAAAACATCAAGCACCATTAGGTCTTTACCTTCTGGCAACTCAATTTCATAATCCTGCATATAAGGAGCGTCGTCCTTCTCAGGATTGTAGCGATAAATACTAACTAACATTGACACAACTCCTTAGTATGAACGAATTTTAGGTGGGAAAGCTTCCATAGTTTTTGGCGCGAAGTTTACATCGCGCTTAGTCACTTTCTTATCAGCTGGGTGGAACAAAGAATGTTTCAACCAGTTTTCATCGTCACGTTCAGTAAAGTCATTACGCGCATGAGCGCCACGGCTTTCCTTACGGAATTCAGCAGGAATCGCTGTAGCTTCAGCAACTTCCAGTAGGTTCTCAAGTTCAAGCGCTTCAATACGAGCAGTATTAAAGGCTTGACTCTTATCTTCAAGGTGCAAGTTCTCAACACGAGTACGAATGTCTTTAAGTTGAGCCAAACCTTTCTGCATTGCTTCGCCATCACGGAATACACCGAAGTAGAGCTGCATTACACGCTGAAGGTCTGCACGAACCGCAGAAACACTTTCGCCACCTGTTGTGTTATTCAAGCGATTTAGACGAACCAACGCCTTTTCAATATCAGTATCTGCAGCATCCAATGACTCAAAACCTTCATCCAAAGATTTTTTAACTTGAATACCAACAGCACGCCCAAATACAACCAAATCAAGTAACGAGTTACCACCAAGGCGGTTTGCACCATGTACAGATACACATGCAGCCTCACCACAAGCGTAAAGACCATCAACAATCGTCTCTTCACCTGCTTCATTAATTTTAATTGCTTGGCCGCCGATATTGGTTGGAATACCACCCATCATGTAGTGACAAGTAGGAATAACTGGAATTGGCTCTTTAACTGGATCAACGTGAGCAAAAGTACGAGAAAGCTCAAGAATACCAGGAAGACGTTTATTCAACGTTTCTTCACCCAAATGATCCAATTTAAGCAATACGTGATCGCCATCAGGACCACATCCACGACCTTCCAAAATCTCAAGAACCATTGAGCGAGCAACAACATCACGACCAGCAAGGTCTTTTGCGTTTGGAGCATAACGCTCCATGAAGCGTTCACCGTCTTTATTGATTAAGTAACCACCTTCACCACGACAACCTTCAGTTACAAGTGTACCTGCACCGTAAATTCCTGTTGGGTGAAATTGCCACATTTCCATATCTTGCATTGGGAAACCAGCACGCAATGCCATACCCACACCATCACCTGTATTGATGTGGGCATTGGTAGTAGATTGGTAAATACGGCCAGCACCACCAGTCGCAATAACAGTTGCCTTGGCTTTAAGGTAAACGGTTTCACCATCTTCGATACAGATTGCAATAACACCAACAACCGCACCTTCGCTATTTTTCACAAGATCAGTTGCATACCATTCGTTCAAGAATGTCGTGCCGCCTTTAAGGTTACCCTGATAAAGCGTATGAAGAAGAGCATGACCTGTACGGTCAGCAGCAGCACAAGTACGGGCAGCCTGACCACCCTTACCGAAGTCTTTAGACTGTCCACCAAATGGACGCTGGTAAATACGACCCTGCTCTGTACGAGAGAATGGTAGACCCATATGCTCAAGTTCAAAAACTGCTTGAGGACCAACAGAACACATGTATTCGATTGCGTCTTGGTCACCAATGTAATCTGACCCTTTTACGGTGTCATACATGTGCCAGCGCCAATCATCATTTGGATCATCACTTGCAATCGCACAGGTAATACCACCTTGTGCCGATACAGTGTGTGAACGAGTCGGAAATACTTTAGTAACACATGCGGTATTCAAACCAGATTCAGTTAACTGAAGCGCTGCACGCATACCTGCGCCGCCGCCACCGATAACAATGGCATCAAAAGAAATAGTACGAATATTTGCCATTACTTATAGCCCCCAAAGAACCTGAACACCCCATACGATGTAAACAAACATTACAAGACCGCATAGAGATTGAAAAAAGAAACGAGCACCGGTTGCTTTAATATAGTCAGTAGAAATAGACCACAAGCCAATCCAAGAATGCATACCAATAGACAAAAGCACCATCAAGCTAAATATACGCATCCATGTAGCTTCAAACAAAGCACTCCACTGGTCGTATGTAAGATCAGGATTTAGCAACAAATAACCGATAATAAAAACTGTGTATAAAGACAAAACTACAGCAGAAACTCGCTGCATCATCCAGTCATAAAGGCCTGAACGTCCAAAACTTGTGATTTGAGTTACCATATCCACACTCCCGCTAACACAATAAGAACCGCAGCAATCACAATATTTGCGATAGCAGCATGACGTCCGCTTTCTAACTCTTCAAAATACCCCATATCCATGAACAAGTGTTTTACACCCGCTACGAAGTGGTACATCAGCGCAGAAACAACACCCCAAATAACAAACTTTACTAGAAAGCTAGTTTGCAGTGCATTAACCACCTGATCAAAACCTTCTTGAGATTCCAAAGAAAGATCGAATGCATAAAACAAGAAAGCCAATCCTACAAAAAGGATGATTCCTGTTACACGGTGAAGAATAGACACGATTGCTGTGACTGGCTGAGATATGGTTAAAATATCAAGGTTGACTGGTCTTTTTTTATTCACGACTTTTTACACCATCTTATCGATTGAATGGTCAATCACGACCCAATGTCTATACGTGCTTACATAAACCTTAAAAAAGAGTAACGTAACCACGTCATAGGCCTACTTTGAAAATCTCATCGATTTGCAAACAAATGTTTAAAAGCGACTCTCTTTTATCCATTAGCATCAGCAAATCAATGAAATCGTCTGAGGCGCAATTATAGACCAGCCAAAAATACTAAGACAAATAGACTGAACAAGAGGTTTTCAATGGTCACCATTCAGCAAATGAATGTAACCATAAGCCGAAACAATAATGGTATAAAATTACATAATTTATTACCCACAAAAAACACATAAAATCCATATATATCAAAAAGATAGATAAAAACCAACTACACCTTGACTTTAGCCCATATTACGATTTTGTCAGATAATTACAAAATTACGCACCACAATGTAAATAGAGTGCAAATGAACAAGATTGACTTTTATAGTCTAGAGACAGTATTTTTTCCGCACCTTCTGGGCTAGATAGAGTCAAACAATAACTTAATAGCCCCGAATCAGAATACGAAGGAGACCATAAATGGCTGATAAAAAAGCGACACTCAAAGTGGACGGGATCGATAAAACTATCGAACTTCCTGTTCTTTCAGGCACTTTAGGCACAGACGTTATCGACGTTCGAGGCCTAGGCGCTAACGGTGTATTCACCTACGATCCAGGCTTTATGTCTACCGGCTCTTGTGAATCCTCTATTACGTTCATAGATGGAGACGCTGGAATCCTTTTGCATCGTGGCTACCCAATCGCCCAACTTGCAGAACACTCAGATTACCTAGAGACATGCTATTTGTTACTTTATGGGGAGCTTCCTGATAAAGATCAAAAAGCCGAATTCGAAAAAACGGTTGGCAAGCACACTATGGTGAACCAATCGATGCACAAATTCATCGAAGGCTTTAGAAATGATGCTCACCCTATGGCTATTATGTGCGGCCTAGTGGGTGCATTATCAGCCTTTTACCAAGACCACATGGATATCACCAATCCGAAGCATCGTGAAATTGCGGCTTTTCGCCTAATTTCTAAAATGCCGACTTTGGCATCGATCTGTTACAAGTACTCGAAAGATCAGCCTGTTATGTACCCACGTAACGACCTATCTTATGCCGAGAACTTCTTGTATATGATGTTTGCAACGCCTTGTGAAGACTATAAAGTTAATCCTGTTTTTGCTAAAGCAATGGACAGAATTTTCATTCTTCATGCGGATCATGAACAGAACGCATCTACATCTACTGTACGTTTAGCTGGTTCATCTGGCGCTAACCCGTTTGCTTGTATTGCAGCGGGCATTGCAACACTTTGGGGGCCTGCTCATGGCGGCGCCAATGAAGCTGTACTGACAATGCTAGAAGAAATCGGTGATGTTGAAAATATCGATGAATATATTGCTAAAGCAAAAGATAAAAATGATCCATTCAGATTGATGGGCTTCGGTCATCGTGTTTACAAAAACTTTGACCCACGTGCAAAAGTTATGCGCGAAACCTGTGACCAAGTATTGGCAGAACTAGGTCAGTCTGATGATCCATTGCTAAAAATTGCAAAACGCCTTGAGCAAATTGCACTAGAAGATCCATACTTTGTAGAGCGTAAGCTTTACCCTAACGTGGATTTCTATTCAGGCATCATTATGAAAGCAATTGGCATTCCGTCCAGTATGTTTACTGTGATTTTTGCTATGTCTCGTACCATTGGCTGGATTTCTCATTGGAACGAAATGATCAGTGGACCATATAAAATTGGCCGCCCTCGTCAATTATATATTGGTAAGCCTAAACGCGATTACCCTGTTAAAAAATAATTCATTAGACTAATGCATTAAAAAAAACCGCGCCAATAAGCGCGGTTTTTTATGTCTAAAATTTGCTTTAGAACTAAGCGTTATTCTTCATCGTCTTCAACTATTTCAGTCACAGTCGAATTACCACACTTAACACAATCACCTTCTATCCAAACTCTATCTTCACTTTCAAACTCCTTAGGGTTAGTCATACCTAAGTCCACTTCCATACAGTGATTACACCAAGTTTGTGCTAAGAAATCGCCTTGCTCCTCCACTGGACGAGCAAAAAAATCTCGCTCTATAACTTTTTCATCCAATAGATCTGTCATTTAATTCACTCCACTATACTGATAAGACACAACTCGATTTGCATCAGGATCTAAAGCATTTAACGGCGCATTAATTAACAACCGACTCAGCGATATACTGTTAAACAATTTTTGCTTGTCACCATCAATTTCAATCGAAAACTCTATTTTTTCACCATCCACTTGGACCAAAGTTACATCGCGAACTACACCTATACTTTCTAAATAGGACTGCACTTTATTCATAATGCTGTAGTTAGTAACACCTACCACTTGAATATTAATCTTGCTAGCTGAGCCACTATTACGTACTGAAGCATAACGAGAAGAAAAAGCTTTAGCCAAATATGCGCTCGCTTGATCAATTAAATCATTAAGATTCTCACCACGTAAAACAAATCGCTCTGTCTCACCATTTTTTAACAACACCAGCAAATTACCACCAACTTGACCTGCGTAATTACTTATTCTCAAAGCAGCCACAGAATCTGTCTGATAACGCTTACTTGCATTCATTATGCTGTCTTCAAAGAAACCCCAAACATCTGATGCAGAAAGACTTCTTTTATCAACATCATCAAGCAAAGGTGCATAGATAGGCACACCTATTTTACTTGTAGATTGTGCTAATTTATTTAATGCATCAGATGGCTCTTTTGAACCAGACAGAGCCCTAACGCCATTATTTTCATTTACCAACCAAACTAAGACAGAAGGTCGATTATCCCCCCAAACTGGCAAGTTACTCTGCGACAAAAAGCCATCAATAGATTCTTGATAGAAAGTCACTTTAACTTGCTTACCAGGAACCAGCCCATCATCTGAAGGCAACAACTCGCTAAGCGATGCAACAGAATGCTGCGCCACCCAAGTTGGCGCTTTCTTTTTAGCTTGCTCCAACAGATCACCAGTAATGGCATTTTTATCGCCCGATACTTTTATCAGCACATCTTCAGCAGCCAAACCAAATGCTTCATTTAGCATTTGTGCCTCAGATTGCGTCACTGGCAAGTTAATTTCAGCACTATAAAGCCCCTGAACAGGGACAGCATTGGCTGGCGAAATACAAAAAACACTGATTAGTAGTAAAAATATACGAGAATTCATAACCCTTCCTTCGTTTATTTGCCTATTCTACTGTCTTAATTGCAAAGAACCATAGCCCTAATGCGCCACTATGCTAAAATGCCTTTTTTTCCTCGTACCATGATAAGGCATAGGCAATGACCAAGTCGGATAAACCATCCATTAGTTATAAAGACGCAGGCGTTGATATCAACGCAGGCAATCAACTTGTTGAACGTATTAAAGGCGTAAGCAAAAAAACTCGTCGCCCTGAAGTAATGGGTGGTCTGGGTGGATTTGGTGCTTTGACACGTCTTCCAACAAAATACAAAAACCCCATTCTTGTTTCTGGCACCGATGGTGTTGGTACTAAGCTTCGTCTAGCAATGGACCTTAACCAACATGACACTATTGGTATCGACCTCGTCGCTATGTGCGTTAACGATCTAGTAGTAGCTGGTGCTGAGCCACTATTATTCCTAGATTACTACGCAACTGGCAAGCTAGATGTTGATGTGGCTGCAAACGTTGTGACAGGCATTGGTGAAGGCTGCCTACAAGCAGGCTGTGCACTTGTTGGTGGTGAAACCGCCGAAATGCCTGGCATGTACCATGACGGCGATTACGATCTAGCTGGCTTTTGTGTTGGCGTGGTTGAAGAAGAAAACATCATTGACGGCAGCAAAGTAAAAGCTGGCGACAAATTGATTGCTTTAGGCTCATCTGGCCCACATTCAAACGGCTACTCACTTATTCGTAAAATCCTTGAAGTAAGCAAAGCGGATCTTAATCAAGATATCGACGGTGTTGCTTTGAAAGATGCGCTAATGGAGCCAACTCGTATTTACGTCAAATCCATTCTTAAATTAATGGAATCCATTTCTGTGAATGCACTAGCTCACATTACTGGTGGCGGCTTACTTGAAAATATACCTCGCGTTCTTCCTGAAGATGCAGCAGCTCGTATCGACGCAACTAGCTGGAAACGTCCTGCTGTGTTTGATTGGTTGCAAGAACAAGGAAATGTTAAGCAAGAAGAAATGTACCGTGTTTTAAACTGCGGTGTCGGCATGGTACTTTCTATTGATGCAGCAAAAGCAGACGAGGCATTGGCCATTCTGAAAGCTGAAGGTGAAAATGCTTGGATCATCGGTGACATTTGCCCTCGCAACGGCGGAAAAGAGGTTTTAATCTCTGATCTAGAAACGCAGGCATGAGTTATCCGATCGTTGTCTTAATTTCTGGCAGCGGCAGCAACTTGCAAGCTTTGATAGATCAAAGCTTGCAAGGACTACTCAATATCAAGATCTGCGCTGTTATTAGCAACAAAGCAGAAGCTTATGGTTTAGAGCGTGCCAAGCTAGCAGGCATTCCAACGCACACACTTAATCATAAGTCGTTTGATAGTCGAGAAGAATTTGATACTGAGCTGCAAGCGCTTATCGATCAATACCAACCAAAATTGGTTGTTCTCGCTGGTTTTATGCGTATTCTAACTGAAACCTTTGCGAAACATTTTGAAGGTAGAATGCTAAACATTCACCCTTCTTTGCTTCCAAAGTACAAAGGCTTAAATACGCATCAGCGTGCTATTGATGCAAACGAAAAAGAGCATGGAGTATCGGTACACTTTGTTAGTCCAGAACTAGATGCTGGCGCTGTTATTCTTCAAGCGAGTACAGAAATAGCGCAAGAAGAAACAGCAGAAACTTTAGCTAGTAAAGTTCACTGTTTAGAACATATTATCTACCCACTGGCGGTTAAATGGTTCAGTGAAGAAAGATTAACATTCCATGACGGAAAGGCTTTTTTTGATAAGAATGCACTGCCTGAAAGCGGCATTTTATATAACGAAGCACTAACATGATGTAGGAGAAAGTATGAGAACTCGTAAAATTCCAATGTTTTTAATGGCCATTTTTATGAGTATTCCCATACTTTCTTTTTCTTCAATAAAAGCAAATGCTACTGAAACAAAACCACAAGAAACCTTCCTGAAACCTTACTCTGCTGTTTACAGCACGATCTGGAAAAAAGGCATTAGCCTAAAAGTGGAAGGCAAACAGACCTTATCTAAAAAAGCAGACAATTCGTGGCAGTTTGTATTTACAGCAGACAGCATGATCGCCTCGCTTAATGAATCATCAATTTTCTACGTTGAAGACCATCAAATAATTCCTGCCAAATACGAATATCATAGCTCGGCTCTAGGAAAAAAAAGAAGCGCGGTACTCACTTTTGATTGGGAAAACAAGCTTGTCCATAATGATGTAAAAGACAAACCTTGGAACCTTACGATACCACCCAAAACATTAGACAAACTATCTATTCAGTTGCAAGTTAGACAAGATCTCAAAATGGGTAAAAACGAATTCGACTATCAGATTGCCGATGGCGGTTACATTAAAAACTGGCGCTTTGAACGTGAAAAAATGGAAACCATCGACACTAAGCTTGGCCGAGTCTCTGCAATTAAAATCATCAGAACCGATAATCTAGAAAAAGGTAAAAGAACCTCTTTTTGGTTTGTGCCAAAATTTGACTATTTACTGGTCAAAATGGAGCATAAAGAAGACGGTGAGTCTTATCGCCTAGATATCGAATCCATGAGCCAATCCTAAGAGATACATACCAACATAAGCAGAGCTTAGGCCAACTCGTCAGGTGTATTAACATTGAGTAACTCTGCAGCATTGTCCCAAGCAACAGACTGACAACCAAACATATCATAAAAGCCTAATACGCTGTAACGTTGCCCCTCTCCTAAAAAGCACTTAAGGGCAGCAAACGCAGTTTCAACAGGTAAGATAGCATGCAAAGGATGAGCCCCCGAAGTTCCTCTTAAATAATAGATTCTCTCTGGTGACAATAAGCTGGCTTCTTTTAGTTTTGCAAAAGCTTCACAGCTAATGCGAGGCGTATCGCAAGGTGAGATCAATAAATGCGATGTTTTAGCAAAGGCCAAACAAGTTAATAAGCCAGACAAAGGCCCTTTTCCTTGATGACATAGCTCATCGACAACTACTTCATAACCAAGCTTTGCATAAGCTTCAAAATTTCGGTTGGCATTAATAAACACTCTTTCAGCAACCTGCTGTAAAGCTCGCCCTACTGACAAGGCCATAGGCTCATTCTGAAACAACAGCAAACCTTTGTCCTGACGCGACATTCGCTCTGCTTTTCCACCAGCTAACACCGCCGCCGATAAGGATATAAACGCCATATCACTTTCTCTTTCTACAAAATCGAATCAAAATACCCTTTATCTCTTCTAGCCCATATATCATCAGCCAAAACAAGACACTCTTCATGAGACGAAACGCCATAAAGAAGCCCTGCCACTGACGCAACGGTTTGTCGCACAGCTTGCCCACCAAACTGATCAAGCTGATCACCGCGCCAATGATCTGTCAATCGAGACAGATCTAAATTATCTTTTAATCGCTTATGCTCTTTCTCAGCCTTTGGCCAATCTGACCAAGTCGCCATACCATCTTGCCATTTCCCTAAAGTGACATCTCGTTCTGGATTTACTTCTGCTTCACCATTACCACCACGAAATACTAACACAGACGCATCACCTAACTGTTCGCAAGCAGCTAGATGCAACTGATCATAACCACGGTGAAACACACCATGAACACTGTTATTGGCAAAAAACGGATTCATCATACGCACCACAGTATTTACTGGTGAACGTAAACCCAAAACATATTTAAGGTCCATCATAGCGCCTAACGATTCATCTATCTCAGCCAGTGGCATATATGCAAAGTGGCTTGTCTCAAGCTCGTGTTTTAGCTGACCCTTGGAATTACATACGACCAAGCCCAATTTACTGATGGCATGCTCCACATACATTCGGTTTTCCCCATCAAACATATGGCCATGCATCACAATATTCACGCCCGTATTAGCGAGCGCGAGAGCTGCTAGTAAAAACCAAGGCAATTCATTACGTTTGCCAGCATAAGCAGGCCAATCTAAATCGATGTTTATGCCCAGAGGTTGTTTTTTTAATAAGTACTGTCTGGTCGCTTTGGTAAAACCAACCGTTTCTTCAACAGTCTCTTCTCGTATCCGAATTAGCATCCAGAAAGCCCCCGACTGTTCTGGCGCTACATTGCCGGATAACATCAAACTCATGGCGTGCTCGGCTTCTTCCAATGTTAGACTGCGCGCGCCTTTCTTTCCACGACCTAAGATTTTTACATATTGAGTGAAGTCGTTACTCATTCTGATGGTTGTGCTAGTAGTTGCTTTACTAGTAGTCGCTCTGTCAGTCATGCTGATAACTCCGTCACAATGGGAATAAATCGTTTTAATTCAGGAAGACAAGAGCCGCAGTTGGTGCCACATTTAAGCTTGGCTCCCAACGCATCAACAGAACAAACACCTGACGCAATCGCTTTTTCTATTTGCTTGCTGCCAACTTGATAACAAGAACAAATAATCTCACCTTTATCTTCAATGTTTGCTGGAGTACCCACCAAAATAGCCAAACGATCTTGTATTGATAACGACGTATTTATCGCCAACTTAGAAATTAACCAATCAGCCATGATGGATTCAGGTTGCGGATGCATATACACAAGCAAGGTCAGTGTTTGGTCAATCAGTTTTGCCAATCGAATTTGCTGTGTAAGCGGATTCGAATACTCCAGCCATTCTGCTTTTTCAGCTGAATCTTGACTCTGTTCTACATCTATCGATTTAAGCGAAGCTTGCGTTTGTCCATTAGGCCAAACCACTTCGTAGTGATAGCCTTGCTCGGAAGGCACTTGGCACCAATATAGACAGTCAGATAATACAAGTGGTGCAGCCGAAACAATCACCCCATAACAAATGTCTGTGACTGCTTCGAGCTGTACCTGGGCATGTTTTGATTCCGGCTGACCTGATAACGGATCAACTACTTGCGGGATAAGATTCGATACCACAGACGCATTGGCAAATTGTTGAGTCCAATGAATAGGCGCAAATACATTGGCAAAGGCAACCGCTCGACTCAGTTTAGCTTTTAACAAAACCTCTCCGTAAGGCGAAGTAAGACGTACCAAGGCTTTATCTTCGATACCAAGACGTTTCGCATCTTTGGGATGAATTTCCACATAAGGTTGCGCGGTATGCTTAGCCAAAGACGCCGCATCTCCCGTCCTTGTCATGGTATGCCACTGGTCTCGCACTCGTCCGGTATTTAATGTAAAAGGCCATTCTTGTGAAGCTTGGTTCTTTGGCAAACTTGGTGTAATCGCAATAAATCGTGCTCGACCGTCGGGTGTAAAAAAACGCCCATCCTCAAACATACGCTTGGTGCCTTCTGGCCGACCTTTTGGCACAGGCCATTGCACTGGTATCAAAGAGTCGTATTCAGCTTTGGTTATCTGAGCAAAGTGACCAATATCGAAATCGCGCTTGCCATTGTTTTCAAACATCGATAAAGCCGCGTGCTCAGCAAAGATCTCATGAACATTTTGATATGAAAAAGCAGCAGAAAAACCAAGACTTTTTGCCACTTCACAAATCGCCCACCAATCGTGTTTAGCATCACCCGCTGCAGGTAATAAACCTCGTTGACGAGAAATACGTCGCTCCGAATTCGTTACCGTACCGTCTTTTTCACTCCAGCCCGTCGCAGGAAATAGAACATCAGCCATAGCCGTTGTGTCAGTATGCGCTTTGCAATCACTGACAATCACCAGCTCGCATTTTTCCAGCGCGCGTCGAACCTGATCAGTATCTGGTAAGCTCACCATAGGATTGGTCGACATAATCCACACAACCTTGACTTTCCCCTCTTCCATGGCTTGAAATAAGTCGACAGCTTTCAAGCCATTTTCTGTTGCCATATTGGGTGCTTGCCAAAAACGCTGCACCAGATCCAGCGCTCCTGGCGTAGCGAAATCCATATGAGCAGCTAGCTGGTTCGCCAAGCCTCCCACTTCCCGCCCGCCCATAGCATTTGGCTGACCAGTAATAGAAAAAGGCCCAGCGCCTTCTTTGCCAATACGCCCCGTGGCCAAATGACAATTAATAATCGCATTGCATTTATCAACACCTGACGAAGACTGATTCACCCCTTGAGAATAAAATGTGATTGTCTTTGCTGTGTCGCGCCACCAGCAGGCTAAACTTGTTAAATCTTGCTCACTAACAGCACAAAAATCAGCTGTAAAAGAGAGACTCGGTGTTGATTCATTCGCTTGTGCCAAGGCGAGATCGAATCCGTTGGTGTGATTAGTAATAAAGTCATGATCCAAAATGCCAGATTGAACAGAATCACTTAATAAAAAGGAAAAAATCGCCGCGTCGCTTCCTGGCTTAATCGCCAAATGCAAATCCGCAATATCGCAAGTCGCGGTTTCTCGTGGATCTATCACCACCACTTTCATATTCGGTCGTTGCTGTTTAGCTGCTGCAATTCGCTGATATAAAATCGGATGTGTCCAAGCCGCATTTGATCCAACCATAATAAGTAAATCACAGCGCTCGAGATCTTCATAATTACAAGGCACAGTGTCCGAGCCAAAAGCGCGTTTGTAGCCGACCACCGCAGATGCCATACACAAACGAGAATTGGTATCAACGTTGGCTGTACCGATAAACCCTTTAGCGAGTTTATTCGCCACGTAATAATCTTCAGTAAGAATCTGACCAGAAAGATAAAAAGCAAAAGCATCAGGACCATGATCTTTTACGACTTGAGCAATTTTCGCACTCACTGTTTCAATAGCCGATTCCCAAGCAACAGGATGACCATCAACCATGGGCGTTAATAAGCGATCATCTGATTGAATGGTTTGCGCAAGACTGCTGCCTTTCACACACAAACGACCAAAATTCGCAGGATGATCTTCATCGCCAGAAACAGGTGGAACCGCTTCGTTTGTGGAGCATGGAAGCGTTAAGGTGACGCCACATCCAACGCCACAATATGGACAGGTCGTTTTCCCGCTTGTTGCTGTCTTCATTGTTGCCGTCATGCAGCTTCCTCGCACTTTTTACATTTTTTAAAAACAAAAAAAGGCCCAATCACTTTTCTAAAAAAGTGATTGGGCCCCGTTGCCTTTTGTAATATCTGTATGCTTTATGTGTAAGCCATCATCGGTTTACGGTGCATCAGTTATCCTAGATAAAGCAATAAGCAAGCCAACTCTGAAAACACTTATAAAATAGATCATGCCTTGCTCCCTCTGGGTTGGCCGTTAAGTTATCCAGAAAGTGCTACCTACCAATCACCCAACAAAGCGCCTAAACAGTGCAGTCGTGCAATACTATGCACCGTTTTAATTGACGGCAATAAACACTTCACCGCCTTCAAGTTTTGCCAGCCAATGAGGTACACTAATATCTTCCTCAAGGCATTGACCCGACGCCAATACAAAATGCTGTTTGTACAAAGGGCTAGCCACAACCCATTGCTCTTGCAGGTGAGCAACCAAACCTCTGGACAAGACATTGGCCTTGCCAACAGGATCCCAATTTCCAATGGCGAATACTTGATTGTCGGATTCAGGAACATAGAAGATGGCCACTTGTTCGCCATTCACTATGGCGGCAACACCAGCGCCTTCTACCAAATCCTCTTTCTTACAGATTAATTTCCATGGCATCGTCATCGTATTAGCCCACCTTCGCAATTAATTGCTGTTTTTCTAATTCTGTTGCTGGACGCATTTGATCGCGCTCTTCAACGAATACCACATTGTTATCACTTCCCTCATAGTTCACAAATTGACGGAAAGTCTTTAATGCTTCAGGATCTTCTAACGTGGTTTTCCATTCGCATTGGAAAGTATCGACAATGTGCTGCATACGAGCTTCAAGTTCGCCACACAATCCTAGCTTGTCATGAATCACCACATCTTTAAGATAGTCCAAACCGCCTTCCAGTCCGTCCATCCAAACGGAGGTACGCTGCAATCGATCCGCAGTTTTGGTGTAAAACATCAATACGCGGTCGATGTATTTCACCAAGGTTTCATCATCTAAATCTTTGGCAAATAAATCACCGTGGCGTGGCTTCATACCGCCATTACCACACACGTATAAATTCCAACCACCTTCCGTTGCGATCACACCGATGTCTTTACTCTGAGCTTCCGCGCATTCTCGTGTGCAACCAGATACTGCGAATTTGATCTTATGTGGCGAGCGCAAACCTTTGTAGCGATTTTCCAGATCAATCGCCATCTTCATGCTGTCATTCACGCCATAGCGACACCAAGTGCTACCGACACAGGACTTCACCGTACGCAAGGATTTACCATAGGCTTGGCCCGTTTCAAATCCCGCTGCAATTAATTTTTCCCAAATTTCAGGCAATTGTGGCAAGGTGGCACCAAACAAATCGATACGCTGACCACCCGTTATCTTGGTGTATAAACTATATTCTTTTGCCACTTCACCCAAGACGATCAATCTATCTGGTGTTATTTCCCCACCAGGAATTCGCGGTACGATGGAGTAAGTTCCGTCTTTTTGCATATTGGCAAGGAAGCGATCGTTAGTGTCTTGCAAACTGATGTGTTCTTTTTTCAACACATAATCGTTCCACACACTCGCTAGAATAGAACCAACAGCGGGTTTACAAATTTCACAACCGTGACCTTTGCCATGCGTTTTTAATAACTCATTAAAGGTTTTGATTTCGCCAATTTTGACTAAGTTATATAAATCTTGGCGTGTGTAAGCAAAGTGCTCACAAATATCTGTACTGACTTCGACACCTAAAGCCAACAACTCATTGTCGACAACTTTTTTCAATAACGCCGCACAACCACCACAACCTGTAGCCGCCTTGGTTACGCCTTTCACATCACCGACTGACAAGGCACCACTACAAACAGCATCGCTAATGTCTTGCTTAGACACGTTATGACAACTACAAATAGAAGCTGTCGCTGGCAAAGCATCAACACCTAAGCCAACTGGTGCATCACCCATAGCGGGCAAAATAAGCGCTTGTGCTTGTTCCGGTAAATCAATGGCATTGAGATAATATTGCAGCAAGGTGTCGTAATAACTGTTATCGCCCACCAAAACAGCGCCTAAGAGCTTCTTGCCGTCTTCAGATACCACCATTTTTCTATAGCTCTGACTAATTTCATCTTGATAAACGAATACTTTGCAGCCTTGAGATTGAGCATGAGCATCGCCAACCGAACCGACGTCACAGCCTAAAAGCTTCAATTTCGTACTCATGTCGGCGCCAGTGAAAGTCACGCCTGCATTTCCTAATAAATGAGCTAACAAATGCCCAGCGGCAGATTTGGCCATCGCGTAACCCGGTGCTACCAAGCCAAAGATACGATTATTCCAAAGCGCACACTCGCCAATGGCATAAATGTCTTCATCACTGGTTTGGCAGTGATTGTTCACACAAATGCCGCCACGTTCACCTACCGTCAAACCAGACTGATGCGCCAAAGCATCCTGTGGTCGAATACCAGCAGAGAATAAAATCAGATCTGTTTCAAGGTGAGAACCATCAGCAAAGCTCATCCGGTGGAAAGCGCTCTCGCCATCGACAATCTCTTTGGTCGCTGTGTCGGTATACACCTTCACATCTAAGCCTTCGATCATTTCCTTAAGAACCGAACCGCCCTTTTCATCCAGCTGGACTGGCATTAAACGTGGCGCAAACTCCACTACGCTGGTTTCTAAACCAAGATTTTTTAGCGCATTGGCAGCTTCTAATCCTAGCAAACCACCACCGACAACCGTGCCTCGTGTCACTTGTTTCGCACAGGCTCTGATAGCGTCTAAATCGTCGAGAGTACGATAAACAAAAGTGTTCTCACGGTTATGCCCCAGAATGGGCGGAACAAAAGGATAAGAACCTGTTGCAAGGACAAGTTTCTCATAAGATAGAGAGTCGCCATTTTGTAATAACAATTGCTTAGCAGCACGATCGATCTCGGTCACCAAGCTGTTAGTAAAATAGCGCACACCGTGTTCGTTATATAAAGAGCCATCGGTCATTGCCAAATCCGCCGCGCCTTTGCCAGTAAAATACTCACTTAGATGTACGCGGTCATAGGCTAAATACGGCTCTTCACCAAAAACAGTAATATTAAATTCTTCATGACCACCTTGAGCGATCATTTGCTCAACAAAATGGTGACCGACCATGCCATTGCCAATGACAATGAGATGAGGTTTTGTGGTAAGAAAAGACACGGTTGACGTCATTATATTCCCCTTGCTGTAACCCTTGTTGATGTAGCATGCCTTACGGCTAGCAACGTCTAAAACTACTTAATTCAGGCCACTTTTGGGCAGCAATACGCTTCGCCAAATACCAGTAAATCAAGCATGTCAGAGACATTGGTCTTATTTTGAATTAGCTGGAAATACCAGCTTCCATCGGCGACGTTGCCATAAAGAATTGCTCCAACCAGCAAGCCATCGTTGACCACCAGTTTTCGGTAATGATTTGCGCTAACATCTTTAAAAAAGATGCAGCTATCTTCTCCTGTGGGTTGAATCTTACCGACTGAAAAAAGATTTACGCCTGACACTTTCAACTTGGTAGGCGTTGGCTCTATCACAAACGCAGACTCTTCACCGGCCAATACCTTCATCAAGACGTTAATTTGTGTCCAAATAGGCGCAACTAAACCGAAGGTCTGTTGATCAAATTCACAACATTCACCCAGAGCATAAACATCAGCACGAGAGGTTTGCATTTGTTCATCGACTAAAATCGCTCGATTCGTTTTCAACCCAGAAGCCTTGGCCAAAGTAATTTCAGGCGAAATCCCAGCCGCCATAACGACTAAACTCACCGCTAGCTGATCACCATTCTGACAAACGACATGAGACACGCGATCACCGTCCGTTTGCAAAAAAGACTCAGGTGACTCGCCAAGGCGAAATTCGACGCCCATTTCCTTCAGTCTATTAAGCAAAAGTACGGCTGATTCTTCGTCTAGCTGTCGATTTAACAACCAATTTGAACGATGAAAGACCACAACCTTATGACCGCGTTTCACCAAACCCACCGCCGCCTCCAACCCCAACAGCCCACCACCTATCACACAAATAGGCTGACAGCCTTTCAGCTGCGTCATGAGTTCAACATCATGCCAAGTACGAAAGCCCATTACATTGGATGCAGATATTCCTTTAATAGGCAATACACTTGCCCGAGACCCAGTCGCTAGCACCAATTGGTCATACGCTATTTCCTGCCCACTGGATAAATGCAGGATTTTCATTTCTAAATTCAGACTCGTCACAGGATCATTTGAAAGAATCTGAACGCCGTCATCTTGCATTTTCTGTGTATCAACTAGTGCCATATCGGAATGAGAAATATCGCTCGCTAATAAAGAAGACAGCATAATTCGGTTGTAGCCAACTTTAGGCTCTTCTCCGATCAAGGTGATCTGATAAAGATGCCCATACGCTTGTTGTAAATCATGCGCCAATTTGCTGCCAGCCATGCCAGCACCAACAATGACGAGACGGCGTTTATCCGTCTGATTCACTAGGCGTTTCCCCGACTGAGAGATAAGACTAGGCATTGGCAACCTTGGCACTAGCGGCCGTTTTTTTGCTCTTAGCTGCTGCTTGAATAGGCTCTACTTTGCGCTGTTTCTCATACAAAAAAGTCAGAACTTGAGTTCTGTAATCCACATATCTTGGATCCTTCGCCAAGGCCAAACGATCACGAGGACGTTCAAGGTCAACATGCAGAATTTCGCCTACTGTCGCTTCTGGACCATTAGTCATCATCACAATACGATCAGAAAGCAGCACGGCTTCGTCCACATCATGGGTGATCATAATCACTGTGTTGTTAAGGTCTTTTTGAATTTCCATCAAAGAGTCTTGAAGATGTGCACGAGTCAAGGCATCCAAGGCACCAAAAGGCTCATCCATCAACAACACGCTTGGTTCCATCGCCAAGGCTCTAGCAATACCGACACGCTGCTTCATACCACCTGAAATTTCATCTGGGCGTTTGTCCGCAGCATGGGTCATATGCACCAACTCTAAGTTGTGCATGATCCAATCATGCATTTCCTTCTTGGATTTAGTTTTACGAAAAACCTGCTTTACCGCCAATTCAACATTTTGGTAAGACGTTAGCCAAGGCAGCAAAGAGTGATTTTGAAAAACCACCGCACGCTCAGGCCCTGGCCCTTTTACTTCTCGACCATCCAATAAAATCCCGCCTTCAGTAGCATCGTATAAACCGGCTACTATGTTGAGAACCGTCGATTTACCACAACCTGAATGCCCGATCAGAGAGACAAACTCGCCTTTCTCGATTTTTAAACTGACATTATCCAGCGCTTTAAACGGCCCTTTTGGCGTTGGGAACTCAATCGAAATGTGACTGATGTCTAAATGTGTTGCCATGTTTCTCTCCAATCCAATCTGTTTCTAGTGAAAGTCTATTTAGCGTAGTACCTGAGTTTTATCCCAAGAAACAAAACGCTGAATTGTCAGCATGACTCTGTCTAGCAAGTAGCCGATGAAACCAATCATCAACACCGCCACCATGATTCGACCTAATGAATTCGAGCTACCATTCTGGAATTCATCCCAAACAAACTTCCCTAACCCTGGGTTTTGCGCCAACATTTCCGCCGCGATCAATACCATCCAAGCAATACCGAGCGACAAGCGTAGACCGGTAAACATCAGAGGAATCGCCGACGGAATGACGATTTTCATCACATGCGTCATCCAACCAAGGCGTAATACTTTTGAAACATTAAGTAGATCTTTTTCTACTGCCGCCACACCAACTGCTGTATTAATTAGCGTTGGCCACATGCAACACAAGGTCACAGTGAACATGGAGGTTAAGAAGGATTTAGAAAACAGCGGATCATCAGACACGTAACTAGCACTCACAACCATGGTAACTAAGGGCAACCATGCCAGCGGCGAAACCGGTTTGAAAATTTGAATAACAGGATTTAAAGCACTGTAAACCGATCTATTTAAGCCAATTAAAATCCCTAAAGGAATGGCAATTAGGCTGGCCAAACCAAAGCCAGCCAATACGGTATATAAACTGGTAAATATCTGATCAAAAAAAGTAGGCTTACCTGTGTAATCTCTTAACGTACCGACATAGCTAGGATCTTTAGCTTGTCGCTCAGCAATACGCTCTTCTTGACGAACATAAAATTTGTCTTCTTTTACACGCTCTCTCTGATGCTCTGCTACGAGACTATTCCATTGCTCATAAACTACCACCGGCCCTGGAAACTCACCCAAAGAGGTATGAACACGACTCGCTCCCACCTGCCACAGCAAGATAAACACTAAAATGCCAAAGACCGGCAGCAAGATCCCTTTAAAAGAAAAGGTGCTGATTTTGTCTTTTAAAGAAGCCATGGTTACGTTTGGTATCATCATCTGTTTCTCGCTCAATTTGACTCATAAAGCGACTACGACTGTGGCCGCTTTATCCTGTTTGGTTTAGATTTGGTCGTCGCCTTTTAAACCGATTTTGAAGCTTTTCAAGTAATCATTTGGGTGTTTGCCGTCATAAGTCACACCATCAATAAAGTCACTTTGTGGCGGTTTAAAGCCATCTTCTTTAGCGAAATCAGGGAACTCAGACGCTGTCATAACACCATCTTCAATCAAAGCGTTTGCGGCTTGCGCATAAATATCTGGGCGATAAACTTCTTTCGCGGTTTTCATAAACCATTCATCTGATTTTGGTTCAGCAATTTGCCCCCAACGGCGCATTTGTGTGAGATACCAAATGGCATCGCTGTAATATGGGTAAGTCGCGTTATGACGGAAAAAGACATTAAAGTCGGGGATTTCACGCTTATCACCTTTTTCATACTCAAATGTCCCTGTCATGCTGTTGGCAATGACATCGTAATCTGCCCCAACATATTGGCTACGAGAAAGTATTTTTACCGCTTCAGGACGATTTGCATTGTTGTTTTCATCCAACCATTTCGCCGCACGAATCATCGCTTTAACTACACGAATATGGGTATTTGGATACTTTTCCGCCCAGTCACTGCTGACACCGAATACTTTCTCAGGGTTGTTCTTCCAAATTTCATAATCGGTAATGACTGGCACACCAATGCCTTTAAATACGGCTTGTTGGTTCCAAGGCTCACCAACGCAGTAACCTGAAATCGTTCCAGCTTCCATCGTTGCAGGCATTTGTGGTGGTGGCGTCACCGACAACAAAGCATCGGCGTTAATTTGACCACTGGTGTCGCCTCGGGCTGGCGCGTAGTAACCTGGATGAATGCCACCAGCAGCAAGCCAATAACGCAGTTCGTAGTTATGTGTTGAAACAGGAAATACCATGCCCATTTTGAATGGCTTACCTTGCGCTTTATAACCATCAACCACAGGTTTTAAAGCGCTGGCGCTGATTGGATGAACCGGCTTGCCATCTGGGCCATTGGGAATGTTTTTCTTCATTTCATCCCAAACATCGTTTGAAACCGTAATGCCGTTACCATTCAAATCCATACTAAAAGCCGTCACAATGTGGGCTTTAGTACCGTATCCGATGGTGGCACCAAGTGGCTGGCCCGCTAACATATGAGCGCCGTCTAGCTGACCATCAATCACTCGATCTAGTAGAACTTTCCAGTTTGCTTGCGCTTCTAAGGTGACGTACAAACCTTCGTCTTCGAAATAGCCTTTCTCATAAGCAATCGCCAATGGCGCCATATCCGTTAGCTTGATAAAACCAAATTTAAGCTCTTCTTTTTCTGCATAACCCAGCTCCGCATGAGCTGCTCCAGATAAAAGCGCAGAGCCCAACAATATAGAAAAACTAATTTTTTGAGTGGCATTAACGAATCTCGGCAAGGGAATTATCGTTTTCAAAAATCTTAGGTTCATAGTCACACTCCGCTTAAGGGGTTAAAAAGTACAAAAACAAAAAAAGGCGCATGCGAATCACAAAAAAATGTGTTCGCAGGCGCCTTTGCCATTCAAAGAAAATCCTACATTGGACTATCAATAATGTGGGTGATAATTAACGGTCGTTGCTAATTCCACCAATTTTTTTCAAAACTTTATGTCTATGTGTTTTACAAAGCACGCAGCGTGCCAATAAAACTAACCTTATGATTTATAGGTTTTTTACCTTAAATCCGCTGTCTAGATAAAATAATTCAGCAGGCCAAATAAATCTATTTGCCCAGTTATCATGCATAGCGCACTAAAAAAAGACACGTACAAACTACTTATCAAAACCATTTAAAATGCCATTTGGATGTAAGCGGATCTTTCCCGAAGCAACAGAATCCAACCAAGTAGACTCATCTTCGACAGACAAATGCCAATCCGTGTTGTTTTTTTCTTCCGTCAAACCTAATGCTTTGTAATAAAGATCCTGACGATAAACCTGCTCCGCCACGTCGTTCAGTGACTTAATGTCACCCAGTTGCTGCCAGCGGTGCATTTGCGCCATGATCCATAATGCATAGCTCGGCAAAGGTTTATTAATATCGCTACCAGAAAAACGCTGATACGCCTTCATTGGCCAATCGAATTGCCCCTTTGGTTTAATCGCACTAAAACCATAAACCAGCTGCTCTAACGTGCAATTCAAATAATCAGGATGACTTAAGATACTCAGTAATTCAGTCTGGTTATTTGGTTCATCTACCCACAAACAAGCTTTTTCCAAAGCGCGAATAATTGACAAATATACTTCTAGGTTATGTTCAGCCCATACGGAATTTACGCCAAAGACTTTTTCCGGCGTACTACCCCAAATTTCATATCCAGTAACCAACATGTGGCCTATACCTTGCTCCACTGCAAGACTGTTCCAAGGCTCACCTACGCAATAACCATCAATATCACCTTGTCTTAAACTATCAAGCATTTTTACCGGTGGAACTACAACTATTTGCACATCTTTATCGGAATCAATTCCAGCTCGACTCAACCAATCTCTTAACTGATAGTTATGGGATGAGTAAGGATAGACCATCGCAAAACGCAATGGAGCTGCATTAGCTGCTCGGCCATCTAGCAACCTCTTCAATGCCACGCCAGTTCGAATATCAACCGAAGATTCAGCATGGTGCTGTAGCTCTTCGTACAAAGCGTTACCAATAGTGATGCCATTACCATTATGACTAACAGTAAAGCTGGTTTGCATGGGTGTCTTAATGGTGCCAATTCCTAAACTAGCAGCAATCGGCATAGACGCCAACATATGCGCACCATCAAGCAAATTGAAGGCCACTTTATCGCGGATACTTGCCCAAGATGCTTCTTTAGATAACACCACATCCACGCCTTCTTGAATAAAAAAGCCTTTTTCTTGGGCAATCACAAAAGGCGCACAATCGATTAATGGAATAAAACCAATCCGCACAGACTCGCTAGTTTGAATAATATTATTTGGCTGTATCAGGTTCATTTTGAACCTCCCATCAATTCCATCACAGATATGATATTTCGAGCGACGTCAGTCATTCGCTGACTACGATCCATCGCTAGTTTCCGAAGCGCTTGATAGGCTGCGGGCTCATCACATTTTTGATGTTTCATTATCAAACCTTTTGCTTTGTCTATCAGCTTACGGTCTTCAAGCTGACTTTTTACAGATTCCAATTCAGATCTTAGCGCCTGAAATTCTCTAAACCGGGCAATCGCAACTTGCAATAACGCTTTCACGCTACCGCTGTTAACACCATCAACCACATAGGCACTGACACCCGCTCGAATAGCTGCTTCTACATGTCTGGAATCATCTTCTTCAGCAAACATAACAATGGGACGAGGATTATCTTTGGTGAGTCGCGACATGTTTTCCAACATATCTCGATCAGGAGATTCGATATCAATAATTACCATATCTGGTTGAAATTCCGTTACCGCTTCCGTTAGGTTTTTGGCATTTTCCAGTCGTCTAATAACACGATAACCACTGTCAATCATGGCCTGTTCTACAATAGCGGCTCGCGCAGGCTCATTATCAACAAGCATCACGGTTAATTCTTTTTCAGGGGGCGCAGGCATGGTGCATTCTCTTAAAAATCGTAAAATCACATTCAGATAAAATGCAAGATATGCGCCATTTCGACACATTAATTTTCCGGAGATTAGAGGCAAAAAAGGCTCTAAATAGAGCCTTTTAAGAGTAATTAACCAAAAAGTAACACACGAATAATAGGTAAGAACTGAAGCAGTGCAAGCTAGCGCTAATAAAGAACCAAATTAATGCACAGCATATCGAGTCTGTGCAAGCAGAGCTAAAGCCAAGCGGTCTTTAGTGTTGGTTTTCTTAAAAATAGACGTCAAATGCGCTTTTACAGTACGCTCTGTAATACCCATTTCAAGTGCGATTTGCTTATTAGACAAGCCTTTCGAAACACTGTGAGCAACATCTAATTCACGTTCAGACAAGTCATCCAGTTCATCGTTGTGAATCTCTGCGGGCGCGGTAGATTGCATAATAAGCTGTTGAATAAATGCTTTTCCGCCCCAGATTTCACCGGAGTCAACAACCGAAAGCACCAGAGAAAGTTGCTCTTTACCAATATAAGGAGCACATTGCCCGCTAACGCCAACAGAAAAAAGTCTTAAAGCGGCAGCTTGACTTGATTGATTAGGAAACACGATAACTTTTTGCTTTGGAAAGGCTGAACAAAGTGCAACCACTTCTTCAACCTGTTTAGAAAAAAATTTATCTTCTAAATAGATAAAGCAGTAAGTGAAGCTAGACGATGCCGCTTCTAATGTTTGATATACCTCTTCAAATGTCTCTGCTCGTACCAATAAGGAATCCACACTGACTATTTGATTCCAATGTTTCCATACGGCGTCATCTGTATTCCAACACAAAGTTTTCAAAATAAGTCTCGTCCTATTAAGTGCGATGAACCATTCTAACCAGCAAATAATAACGTATTGTTAACATTTGTAACTGTTCATTGAGCTTGAAAACTTTTTTGTAATTACCGTTCACGAAGCGCATTTTGTTTTGCTTTTAAAATTGGCTTAAGCAAATAATCCAATAAGGTTTTCTTACCAGTAATTATATCTACTGTCGCTTGCATGCCTGGAATAACGGGCAATGGGGCTTGCTCTGTTCCTAAATAGTTTTTATCAGTCCTCACCCTGACCAAATAAAAGCTATTGCCCTCTTCATCAAGAATAGTATCGGCACTGATGTTTTCAACTATGCCA
Source organism: Marinomonas sp. BSi20584 (assembly GCF_002792415.1). Lineage (NCBI taxonomy): Bacteria > Pseudomonadati > Pseudomonadota > Gammaproteobacteria > Oceanospirillales > Oceanospirillaceae > Marinomonas > Marinomonas sp. BSi20584. The sequence goes on from NZ_KZ454868.1 coordinate 264,665, forward strand.
TGCAAACCACCAAATATTGCAAAATCATAGGCGGAGAGTTTAACCACGGCACTCAAATCAGGTTTAATAAAACCAATATTTTCAGGACGTACTTTTGCCTCAATCAACAATGAATCTTCAAACGGTACAATTTCAAGCAAATTCATACCGGGCTTGATGACACCGCCAACCGTATTAATTTGAATCTGTTTCACGATACCTTTTACTGGTGAACGAACCTGTGTTCTTGATACTTTATCTTCAAGGGATACATTACTTTCACGTAACTGATCTAATTTACTTTTTACTCCAGTTAGGTCTTCTTGGGCATCCGCCCTAAATTTCGCTTCACCTTCGGATAGTTTACTTTGCGCTTCTTTCAGCGCTGAACGCGCCCGAGGAATCGCTAACTGAGTTGCTTCCAAATCCCCTTGCAACTGATTGACTTGGCGTTCGAGCTGCAATAACTCAACCCTAGACACGGCTCCTTGCTCAAACGCAGGTCGAGTTAATGCCAGCTCTTCTTTCGAAAAAGCATAACTCTGTTTTAAATTTTCTAGTTTTGCCTGTAACTCAACTATTTCTTGTTTCTTTTGCTCAATCTGCTGCTGAAAGCCAACCTGGTTAGTCCGTAAAGACTCTAATCTGTTGTTATATAAATCAAGTTCACGCTTTACAACCAGCGGATAATCTTTCATGATTTCCGGATCAAATTTAGGCTCCAGACCATAAGATTCAGCCTGTAAACGAGTCGCTCGAACTTTTAAATTAATCGATTCGGCTTGCTGCTCACGCAATGATGACAAGGCTTCAGTATTTTCTATCGTCATCAACACTTGTCCACTATCGACCACTTGACCTACTTTGGCATTAATTTCTTTTAAAATACCACCTTCAAGGTTTTGAATCTGCTGGACTTGGCTAGAAGGAATAACTTTCCCTTCGCCCACAGTAACTTCATCTAAAGCCGTATAATTAGCCCACACCAATGCCGCTGCCACGAAAATAAAAATCACCCAAAGGATAATTCTACCGCCACGTGGTGTTTTCAACATCAAGGCCGCATTTCGGTCTGTCAGATACTCTAAATCATCTTGTGAAATCGAATTTTTATTACTCATTATTAACTGACCTTCAACTTGCCTTGACGAAGCGCTTCATGCACTTGCGCTTTTGGACCATCAGCAATCAAGCGACCATTATCCATAACGATAATTCGATCGACCATATCTAGCATAGAGGCCTTATGTGTAATCAAAATAAGGGTTTTGTCTTTCACCCCTTCTATTAAGCGACGCTTCATTCGAGACTCTGTGGTGTTATCCATCGAAGCTGTCGGCTCATCCAAAATCAAAATTGGTGGATCAAAAAGTAGTGCCCTTGCGATAGCAATACTTTGACGCTGCCCCCCAGATAACAAGGCGCCACGTTCACCAACAATACTGTCTAAACCGCTTGGTTTACGATTGGCAAACTCAGATACTCCGGACAGATCTGCCGCACGAATAATGGCATCGTCTTCCATATAAGGAACGCCCATCACAATGTTATCTTTTATCGAGCCATAGAATAAATTCACATCTTGCGAAACTGCACCAATATTCCGACGTAGATCGGTTGGGTTTACTTGGCGCAGATCCACGCCATCAATTCTTATAGCGCCGCTATCAGGTGTATAAAGCCCTGTCATTAATTTACCAAGGGTCGACTTACCAGAGCCGATCCGGCCAATAATAGCGACTTTTTCGCCTTGCTTAATATTAATATTAATAGCACTAACTGCGGCTTGTTCTTGATCAGGATAAGCGAAGTTAACTGCTTCAAATTGAAATTCTCCCTTAAACACTGGGCGATGAACAAACTTGACATCATCCGGGTTTTCAACTGGCGAAGACATAATTTCATTTAGAGATGTAAAAGCAGATTTTGCTTGGTTATAGCGTGTCGCTAAACCAGCTACTTGCGCCATAGGGCCAAGCGCCCTTCCAGTCAACATAACAGACGCAACCAAAGCGCCCATACTCATATTACCTTCAGATATTTGATACACCCCAACAATGACAATAATAACGGTAGTTAGCTGCTGAGCTACCATCGCAAAAGAGGAAGAAGATTGTGACAACTGACGAGTTTTGACTCCCCAATCAGCAATGTTACCAACAGCATTTTCCCACTGTTTCTGCATCACGCCTTCAGCATTATTGAGCTTCACACTTTCCGCGTTATACAAACTCTCAATCAAAACCGCATTTTTTTGTGATGCCGTTTTTTGACCCTCTTCGATAGAGCGACGTAATGGGATTTGAATGATGATGCTATAAAGGACGATCAGAGCAATGGTTACAATGGGAATATAGCCAACAGGACCACCAATCAACCAAATCACACCAATAATCAGAAACATAAAAGGAATATCAACCAAAGTGGTGATAGACGCCGATGTAATGAAGTCTCGAATACTTTCAAATTCTTGTAGGTTTTTGGCGAAAGCCCCAACAGACTTAGGCCTTGATGCCATGGTGATATTATTTACTCTGGAAAAGATAGCTGCCGATATCAAGATATCTGATTTTTTGCCAGCTATGTCAATGAAATAAGCCCGCAAGGTTCGCAATAAAAAATCAAATAAGTACACGACAGCAGCGCCGATGGCCAACACCCAGAGTGTATCAAATGCATTGTTCGGCACAACTCGGTCATAGACGTTCATCACAAAAAGAGGACTAGCAACAGCGAAGATATTGATTAATAAAGACGCAATAAACACGTCTCGATAAATTCGCCAAGAACCAGAAATAGTTCCCCAGAACCAATGCCCTTTTTTACTTTCTTTTTCATCGCTTTTTTCAGAGCGTTTATCAAATTGATACAAAGGACGAACAAAGAAGCAATAACCAGTACAAGACTCGGCAAGCTTATCGATAGGAAGAGTAATTTCCCCCTCACCAGATTCTGGACGAAGTATTTTTGCGGTGCCTTGCTTTTTATCCAATTCAAGTAGAATACAGGCTTGCTGATCCCTTAATAGCAACACCGCGGGCATGACCATGTTGGGGATTTTTGCGATAGGTCGTTTAACAAAACGAGTACTAATGCCAATACGCTTAGCCGCACGCTGAAAAAGTTCTGGTGTCATTGCATTGTCGGTAATAGGTAAACCTGAAGCAATACCATCCGAAGTATAAGGATTATGAAAGTATTTGCTTAACAGTACTAAGCAATCTAACAGAGGATTAGGGTATTCTAACGAAGCACCTTGTGTATCCCACTGATCAATATCTTCTTTAGAACCATCTTCAACTTCTGCATCCGTCTTCCCTTCGTCTGATTCATTTGTAACTTCATTTTCTTCATACGAATCATTTTCTAAAGGTGACGAAGAGTTCTGTTCTGAACGACCAGAGTCAGACATACTCTATATTCTCCTAAAACTACCGAAAATCTGTTTTTTTATAAACAAATAGCTTATTAATTATGGTCTAGAATAGTGTTTATTAAGTAATATGTGAAGCGAACTTATGCCTTACTACAAATTGAAACACAGAAGGAAATCAACATGCTATACGCAAAAGTCAATGAGAATGGTGTAATTATTGATGTCGCCACATCTCAATCAGATGAGTACAAACTACTCGTAGCACCAAATGATCCGACAGTTGCTAGCATATTGGAAAAAAAATTCACTACAGCAAGCACTAGCACCCAAGAAATACTCGCTAGTTCTGACGGTGAAATGATGCGAATACTTGAAGATTTGGTAGACCTTCTAACTGAAAAACGCTTAATACAATTTACTGAATTGCCCCTAGCGGCACAGAAAAAATTACTCGGTAGAAAATGGGTTCGTGGCGTACACAGTAGTAGCGACGAAAGCTTAATGACAGATAGTGGTATTGCCGAAGGAGACGATGAAGACGCTTTAATCTAAAGTATCTTCATTTTTAAGGAAACAAGATAGCGACATCGATCTACATATCTTGTGCACGACCGATTAGAAATCCTTGACCGCCCGATACATCAAAACGTTTCAATGCTATCCATTGTTTTTCGCTTTCAACCCCCGTCGCAATCACTTCAATGTTTAAGCTATTAAACATCTTACACAAAGTGTGCATGAAGAAAGACTCAGACTCTTTGCCTGCAGCCATTCGGGTATAAGAAGAATCTACTTTGACATAATCCGGCATCAAAGTTTGTAAATATTGAAAGGCAGAAAACTGCTTGCCCACATTATCAATCCCAAATTGCACTCGCTGTGTTTTTAGCATCTGAGCCAACTCATTCGCCTGTGCCTCTTCAACCAGAACACTCTGCTCCGAAATCTCAAACATCAATTTACTTTTTACGTCTGCATTAAGGTTACTCAATGTTTTATCTAACCACGTAATAAAAGCAGGTTTAGCGTAAGAAGAGGCTGACAAATTTACGGTTAATGGAACAGTAAGCTGCCTCGATTTAATGTGTTCGATCACTCGCCCAATAATGACTTGGTCTATTTGACTACCTAAATCAAACAGTTCAGCCAAACCAATAAAATACCCCGCATGATACTCTTTCCCAGCATGCTCCAAGCCCATAAAGACTTCTTCATGAAGAATAATTGGCGTTTCATCCAAAGTTGTAATTTTTTGTTTTTTAAGTTTGAAAGATTTATGCCGTATTGCTGATTCTAATATTTCTTTCCAAGCAGTTTTACTAATGGCCATATCTTGGCCCATATTAAGGTCAAACACTTTACTCGTATTGCTACCTTCTCGTTTTGCCTCACGCAGAGCCGCATCTGCTTGAGACATGGCACTTGAACGCTCTACCGATCCATCAATGGTCACTGCACCAATATTGGCCACCGCAGCAGAATAACTAATGCTAGCCGTATTCAACTCCATTAGCTCTGCCAAAATTTCATCAACTACTTTGATAAGCTGACTTTGATCAAAATTAGGGATAAGCAAAACAAAGTCCGCGCCAGATAAACGCGCTAAGGTTGAGAAAGAAGAAAGTGTTGACACTTTTTTGGTTAAAATATCGGCCGCAGACTGAATAAACATATCCGCTGATTCATAACCACGCTCATTATTTAACTTACCTAAATCCGCCAAACTAATCAGAACCAGACCATCAATACCACGCTCTCTTTCAGCAAAATGTGACTTCATCTGGCTTTCAAAAAAATGTCGATTCCCTAATCCACTAACGGGATCTTTAAACGCTTTGGCTTGCAGCCATTGAGCCGTTTCGACTTCAGAAGCGAACTCTTTTTCTAGTTTCTCTGCCATTCGATTCATAGATAAAACAACAGACTTTAGCTCTCGTGTTTTAGGCACTGCAATGGTTTTAATAAAACGACGTTGCTGAATCGCTTCCGCTTGTTTTTCAAGCTCAGCCAAAGGTCGAAATAAATAACGTAACGCAAAACTGCCAATAACCAGAGTGATTGCACCAATCACAAAAAAGGACACTAATAAATCCCGTGAAGCGAGCCAAAGCTGATTGTAGCCATACCCGGCACTACCCGTAATATAAACTTGCCCTAACTCACTCCAGCCATTTGAAATAACCGCTTTGGCCACTGGCACCTTGAAATCAATTAGCTGAATAAACCAGGTTGGTACACCGTCTATTTTTGTTTCATTGGAACGGGTAATATTTTTATCTGTATCGTAAACATGAATGCGCACTTCTGAAAAATAGCCGCTATCGAATACAGCGTTAATGCTACTTTCCACTGATGCATAGTCTTCTAACGCCATGAAATCGGATACCGACATACTCAAGGATGTTGCTGAGTCTTGGGTGGTGGATTCCAATTGCCCGATCAAATAGCCTTTCGTAGTGTTAAAATTAATGCCCATCACAACAGCTAGCATCAATGAGAATATGGCAATAATCGTCATCATTAATTGGCGGAACAGCGTCATCCAAGTTCTCCTAGTTTGTCATCGTATTAAAACGATTATTTAAATCTGTCCACAAGCTCAATCTAGATGAGCCACCTACCAATACACCGCGCCCTTTTTCTTTTGAAAGCCACAAATTCTCTGCGTTGAACGAATAAATAGGCAAGAGATCATTGCGCTTTGACGCGGGTTTTAATTCTTTATCAAGATTATCAAGCAAGACAGGGACGGACGTTGGTTTGTGATAATACGCCAATACCATATGATGCTGATTAAGCTTTAACGCCTTTACATAGACAAGTCGTAGCTTTTCATCTGGCACACCAAGCTCTCTGAGAGTGAAGTATTTGGCTATGGTAAAGTCTTCACAGTCTCCAGCTTGCATGCCTAAAAACTCAATGGGTGTTGCCCAATAGTCTTCTTTCCCCCACAAGGTCATGTCGTCGACAAAATCCATCTGGTTAAAAAAGTTATTCACTTGAGCGAGCTGATCAACAATAGGTAAAGATCGAGAATCATCAATCAGCTTTCGCCAAGCTAAAATACGCTTTTCTGCACCCGCGCCATAGACTACGCCAGCTTGTTTCGCTAACTTTCGATATTTATCTGACACATCAGCATACAACCACCAATGCGGCACAAAGCACATGATAAGAAGCACACAAACAATACGTTTGGTGCTTCTTAGATAGGAAAAAAACGAATTAAATCGTTTTTTCACTGCAAAGTTACTTGTCAGACTTAGGCTTTGCATTAAAAGCGGCCAACTGCTCGGCTGTGGCTTCTGGTTGATACTTGGCTTTCCAAGTGTCATAAGGTTCGCCATAGACAAATTCGCGTGCTTCATCGTAGTCTACTTTCACGCCTTGCTGCTCTGCCTCGGCCATATACCACTTACTCAAACAGTTACGACAAAAACCAGCTAAGTTCATCAGATCAATATTTTGCACGGACTTATTATCGTCAAGGTGTTTCAAAAGGCGACGCAACACGGCGGCTTCAATTTCAGTTTGTTTATTCATAATAATTTCAAATCTCTTTGTCTTCTTATAATTCGTTAACGATTACTCAAGGTATCGATGACTTAAAGGCTGCTTACGCCACTGCCATTCTTGCGCCACAACCATAAACTCTCTTAATGGCTGCATATTTTCACCAGTAACTTGTTCTATTGCATAGGCACACGCTTCTAAGGTTGATAATGACTCAATACCTGGTGACTTGCGAATACTGTACTGCCCAACTGGCGCCTGTGAAAAACAAACCGCTTTAAAATCATATAGTAAGGGTTCTATGAAATAGAATTTCTTCGCCTTCCGCCAAGTTGCATCAATTAAAATTAAGCCTTCAACCTCAGCAGTCGAGTCTGCATCTATCGATTCGATAGCGACAGCAGAATCCGATGGAAATACCAAACGCCATTTAGCTGGATCTTTTTGCCTCAAAGCACTCGCCAGCACATCGTGATTTGCTATCGAAATACATTCCACTGACGACAAACCTAAAGACAATAATGACACAGTGTTTTTGGCATGTTGCGCTTCTTTAGGATCTTGCAAAATCAAGATCTTTAATCGCGTAGAAAGCACAGGTATCCAATGACAAACACACTGTTCTGTTAAAAAGTGGCAATTATCACAGCGTGCTCTTTTTGCGCTTTGCATGCTCGAGTCTCTAGTTTAGTCACCTATTTCTCAAGCCAATTTTTCAAGATAGGCTTTTACAACGTTATTCCAGCCTAGATCCAAAGCTTCAACCGTCAAAGCATGACCAATCGATACTTCCATAATTCGACCTTGTTCACACAAAGCTTGAACATTATTCAGATCCAAATCATGTCCAGCGTTCACTTCTAAACCCGCGTCTAATGCGGCTTGTGCAGCGTGCTGATAAGTCTCAAGAACCTCAGTAAATCCGTCTTTTCCAAACGCATTAGCATAGGCTTCAGTGTAAAGTTCTACACGGTCAGCACCAACCTCTTTAGCTAACGCCATATTTTCAGCTTCTGGGTCCATGAATAATACAACGCGTATACCTTTGGCTTTGAGTTTAGCAATGACTGGACGCAATGCATCTTGGTCACGAGCGATATTCCAACCGTGATCAGATGTTAGCTGATTTGGATCATCAGGTACCAGCGTACATTGATCAGGTTCTACTTCTAAAACAACGTCCAAAAACTGCGCATCAGGAAAACCTTCAACGTTTAATTCAGCACCTGGAAAACGTTTTAATAGCGTCTTCAAATCGTAGGCATCTTGATAGGTCGCATGACGCTGATCTGGTCTTGGGTGAATGGTAATACCAAACGCGCCCAGTTCCAGCGTACGCTCCGCCATATCAATCAAATTTGGATAATCTCTTCCACGAGAATTTCGAAGCAAGCCAATTTTATTCAGATTAACGCTTAAGTGTGTCATTCAACTTCTCTCGACAGGGTCATTTATTGGCATTATAGGACAAACACATAGCGTCCATCACTAAAATACCAAACAAGTTATCAGTTCAGCCATTATCTAGGGAAGGTGCGAACAAGTCCTCTTGTCTCAGCATGTGGATAAAAGCCTGTTATTCGAGGCGAGTAGCGAATGTGAATAATGGTTCTATTTTCGAGGTACTCAACAAAGAATACAGGCTTTTAGGACATGCCCTGCGGGTCTTTCAGAGAAAACGCCACATGTCGTTGCGACTCTTTGAAAGGTACCTACATTCCTTCAGAGTCGCGCCTTATTTGACGATTTCTCTGAAAGACTGAGGCTTAGTAGACTTATTCGCACCTTCCCTAGAGCAAGGCTTATGATAAACTGAGCGCCACAAAATAGGAGTCCAGGATGAAATACGAACTCTTTCAATCCATTTACGATCGTGCAGCTCTTCGACATGATGGAGCAAAACACCTTGAAGCCATGCTATCTGTACCACTAAGCCCATCAAAACTCAGTCAACACAGTGACGATAGATGGCTGGCGGCGTTCTCTCAGAAAGTCTTTCAATCTGGCATTAACTGGCAAGTAGTTCGCAACAAATGGCCCGGTTTTGAAACGGTTTTTTTCGGTTTTGATATCGAAAAAATGTTGTTAATTCATGACGAAATGTGGGAAGAAAAAGCCAAAGACGTACGCATCATTCGTAACTTTGGCAAGGTGATGACGATCCGAGAAAACGCCCTGATGATTAGCGAATGTCAGGCTAGCTATGGATCATTCTCTAACTTTGTTGCTAACTGGCCGAATGACGACATTATTGGCCTGTGGGCCTATTTGAAAAAGCATGGCGCTCGCCTTGGTGGCAACACCGGCCCCTATACATTAAGAGCAATGGGCAAAGACACGTTTATGCTCACCAGAGATGTCGAAGGCTATTTACGTCAACACGAGATAATTACCACAGGAAGAGACACTCAATCCGCGTGGAAAGCAGCACAAGGCGCGTTTAATCATTGGCACAAAGAAAGCGGTCGCTCTTATACAGAAATTAGTCAATGCATAGCTTTAAGCGTCAATTAAACACTTTACACTCTCAGTAACTTATTTTTTAGGAGAAAACATGGCAGATCTTCGTATCGACATTATTTCAGATGTAGTTTGCCCTTGGTGCTATTTAGGTTATTCCCGCCTTAAACAAGCTATTGAACAATTAGGCGATGACTATAAAATCGACATTCGTTGGCAGCCCTTTGAGCTACATCCTGATATGCCATTAGAAGGCGCCGACCGAGAAACTTACCTCGGCGAGCGGTTTGGCAGTCAAGAAAAACTCAATGAAGCCACTCACGCTATTCAACAAGTGGGGATTGAAGCAAGTATTCAATTCAATTTCTCAGAAAAAGATCGCATCCCCAATACTAAACTTGCTCACCAATTTGTGCTTGCTGCCACTAAGTCAGGATTAGCAACACCGTTTGTTTTGGCAGCATTTCATGCCTATTTCACGGACGGAAAAGACATAGGATCGAAGAGTATCTTAGAAGAAGTAGCAGTAAGTATCGGTATGCAAAAATCCGATATTGAATACGCATTGAGCACAGAAGCTAAAGCACTGACTGAAAAAAAACTACAGCATTTACGTGGTATAGAAATTAATTCAGTGCCGACATATGTCATCAACGACAAATATATGGTTCAAGGCGCTCACACTCCAGAATCCTTCTTAAAAGTGCTTACCGATATTGCAGAAAAAGAGTTGTAATCCATATAACTACATCCTACTGACGATAAGGCTAAAGCTGTCATTTGGTCTTATCGTTAACTCTTCGACAAAACTCTAAAAAAAAACTATCAAACCATGCAAACAGATAAATTCTTATCTATTGATAATCATTAACATTAAAAATACAATCGCATGATTAGAATATTAGTGAGAGTGATTTTCATTTATGTACGTTTGTATTTGTAACCGCGTATCAGACAGAGAAATCAAAGCGTCCATTCAAGAAGGGGCGACAACCATGCGTGAGCTATACAAAGAGCACAGCATTGGTAGCCAGTGTGGAAAGTGCTGTCAGTGCGCGAAAAAATTACTGAACAATGAGCTTCTCAAAATAGCAGAAACTCAAGTTCAGGTCGCTTAAGATCAGTTATTACACCGTGGTAATAACTGATTTATTACATTTGTGACTGAAGATAATTTTCGATTCCAGAACTGGCAATTAAATGCTGCTGAGTTTCAAGCCAGTCAATTTGCTCTTCTTGCTCTTCTAATATTTTTTCCAGCGTATCACGACTCATAAAGTCTTTTTTCTGTTCACATAAATTGATAGCTGCTTTAAGAGCTGGCAAAGTATCTAATTCGAACTCTAAGTTAGCCGAAATCATCTCTTCACTATTTTCCCCAATACGCAGACGTCCAAGATCTTGCAGATTAGGCAAACCTTCTAAAAACAAAACTCGCTCAATCAAACGATCAGCATTTTTCATTTTTTGAATGGAAGTTTTATAGTCTGCTTTATCAAGCGTACTAAAACCGAAGTCTTTAAACATACGAGCATGAAGAAAATATTGGTTAATACCCACCAATTCATTCGCTAATACCTTATTTAGGTTGGCAACTACGTCACGATCCCCTTTCATAAAATCTCTCCTTAGTTACCCATCTGTGACTGGTAATAGTTCTGCATGCCAATTTTATCCATTAGGCCAAGTTGTTTTTCCAACCAATAAACATGGTCTTCTTCAGTATCAAACAGTAACTTTTCAAGTGTCTCACGTGTTTGATAATCGCCTTCGGCTTCGCACACAGCAATCGCTTCACGAACACAACTCACGACTTCTAGTTCAAGTGTCAAATCATTACTCATCATAGAATGAACATCAGAGCCAATTAGCAAATCGCGACGCTTAGTCATGCACGGCACACCTTCCAAAAACAAAATGCGCTTGATAAGCCAATCAGAGTGCTGAGTTTCTTCTTCCATTTCATGATTAAGGCGATCATACAACTTGCTCAAACCCCAATCTTCATACATACGCGAGTGAATGAAATACTGATCAATTGCCGCTAATTCATTCGCTAACAGCGAGTTCAGACTATCAATTACTTTTTTACTGCCTTTCATATTCTTCTCCTCTTATTTCAAGTAAGTCCATTTCACATGACGAATGTAGTACGGAAAACTTGATTAATAAAACACTAAAGTCTAGAACATAATTCTAGACTTTAGTGTTAATTTGCTAATTTTTTAAAACAACTCTTTGCTTGACGACTCGTCGCCTTTGATTACCTTACCCTCACCTACTTTCACTTCAAGACTGTCGATACGCTGAAGTCCCCTAGGCAGTTTCAAGCCTCTTCGGCCACGCTCGCCAAGATATTCTTCTAGATCCTTTTCAGTAAAGGAGATAAAACGCTTGCCAGCATAGGCCGTCAACAGATCATTTGGTTGAACACAAGCTAGTGCTATGACTAACTCTTCCCTGTCTGCAGCACGAGCACTTGGAATACTTAGCATCTTGTTGCCCTTACCTTTCGCCATTTGCGGTAACGAAGCGACATCAAACGCCAACATACGGCCTTCATTAGAGATAGCAACAACACGTCCAGACGCTGGATCTTGCACAGGAACCGGCGCCATTACTTGAGCACCTTTCGGTAACGACAAGGTCGCTTTGCCTGCTTTATTTTTTGCATACAGCTCTTTTAGCTGGGCAACAAAGCCATAGCCTGCATCACTTGCAATCAAGTAATGCGCCTCTTCATTATCCAGTACCGCAGATACAATAGTTGCGTCTTTTTCTAGTGAAATACGACCTGTAATAGGCTCGCCTTGGCCACGAGCAGAAGGTAAAGTGTGTGCCTTGATAGAATAGGTTCGTCCATTAGAAGCAAGCAATACAAGTGTTTGGTTAGAACGACCTTTAGTACTCACTAAGAACTCATCGCCAGACTTGTAGCTCAACCCATTCACATCAATGTCATGGCCTTTTGCGGCACGAATCCAACCTTGTTTAGAGATAACTACCGTAATTGGATCATTCGACAATAAGTCTTCTTCACTAAAAGCCTGCGCTTCTTTACGAGCAACAATAGGCGTTCGGCGATCATCACCAAAGTCGTCAATAGCTTCTTGAATTTCTTCAGTAATTAGTTTTTTCAGCTTACGATCCGAAGACAGCAGACCTTCTAACTGCTTACGCTCTTTCTCTAGCTCGTCTTGCTCACCTTTGATACGCATTTCTTCAAGTTTAGCAAGGTGACGCAATTTCAACTCTAGAATAGATTCAGCTTGCATATCGCTCAAACCAAAGCGAGCCATCAACTCAACTTTTGGTTTTTCTTCCGTACGTATGATGTCGATAACTTCATCGATATTTAAGTAGGCAATTAACAAACCTTCTAAAATATGTAAACGGTTATTAACTTTATCAAGACGGAATTGCAAACGACGACGAACTACATCAATACGAAAGCGTAACCACTCAGATAAGAAGTTCTTTAATGGCTTAACTTGAGGCAAACCGTCTAGGCCAATCACGTTCATATTGACGCGATAAGACTTTTCAAGATCGGTGGTCGCAAAAAGATGCGTCATAACCGAATCAATATCAACACGATTTGATTTAGGCACAATTACCAGTCGAGTTGGGTTTTCATGATCTGATTCATCACGCAAATCCACAACCATTGGTAGTTTTTTCGCCTGCATTTGCGCCGCAATTTGCTCTAAAATTTTGCTACCAGATACTTGATGAGGTAACTCATTAACAACAATCTCGCCTTCTTCAATCGTAAAACGAGCTCGAGCTTTAATCTGCCCTTTGCCAGTTTCATAAAGTCTAACTATGTCACTTTTTGGCGTAATGATTTCGCCACCAGTTGGAAAATCAGGACCTTGGATAAAATTGAGTAAGTCATCTAATTCAGCGTTTGGATTATTAAGCAGGTGAATACAAGCACTGCCAATTTCACGCAAGTTATGCGGCGGAATATCCGTCGCCATACCAACAGCAATACCTGTCGTGCCATTAAGCAATAAGTTAGGCAATCGCGATGGCAAAACCGATGGCTCTTGTAAGGTACCGTCAAAATTAGGTGTCCAATCCACAGTACCTTGACTTACTTCTCTCAGCAGTACATCCGCGTATTTTGACAAACGAGACTCGGTATAACGCATGGCAGCAAATGATTTTGGATCATCTGGCGCACCCCAGTTACCTTGACCATCGACAAGCGGATAACGGTATGAGAAAGGCTGAGCCATCAACACCATTGCTTCATAACAAGCACTATCACCATGAGGATGGAATTTACCTAGCACATCCCCTACGGTACGGGCGGATTTTTTGTATTTCGCGCTGGCTTTCAGCCCTAATTCGCTCATCGCGTAAATTATACGGCGTTGAACCGGTTTTAAACCGTCACCAATATGCGGCAAGGCTCGATCTAAAATAACGTACATGGAGTAATTCAAGTACGCTTTTTCTGTGTAGTCTTTTAATGAAAGGGTTTCATTCGACTCGAAATTTGACAACTCACTCAAGGAAACTTTCCTTCTATAATCGTTTGCATGGGCAAATTATCGGCGCATGCGGATTTCATAAACTAATATGGGCTCAACTATAAAGAAACATCCCAACTCACTGCAACACTCACCGTAAGATTATCATGGAAAGGTCGCTATTCTCGTGTTTCAATACATTCGATAATTAAAAAGGTACTTGATGGTGAACATAACTGAACAAAACACACTTGACCCGATGAACTACAGCCTTGGGGAGTCAAGCAAACACTTTATCATCCATCAACAAGATGACCTTTTTATTGCACATGAATACCTGTTTCAGACAGACATTCCTAGCCGCTTCTATCACCATCAAGCAGATACCTTTCTCTTTATCATTAGAGGGGAATTATACTTACAACAATGCACCCAACAAAACAGTGAACAAGAAACAGCCTTAAAGCAGCATCAGGGAATTTGGTTAACAGCACAGACGATTAACAGCATCACCTTGCTAACACCAGCGGTAGAACTGTGCTTAATACGACTAAAGAACACTGGCCAAGCTGAATTAAACAACTCGTTTAAAAAAGTATCTTCTGGCACAGTGGAATCAATCTCAGGAAGAAGTCACATTAAGACATGGCCACTATGGCATGGAGAAGCCGGTCAAATTGCGTTAGAACTTTACCCACCTCAATTTAAAGAGACACTTTATTATCAAAAAACAGCCACTCAATACCTTCTTCCGCTGACCGGTATCGCGTTCATTTCAAACGATAAGAAAGTACCTAAAGCTTGTCCTCGTTATGGCAAAATAATTGCTCATAAGGAGCCCAGAGCCATTTTAAATCCAAGCAACGAAAGTGTTACTGTGCTGTCAGTGATGACAACAAAAAACACCAAGGGACGGATTTTACTTCTCACAAAACCTGAAAGCAGAACACTTTAGCCTATATTCAGCGCAGTACTAATGCCGTGAGAATATGATCCTCCCATTGTCCATTGATTTTCAAGTAATCCCTTGCAATACCTTCTTTATCAAAACCCAGCGCCTTCAACACGGCTGCGCTGCGAGAATTTCTTGGCATATAGCTCGCTTGAATTCGATCAATATGCTGCTCTTTATGAATGTATTCTATTCCTGCGTTCAAGGCTTCTTGCATGATGCCTTTGCCTTGCTCACTTTCTCGCAAACTGTAACCAAGATTACAGGCCTGAAAAACACCACGTATAATATTCGAATAATTGGTGTAAGCGAGCATTCTGTCTTCATTAGGTGACAGAAAACAAAAGACAATGCCTTTATCTTCTAAAAAATCACGACGCATTTCTCGAACTCGTAACTGGCAGGTTTCAAGTGAATAGTAGCCATCGGTTCTATATGGCTCCCATGGGGCAAGAAACGCCTTTTCTTGATTAATATAATCGTGCAAGAGCGGAGCTTGAGCTTCGTCTAATATTTTCAATACGCCTCTCTCGGTAACAATCCGAGGAAAACGTGAAGCATGTAAACCTTGGTTAGAGTACTTAAATGACATGTCCCTCATCACTTCAAACAATTTTAACGAATATTCTTCATACCAAAAATTTTCACCAATGGATAAGGTTCTACGCTGCATATCATGGGTCAACCACCCCTCTGCAGCCTCCTTTGTTTGCCAATAAGTCATCAGCAGATCCATTTCCCCCGAACCATATTCAGCACCAAGATAGCCGGGCTGACCTTGAGCTAGTTCGAGCATTTTTTCTGCCATGATTCGGTAAGTCAAGTCATTCAACATCAACTTACTAGACAACATGATCGCAAAATAAGGCAATTCACTTGGGGAACTAAATACGTTCATCGATTCTCTAAAATAAATGGATGGATCTTTTAGCTAGGCGTAGATGCAAAATTATATCCGCACCTATGTAAAATCGTAGGCCATAGTTAAAATCTCAAGCTATAGTTAATATCTAGGTTTTGGACAGATCTATACTGACGAGGATGCGCTTCTTTTTAAGCCTTGTAATTCAAAGCATTTAATTCGCTTTATATTGCCGTCAGAGTGTTTCTAAAGACACAGGCCTTGCACTATTTTATACAACGACTTTAGGCTTCTAAAAGCCAATTGCAAGTAGATCTACCTTATTGATATTCCCCCTTTGTACCAATAAGGATAAGGAAAGCTTTGTGCCCGCTTTATGCGGGCACTTTTTTACTTTACTGCTACTTATCCCAAGTAACACCCGCTCCAGAAGTAATGGCTTGATATTGGTCTGGACGACGGTCACGAAACAAACCAAAAGAACGTCGGGCCTTACGAATAGCTTCTAAATCATACTCAGAGTACAAAATGGTACTTTCATCGCGACTTGCGACACACTTCATTGCCCCCATTTCGTCTGTCATGAATGAAGAGCCGTAAAACTGAATAAAACTGTTTTCACCTTCTTCACGACCAATCCGGTTTGCAGCAATGACTGGCACCATATTCGCTGCAGAATGCCCTTGCATGGTTCTTTGCCAATGGTCTTTGGAATCCCATTCAGGATAAGGAGGCTCTGAACCAATTGCTGTAGGGTAGAAGATTAATTCTGCACCTTTCAGAGCTAGCTCACGCGCTAACTCTGGAAACCACTGATCCCAACAAATACCACAGCCAATTCGACCAAACTGCGTATCCCAAACTTTTACGCCAGTATTACCTGGTGTGAAGTAGTATTTTTCTTGGTAACCAGGACCATCTGGAATATGCGTCTTGCGGTACAAATCCATTACTTCACCATTGGCATCAATCATCACCAAAGAGTTATAAAAGACGTTACCATCGCGCTCAAAAAAGCTAATTGGCAAAACTACACCTAACTCTTTAGCAAGCTTACTCATTGTCTGAATAGCCAAACAATCATTTACCGGCTGCGCCCAATCAAAATACGCTGGCTTTTGATCAATGCAAAAATATGGGCCCATAAACAATTCTTGCAAAAGAATAATATTTGCCTGATTTGCAGCAGCTTCTCTTACTTGTGAAACCGCATTATCTAAATTCGCTTGAAAGTCTGTACTGACCGCCATTTGAACGCAGGCCACTTTTACATTACTCATACTTACTACCTCCAAAATATGTTGCGCTACAAGCACAAAAGCTCATTTTATACTTGAGTCAAATATGTTGTGCCTTCTAGCACTTTTTTATAGGTCGCCATTAGTGATACTTGCTCTTCTTGGCTTAATGGACTTGCTGCCACTTTGTCTTGATAACGCTTCATCAACTCTTGCTCATTATAGCTAACGGACTTAAGTACATCCTGAACGCTATCACCTTTCAATATGTGATCAATTCTGAAACCGTCGTCTGTTAAGTAAACGTCTACGGAACAAGTGTCGCCAAATAAATTATGCAAATCCCCTAGGGTTTCTTGATAAGCCCCAACCAAGAAAAAGCCCATTAAATAGTCTTCACCTTTTGGTGGCGGTGGTGGCAATGGCAAAGAAGACTCGATACCTTGACCATCCACATAGCTGTACAAGCAACCGTCCGAATCACAAGTAACATCTTGGATTTTGCCTCTGAAAGAAGGCGCTTGATCCAAGCCTTGTAAAGGCAATACTGGGAACAATTGATCGATTCCCCACGCATCAGGCATAGACTGAAACACTGACAAGTTAACAAATAATTTCTCAGCTAAACGTTCGTTTAGCTCATCAATTACCGCACGGTGCCCTCTATTTCGATTGTCTAAACGAGGCAACAAGTTGCGACACGCAGATAAGAAAAGGTTCTCTGCTTGCGCTCTTTGCGATAGGTTAAGCTGGCCGTGATTATATAAGGTCAAGCTGTCATTGAAATCATCTAGCAAGTCATGATAAATCTCGACCAAAGATCGACTTTCTTCTTCATTCTCGCCTTTTAAACTTTGATAAGAAGCCCAAAGTCTTTGCAGCTCTAGCTCGCTGTCTTCAGCTGGCTCTTCAATTGGCAAGTGCTCAGCTCCATGTGAGAAAACATCCGCAATCATCATGGCATGATGAGCTGTCACAGCTCGGCCTGATTCAGAAATCAAATGAGGGTGCGGAAGTTCGTATTGCTCGCACACATTATGAAAAGCAAACACCACATTATTGGCATATTCGCCGATACTGTAGTTCGCTGAAAAATCATTTTGACAACGCGTACCTTCGTAATCGACCCCCAAACCACCACCAACATCGACCCATTTAACTTTTACACCCATCTGGTGAAGTTCTGCGTAATAACGAGCACACTCTTTAAGGCTATTTTGAATATCACGGATACGAGTGATTTGTGAGCCTAAGTGGAAGTGAATTAGCTCAAGACAATGCAACAGATCCAATTCACGCAAGCGATCAATAGCTCTTAGCAATTGCGATGTGGTCAAACCGAACTTAGATTTTTCGCCACCACTGTTACCCCAATGCGTCGTACAAGTAGAGGCCAATCGAATACGAATACCAATTCGAGGCTGAACCCCGATTTTGTCGGCTTCTTCTAGAATCCAATCAAGTTCATGCATCTTCTCAACAACAATAAACACCTGATGACCCATTTTTTCGGCCATCAAAGCAAGATGGATAAATTCACGATCTTTATAGCCATTACAAACTATGATTCCATCGGCGTTTTTATGCATGGCCAAAACAGCCATAAGCTCTGGCTTACTACCTGCCTCTAAGCCAACAGTAGCAGCATTATCTGGCTGACATGCCGCAATTTCCTCTACCACACGACGCTGCTGGTTTACTTTAATTGGATAAACAATGGCATACTTTGCTTGGTAGTCGTAATGCTCTATTGCCTGTTGAAACGAATTAGTAATTTTCTCAATTCGCGAGTGCAAAATATTAGGAAAACGCACAAGACATGGATAAGGAATGCCTTGTTGTTTAAGCGCCACAGAAAGCTCAGTCAAATCAATGCTATTTTCCCTATCAGGTAGCGCAATAGCGCGCCCTTTATCATTGATTGAAAAAAAGCCACTACTCCAATGACTTACATTATAAAGTTCCATCGAATCTTTGATTGACCAAGGCTTCATATCATCTCCAAAAGTCTAAATAGCTGTAAATTAGCACCGTTTCTAATAAAGGTACGTCATAGTGAAACACAGACATATTTTTTAGGTTTAGTTCAAATAAAAAAAGCGGGGCTAAGAAATATCTTAACTCCGCTTTATTCTAACGAACGAACAAATTAAGAAACGTGTTCGCCATGAGCTTGCTTATCCGCGTGGTAAGACGAGCGAACCAAAGGCCCACACGCAGCATGCTTAAAGCCTAGCTCTTTTGCAACTTGTTCATAACGTGCAAATTCTTCAGGCGGTACAAAACGCGCCATTGGAAAATGATGCTTAGAAGGCTGTAAATATTGACCAATCGTCAACATGTCAACGTTATGAGCTCGTAAGTCTTTTAGTACTTCAACAATCTCTTCGAATGTCTCGCCCATACCAACCATCAAACCAGATTTAGTTGGTACATCAGGACAACGATCTTTAAAGTTTTTCAAAAGATCTAATGACCACTGATAATCTGATCCTGGTCTTACCTGACGGTACAAACGTGGAATAGATTCTAAGTTATGGTTGAAAACATCAGGTGGTGCAATTGAAAGTGTATTAATGGCTACTTCCATGCGACCGCGGAAATCTGGCACCAATGTTTCAATCTCAATATTCGGGCTTTCGGCACGTGTTTCTCTAATACAATCAACAAAATGTTGTGCACCACCATCACGAAGATCGTCACGATCTACAGAGGTAATAACCACATATTTTAGTTTCATATCACGAATAGCAGCCGCCAACTCTTTTGGCTCATCAACACTAAGCGGATTAGGACGACCATGCGCAACATCACAGAAAGGACAGCGGCGAGTACAAATTTCACCCATAATCATAAAGGTAGCGGTGCCATTGCTGAAACACTCACCTAAATTTGGACAATTCGCCTCTTCACAAACTGAAGCTAATTTATGCTCACGCAAAGTCGCTTTGATACGAGCTATCTCTGGCGAAGCTGGCATACGGACACGAAGCCAATCAGGCTTACGTGGAATTTCTTCAGTAGGAACAATCTTAATGGGAATACGCGCCATTTTATCGGCTCCGCGTAATTTTTCCCCTTGGACAACGCGTTTGCGTTCTGTTGTCATTCTATTTCCACCCTTGTTGGATAGCCGGATAATTGTATCCGAGTTGCTCAGCCAGCTGATTCGCTAGCTGAGCCTTTACATTCGATAAAATAACGCCTTTATTGAGGCGTTTCATATCAACCATTTGTAAGCCTTGATAGCCACATGGGTTAATACGATTAAATGGGGTGAGATCCATATCAACATTTAAGGCAAGTCCATGAAATGAACAACCTCTGCGTACACGTAATCCTAGTGACGCAATTTTTTGTTCATCCACATAAACGCCTGGTGCATCTGGCTTTGGGTAGGCCTCTATAGCGTTCAGCGCTAAAGCGCGCACCACAGAGTTCTCTAACACACTAACCAAATCACGAACGCCTATCCCAAGACGTTTTAAATCAACCATAACATAGGCAACCAGTTGGCCCGGCCCATGATACGTGACCTGACCACCACGGTCGACCTGAATAACAGGAATATCGCCCGGAGCCAAAAGATGCTCTTCTTTACCGGCTTGACCTTGCGTAAACAAGGAAGGATGTTCTAACAACCAAATCTCATCAGCATCGTCTTTTGAACGAATTTGAGTAAATTGCTTCATCCTTTCCCATGTTTCAGCATAATCAACAACACCCAAATCACGGCAAATTAAATCAAGTTCCATTTACATGACCATCTTAACGGCTTCAATTGACATCAAGTCACGATGCAAAGCCGATAGTTGATCTTCACTTTGAGCCACTATACGAAAACTAAAGCTAATAAAACGCCCCTTACTGGAACGATTAGTATTCTCAGCAGCGGTATTCATCTCCGGAGCATGAATAAGCAATCGCTCAGTTATCTCAGCATGAATACCATCCACATCAAGTGAAACCACTTTTATAACGTAATTTTCACAAGGGAACTCTATTTTGGGTGCATCAACTGTTTTCTCAGCCTGATCACCATTTTTCGTAATTAGTGCCATTAATTTAATCTACCACTCGCCATTAGGGCTTAAAACAAGTTCATAAAAAAGAGTTTAATTTTATCAAACATTCGCTTGAAGAAACCACCTTCTTCTACTGCTTCTAATGCAACAACTGAGCGCTCTAGTAAAATATTGCCTTCAGAACCAACAACAATCTTACCCAATACATCACCCACAGCAATGGGTGCCATAATTTCTTTATGCATATCAAGTGTTGCTGGAATAGACTCACCTTGCTGACGCGGCATAGTAACAAGTACATCTTCTGCAAAACCCACTTTCACATTAGCCTGTGTACCACCCCAAACACGGGCATTATTAACCACTTGACCACGGCTATATAGCTTGCGAGTTTCATAATATCTAAAACCATAATCTAACAATTTTTGCGACTCAATAGCTCGAGCTGTATCAGATTTAGTACCCATAACCACAGTAATCAGACGTGTGCCGTTTCGAACTGCAGAGGCCGCCAAACAAAAGCCAGCGGCTTCAGTATGACCAGTTTTCATACCATCAACGGTTTTATCACGCCACAACAACTTGTTACGGTTAGGCTGACGAATATTATTGTATGTGAACTCTTTCTCAGCATACATGCTGTAATTTTCTGGGAACTGCAAAATAGTTGCACGCGCCAACTTAGCTATATCATGTGCACTCGAGTAATGATCTTCTGCTGGAAAACCAGTTGCATTTACAAAGTGTGAATTTGCCATACCAAGAAGTTGAGCATGCTGATTCATCAAATCGGCAAAAGCAGACTCACTACCAGCAATATGCTCCGCAGCAGCGACACTAGCATCATTACCTGACTGAATAATAATGCCACGCATCAAGTCTTCTAATTTAACTTGTGTACCTTCACGAATAAACATACGCGAACCTTCCATCCGCCATGCTTTTTCACTTATGTTTACTTTATCATCCAATGATAAGTTTCCACGCGCTAGCTCATATTCAATAATATAAGCCGTCATCAATTTTGTTAGACTTGCTGGAGGCAAGGCCTGATCAGCATTATGTTCAACCAAAATGTCGCCGGTATATGCATCCATAAGAATGTAACTACTTGCTGACAATTGTGGTGGCGTTGGGATTAATGAAGGAGCAGCAAAAACAGAGCCGCTCACGAAGCAAAATACAAGGGATAAAGTAACTAGGAGTTTTTTCATACTCAAAAATATCGTCTTCTTAAAAAATGTTAACAAATGATACTAGAGCCATCTAGGAATCTCTAGCCCAAACAAATCGTACCTAAGGCACTAAAGCAACTCTTACAGGGTTACCAAAGCCTTCTAGTTGTAATTTTTTTTGCCATTCAACCAAGTCATTAGGATCGACAAAAGGCCCAACTAAAACCTTAAACAAACCATCATCTTGTTTGTTAATAACAACTTTAACACTCGTATCAAACGCCTCAAAAAGACGCTGCTTGAGCTTATCCGCAGACTCCTCCGAACTAAAAGCTCCCATTTGGAGATGAGAAAAAACCAACTCAGATGGGGCATTTACCGTATCTGTCGAAGAAACTGGTGATACCTTAGCTGGCAAGGCTTCTGGCGGAGTTACTGACTCTTTAGCAACGACTTTAGGTGGATTATAAGACTGCCCTTGTGATGGCGTAATGGCCTCAACTCGCACCCGAGCCAAACCTTTCTTATGATAATCAAGGCGAGCTGCAGCCGCATATGAAAGATCAATCAAACGATCTCCATGAAACGGCCCTCTATCATTAACTCTAACAATAACAGAGCGCTGATTATCAAGGTTCGTAACCTTCAGGTAAGTGGGTAACGGCAAAGACTTGTGGGCAGCAGAAAAACTATACATGTCATATGTTTCCCCATTTGAGGTCTTATGTCCATGAAACTTCTTGCCATACCAAGACGCTGTTCCCTCTGCCACATACCCTTGAGCAGAATCCATTACCCAATATTTCTTGCCCCATACTTCATATGGGCTCTTATTACCACCACGGCTTTTCGCTTCCCACCTTGGAACTAGATCAGGAAGATGATCCACTTTGATATCACCAGTCGGAGCATGATCTTGTAAAATGGAATAACGCCCTCCACCTGATGCTTTTTCATAATCTGCGTCATCCTTACCTAAAACATGACGCGTGCTCATACATCCATTCAATACCAGCAAACTAATGCCAGCAACAAATAGCATGTTAATTACTTTCATAGGTCCCTATACTCTCAGCGAGCTCCAATACAGACATGGCATATCGCCTACTAGGGTTGTAATCCATAATCGTGAAAAAGTTCTCATACGCAAGCCAATAAGAGACTTCTTCAGGCCCAGTTCGCAAACCAATTAACCCCGTCTTCTGAGGAATAAAAGGCTGAGTTGGAAGCACATTTAACGCCGACCACTCAGTCATGTCAGCACTAGGCGCTCTGCCACGATTAATTAAATCCGCCACAGAATCAGGATCCGCAACATAAGCCATTACAAACCAAGGCTGGCGAGATTGCCAACCATGATGTTTAAGATAATTTGCTACACTACCAATGGCATCGGCTTCGGACCCCCACAAGTCGATATGCCCATTTTTATCATAATCTATTGCCAGTTTTTGATAGTTACTGGGCATAAACTGCACCATTCCCATCGCTCCACTGTATGACCCTTTTGTTTCGCCAATGTTCCATCCTTCTTGACGGGCAAGCAACAAATAGGCTTTTAGTTCACTTTGGAAGTATTCTTTTCTTCGAGGGTAATCAAAGGCGAGAGTAGTAAGCGAGGTAAAAACATCTTTTGACCCTGTAATGCGCCCGTAATAGGTTTCAACTCCTATAAGAGCTACGATGACGTTTGGCTCAACACCAAACTCCTGTTCTGCTTTGCGTAACCACTGAGCATTACGCTTGGCAAATTCTCGTCCGAGTTTCGCCCGCTCTTCGTTCACAAAGCGAGTTTTGTACTCATAGTAAGGCGTCACAACTTCAGGCTGATTATCTGATTTCGAAATAACATTCGGGCGCACTTTAATATGAGAAAAAGCTAATTCGAGGCGCTTTTTATCATAAGCATGCTCTTTAACCAGCTGATTAATAAAAACTTGAACCTCTGGATTTCCAGCATAAGAATCTGCCCATTCTTTGGGCATTTCTTCAAGAAGTGAGTCGCTAACTCCTGTATCCGAGGGTAATGTAGAATGATCCATACTACTACACGCAGTTAGACCAAGCGCTAGAAACAACAACGTAGCTTGCTTAATCATTATCTTGCTCTTTTATGTGTTTGTATTGACATTAAAATCCCAAATGTCGCCATGATGGTAATGATAGAAGTACCACCATAACTGACAAGTGGTAAGGGTACCCCAACCACAGGCAGAATGCCTGACACCATCCCAATATTTACAAACATGTACACAAAAAAGGTAAGCGTTAAGCTACCCGCTAATAACCGCGCATAGTTGTCTTCTGCATTTGCAGCAATATACAAACCTCGAGCTATAACAAGCAAATAAGCCAAGATCAGCACACCGCAACCCAACATACCAAACTCTTCGGCAAGCACAGCGATAATAAAGTCTGTGTGACTTTCTGGCAGAAAATCTAACTGAGCCTGCGTCCCTTCTAAAAAGCCTTTACCATATAGTCCACCAGAACCAATCGCAGTTTTAGATTGAATAATATTCCAACCAGATCCCAGCGGATCACTTTCCGGATTCAAAAAAGTTAATACTCGTTGACGCTGATAATCATGCATAAATTGCCACAATGCATAGCCAGCGATAGGTGCTAATGCCGCCGCACCTAATATATAGCGCCACCCAAGCCCTGCAAGAAACAGCACAAAAATACCAGACACAGCAACTAATAAAGCCGTCCCCAAATCTGGTTGCTTAGCTATCATCAACACTGGCAAGACAATAAGACCAAGAACCGCCAATATTTGTTTAAAACTTGGAGGAAGCTGCCTGTCAGAAAAGTACCAAGCAATCATCATTGGCATGACAATCTTCATAATTTCTGAAGGCTGAAACCGCAACCCTCCCGGCAAAGCTAACCAACGCTGTGCACCTTTTGCCCCAACACCAAACAACAACACCCCAATCAAAAGCACTGTGATAAAAATAAATAGCGTCGGTGAAGCCCGTCGCATATATTTAGGGGGCAACTGAGCTAGAGCCACACAAATAAGTAAACCTATTACTAATCGAAACACCTGCCGCTCAACCATGGCCACATCTTGCCCGGAGGCTGAGTACAGAATAAAAAGCCCTCCACTAATAAGCAGCAACAAAGATCCCATCAGCAAAACGTCAACGTGAACCAGCTGCCATAAGCGAGCATTGGTAAAAGATAGCGCTCTGCGATAAAAGCTATCAGTCATTTTTATCACCCTTCAAATAATCGTAACGCGCTGGATAATCATCATGCAGATAAGCATCAAATAATGCTTTAGTTAAATCAGCTGGCTTAGAACTACTGCCACCATTTTCAAAAATAGCGAATACTGAAATTTTAGGGTTTCTAGCGGGAGCAAAACCGATAAATAACGCATGATCATGCAAACGCTTCTCAAGCTTATCTGAATCGTACTCTTCATCTTCTTGCAAACTAAATACTTGGCCCGTTCCTGTTTTTCCTGCTATCTCGTAATCAGTCCCCTGCAAACGCCTTGCTGTACCATGCGCATCTGTTATGACTTTGCGCATCGCATCAATCATGCGATCCCAATTGCGCTGATCCTTTAAAACAATATCATGCTCATCACCAAGACCATCCTCAAACTCAGCAGGATGATCTCCCACCAGCCGAGTCATGCGGGGATAGAAGTAATGTCCTTTACTTGCTAACGCAGAAGTCGCAGCAGCAATTTGCAATGGTGTCGCCACCATAAACCCTTGCCCAATACCAACGTTTACAGAGTCACCTGGATACCAAGGCTCTTTGTATTTAGCTTTTTTCCATTCGTTAGAAGGCAACAAACCATGGCTCTCACCACTTAAATCGAGCAAGGTTGTTTGACCAAATCCGAAACGTGTCAAAAAGTTATGGATAGGAGTAATGCCCATCTTGTTAGCCAATTGATAGTAATAAGTATCAACTGACTCAATAATAGAGCGTTCTAAATTAATCCAACCATGACCTGTTCGCTTCCAATCTCGATAGCGACGACCATCAGGATTTATTTGATAATAGCCTTTGGCAAAATAGCGTTCGGTCCATGACGAAAAACCGTATTCAAGCCCAGCAAGACCCATGAAAGGTTTGATAGTTGATGCGGGAGGATAACCTCCTCGTAAGGCTCGATTAAAAAGAGGGAGTTTTTTAGATTGGCGCAGTGTTGCATAATCATCAACTGAAATACCACGCACAAAGAGATTAGGATCGTACCCAGGCTTAGAAACTAGGGCTAGGATTCCGCCTGTCGTTGGGTCTATAGCTACAACTGAGCCCGTATATTCGCCTAAAAGATCATAAGCATATTGCTGAAGCCTTGCGTCTAAATATAGATGAAGATCTTTACCGGGAGTTGGATTCTGTCGTTCCAGTTCGGACATGATCCGACCACGAGCATTCACCTCTACCTTACTAAGACCTGCCTCACCAAAGAGTGTTTTTTCGTAAAAACCCTCCACACCTGTTTTACCTATAAACAAGGCGCCCTGATAAGCTAACTTATCAACTGTTTCTAAATCTTTTGAGGTAATTCGACCGACATATCCAATAGCATGTGCAAACGCTTCGCCGTATGGGTAATAACGGGTTAATTGGGCTTCGACCTGAACACCATCGAGTTTATATAAATCAACAGAAACCTTTGCCCACTCTTCATCAGTCAATTGAGATTTTAAAGTAAGGGATTGATAAGGGCGGCGATATTCTTTTCTCCTGTCATCGAAATCCTCCCATTCACTATCACTAATATCGATAATGCCAGAAAGCATTTGCTTTAACTTGGGAAAGCTTTCTACCCGCTCAGGTATTACAGTTAAACTGTGTATAGGACGATTGTCAGCCAACACCAATCCGTTGCGGTCATATATCAAACCTCTTGGAGGTGGCTCTGTAACCAACATAACGCGGTTGTCGTTAGCCTTGGTTTGGTATAATTCATGCTCTATCACTTGAAGATAGAACAAACGAGCCATTAGCACGACAGCCATTAATAAAACAAAAACAGCGGCGGCAAATACTCTCTGCTGCGTCAGTCGTTGCTCTTGACGATAATTACGGAAGTTTTGATGTCGACGACTCACAACATCACCTTACCTATGATACGGATGATTATTCATGAGTGTCCAGGCGCGATATATTTGCTCAGCCAAAATCACTCTCACCATAGGATGGGGCAATGTCAGACGAGATAGAGACCAAGTCTGATCAGCACGAGCTGTACATCTAGGGTCAAGACCATCCGGCCCACCCACTAACAAGCTCACATTATAGCCATCCATACGCCACTGCTCAGTCTGGTCTGCCAGTTGATCGGTAGACCACTCTTTACCAAGAACTTCCATTGCAATCACTTTGTCTCCAGAAGGTATAGCCTCAAGCATACTATCCCCTTCCTTACGGATTGCCTTTGGTATATCAGTGTTTTTTCCACGAGGCGACATAGGTATTTCAACAAGCTCTAACGCAAAATCTTTCGGTAAGCGCTTAGCATACTCATCATAACCTTCAGTCACCCACTTTGGCATCTTATTACCAACAGCAATCAAACGAACACGCATTTAAAAGAGCCTTACATTTGTTCTGGCTTAATGTCCCAAAGTTTCTCAAGATCATAAAATGCTCGAGCCTCTTCTGTCATCACATGCACAACAACGTCATGTAAATCCACCAACACCCAATCACTGCCCATACCACGACCTTCACAACCCAATGGCTGAAGACCTTTACCTTTTAAATGTTCAAATACATTTTGACCCAAAGCATTTACATGGCGCTTTGAAGTACCGGTACAAATCACCATGTAATCCATCATGTCTGTATGATTTCCTACATTCAATACTGTGATCTTATCACCTTTCACATCTTCCAATGCTTCAACAGCAAAAGCCAAAATTTGATCTGCTGTGAGGTTAAGCTGACTCATATAATTACGTTACCCTATCGATATAATTGATGTTGTTCTATATATTTTTGGACTGGCTCTGGCAACAAATAAGCAATCGACTCGTTTTTACGAGCTAGCGCTCTAATCATGCTAGAGGATATCCCCAAAGGAGTAAGAGTCTCGAACCAGACCCGCCCTGAGGGCGCGCATTGTAACTCATGCGACGATGCGGCACGATAGTTTTCGCAAAAACCGCTTAATTCAGAGATCAAGTCAGGTTCCCAACCGGGACGAGACACCACCAACAAGTGAGCATACTTGATTATCTGTTGCCATTTATGCCAAGTTGGAAGAGATAGAAAGCTATCCATTCCCAACACCATAATTAACGATTCATCAGGACCAATTTCCTCACGAAGATCTCGCAACGTATCAATACTATAGCTTGGCCCTTCCCTATCAATTTCACGAGAATCAACACTCAATCGAGCATCACCTGAGATAGCAAGCCTAGCCATGTCAAGCCGATGTTGAGGTAAAACACTTGGTCGATCTTTATGCACAGGCTGAAAACAGGGTATTAACTTCAAATTTGAGTAATGATAGCGATCCAAAATCTCAACCGCTGTTCTTAAGTGACCATTATGAACAGGATCAAATGTCCCACCCATAATGGCCAGCCCAGAAACCTTCACGCTATCGTTGACTCTAGTTGTCACGAGTATGACCATCGCCAAGCACAATATATTTCTGACTAGTCAAACCTAACAACCCAACCGGTCCACGAGCGTGAATTTTATCTGTAGATATACCAATTTCAGCCCCAAAGCCATACTCAAAACCATCCGCAAAGGATGTCGAAGCATTCACCATAACCGATGATGAATCCACTTCCGTCATAAACGCTCGTGTTTTTGAATAGTTCTGCGAAACAATTGCGTCCGTATGATGAGAACCATATTTATTAATGTGCGCAATCGCCTCATCCATATCTGAGACAATTTTGATAGATAACTTAGGAGCATGATATTCGGTATACCAATCCTCTTCACTAGCAGAACCAATTGAAGCCGACATAGCCTGAGTTGCCTCGCAGCCCACCAACTCAACACCCTTATCTAAAAATGCAGAAATCAACTTAGGAAGGACATCGCGAGCAATTGCTTTATGGACCAACAAGGACTCCATAGCATTGCACACACCATAACGACGTGTTTTTGCATTCAGAGCAATATTGAAGGCTTTAACTAAATCCGCTTCATCATCAATGTAAACATGGCAGTTACCGTCAAGGTGCTTAATCACAGGAACTCGAGCATCTTCACTAATGCGCTGAATCAAGCCCCTACCACCACGCGGAACGATCACATCTACGTACTCAGGCATGGTTATCAATTTACCAACCGCTTCACGGTCTGTCGTATTTAACACCTGAACCGCTTCTTCAGGTAAATTTACAGACTTGAGGCCTACAGATATAGCCTCAGCAATAACTTGATTAGAATGAAACGCTTCTGAACCGCCGCGCAAAATAGTCGCATTACCTGATTTCAAACACAGACTTGCTGCGTCGATGGTCACATTTGGGCGAGACTCATAGATAATACCAACCACACCAAGCGGTACGCGCATTTGCCCACGCTGAATTCCAGATGGCAAATACACCATATTTGATATCTCACCAATAGGATCAGGCAGTGACGCCACCTGCTTTAAGCCTTCAATCATGCCATCAATACGAGCATCATTTAGCAATAGTCGATCTAGCAAAGCCGAATCAAGACCTTTAGCACGACCATTCTCCATGTCTTTCGCATTTTCCTCTATCAATCGAGGTCGAGCATTTTCCAAAGCGTCAGCCATAGCAAACAGCGCCATATTTTTTTGCTTTGTGGATGCCTTAGCAAGAAGACGAGAAGCTGCCCTAGCTTGCTGACCAATTCGATTCATATAAGATTCTAAAGACATTTTTAATCTCTAATAAAAGTAAAAAGAACAAACAATAGATCACCAAATAAGTCGCGATCTATTTCATCAAGACAGTATACTATCACAATATTTTTATTCATTTAGCGCAGATTTTCACGAAAGGATCCCCCATTGCCACCCATCAATTCTTTTACTCTCAACACCATTGGCATAGTACATTCTTGTTACAAGGAAAAATTTGGTATACCACGACAACCAGGACTGGTAACAGAAGCAACAGCGCGCCTAGAGCTAATCCCTCCTTATAGCAGGTTGGACATATTAGAAGGGCTAGATGGATTCTCTCATATCTGGATCCAGTTCGTCTTTCACGCCTGCATGACAGAAAACTGGAAAGCAAAAATACGACCACCACGCCTAGGGGGGAAAATAAAAATGGGCGTATTCGCTACACGAGCCACGCACAGACCTAACCCGATAGGCTTATCCGTTGTGAAAATTGGGCGCATCTACCAAGAAGACAAAAAAATCTTTATTGATTTGCATGGCGCAGATTTACTAGATGGCACACCAGTTCTCGATATAAAACCTTATCTGCCTTATGCAGACAGCATTGTCGATGCGAAAGGAGGCTTTGCCCCAACACCAGCGCAAATGCAAATAAAGCCCGTACTATTTTCTGAACTCGCAAAAGCACAATGCGAGACCTATCAAAATTTGCACAAAAGAGAAATAACGACTTTAATTAAACAAATTGTGGAACAGGATCCTAGACCCTCTTACTTATCAGAACAGGTCAATAGAGAGCACGGAATCAAGCTTTGGGATATCAATATAAAGTGGTGCGCAAGAAACGACCATTTTGAAATACTTCGTATAGAAGACAAATAAGAGAGCAGGAGATGAATAAAAAGCAGTTCTTAAATACTTATAAAAAAATCAGCTCGCTCAATCAAGAGAGAATAGAAAACACTCAAAATCGGGCACTTTATCGCTCAGAACACGACGAACGCTTAATAAAAGACTTTCATTACGCCAAATTCCAAAAAAACCTCCATAACGCACAGCAAAGCAAAGCCCTCAAAGAGCTACTGGAGAAAGACAATTGGAACGAAGAAGACACTGAAAAACTACTTAACTCATTACGCTAAAAAAACATACACCAAGTCTATACCCATGGTTATCCACATGTTCTGTGTATAGTTTCCCTGTCAATAAATTCAAAAAAATAAGCAAAAAAAAGCGGACCTAAGTCCGCTTTTTACAACAACCAGAAATCAAAACTTAGTTTTGGTTTTCTAGTTGCGCTTTGATCAAATCACCGATAGTGGTTGGACCATTAGTTTCAGCTTGTTGTTTCTCAGAATGAGATTTCAACGCGGCTTTCTCTTCAGTAGCATCTTTCTGCTTGATAGAAAGAGTGATAGTACGCGCTTTACGATCAACGTTAATGATCGCTGCTTCTACTTTATCACCAACTTTCAATGCTGTTGTAGCATCTTCGATACGCTCACGGCTAATTTCAGATACTTTCAAAGTAGCTTCAACGCCTTCAGCAAGAACAACTACAGCACCTTTCGCATCAACTTCAGAGACAGTACCGTTAACGATAGTGCCCTTGTCATTTTCAGCAACGAAAGCTAGGAACGGATCTTCCTCTAGTTGTTTAACACCTAGAGAAATACGCTCACGCTCAGCATCGATAGACAATACAACTGTTTCTAGCATATCGCCTTTCTTGTATTGACGTACTGCATCTTCACCAGTTTCGTCCCAAGATAGGTCAGATAAGTGAACAAGACCGTCGATACCGCCGTCAAGACCAATGAACACACCAAAGTCAGTGATAGATTTGATTGCGCCAGAGATTTTGTCGCCTTTATTGAAAGAAGTTGCGAATTCTTCCCATGGGTTCATTGTGCACTGCTTGATACCCAAAGAAATACGACGACGCTCTTCGTCAATGTCAAGAACCATAACTTCAACTTCATCACCAATCTGAACAACTTTAGATGGGTGAATGTTTTTGTTTGTCCAATCCATTTCAGAAACGTGCACTAGACCTTCTACGCCTTCTTCAAGTTCAGCGAAGCAACCGTAATCAGTCAAGTTGGTAACTTTAGCAGTTACTTTAGTGTTTTCTGGGTAACGAGCTTTGATAGCAACCCATGGATCTTCACCCAATTGCTTAAGACCTAGAGACACGCGGTTACGCTCGCGGTCAAACTTAAGAACTTTAACGTCGATTTCATCGCCAACAGCAATGATTTCACTTGGGTGCTTAATGCGTTTCCAAGCCATGTCAGTGATGTGTAGAAGACCATCAACACCACCAAGATCAACGAAAGCACCGTAGTCAGTAAGGTTCTTAACGATACCTTTAACTTCTTGACCCTCTTCAAGAGAAGCAAGCAATGTTTCACGTTCAGCGCTGTTAGTCGCTTCCATAACGGCACGACGAGAAACAACAACGTTGTTACGTTTTTGATCAAGCTTGATAAGTTTGAACTCTAGATCCACACCTTCCAAATGAGATGTATCGCGGATTGGGCGAACATCTACCAAAGAGCCTGGCAAGAAAGCACGGATGTTAGCGATATCAACTGTGAAGCCACCTTTGACTTTACCGTTGATAACACCGTGAACAATGGCATTTTCTTCGTAAGCTTTTTCAAGAACAGACCAAGTTTCTGCACGTTTAGCTTTTTCGCGAGACAATTTAGTCTCACCGAAACCATCTTCAACAGCATCAAGAGCAACTTTAACTTCGTCACCGATGTTTAAGTTGAACTCACCACTATCCGTTAGGAACTGAGAACGAGGAATTACGCCTTCAGATTTAAGACCTGCATGAACAGTTACCCACTCGCTGTCAATATCAACAACGATACCAGTAACAATTGAGCCTGGCGCCATTTCGACGGTTAATAGGCTTTCTTCAAACAGTTCTGCGAAGCTTTGAGTCATTGTATTTCCTATATAGTCGGCCTATATAAAGAACTAGGCCATATCCACATTGCCAGCAAATGTGGGTCAATTTTTTTGGATGATGCGATAAAAGCTTGCTGGCACCTTTATCGACTTGAATAACATTTGATCTATTCTAGCACATTCTAGATGCAAAAAAGTAGACGCAAAAAAGAACAGATTATACGAGACCTGCTTTTGCTGTTTCAGCAAAAATCATCTCGACAACCTGTTCTATCGTCAAATCCGTACTATCTATAACTAAAGCGCCTGCTGCAGGCACAAGAGGAGCAATCGCTCTATTCGCATCTCGCTCATCTCGCTCTTTAATCGTTTTAACAAGTTCATCTAGATTAACAGCTTCGCCTTTTTGCTGCAATTGCTGTAAGCGACGCTGAGCACGCTCTTCTGCCGATGCTGTTAGAAATATTTTAATCTGCGCGGAAGGAAAAACCACCGTCCCCATATCACGCCCATCCGCCACCAAACCAGGCAATTGCGAAAAAGCGCGCTGACGTAGCAACAAACCCTCTCGAACTTCTGGAATAGCCGCCAATTTAGACGCGCAATTACCAACTTCTTCAGTTCGAATCGCTTGAGTAACAATCTCGCCTTCTAGAATAATTTCAACTTTACCTTCTTCTGACTGCTCAAACTGTATATCCAAATGTTCGGCCAAGACCTTCAAGGTCTCAACATCATCAGAAGACATACCGTGATGCGATACAGCAAGAGCAAGTAGTCGATATAAAGCACCACTATCAAGTATGTGCCATCCCAGCTTTTCTGCGATTAACTGACTTACAGTGCCTTTACCAGCACCACTTGGACCATCAATCGTAATAACTGGGCCTTGGTTGATCATAACTATTCCTCTTAAAAAACTATTGCGCCACCGAACAGTGAAAACCTAACTGCATAGTGACACTCTCCAACTCGTTAAATTCTTCTAATAATTTTTGGCAATCATTCACTTTTGTTAGCAATTGGCTTCGCGCCCCTAGTGCCAACATGGCAAGTGCTAATTTATCATCACCAGCACAATCCAACTCACCACCCAATGGAAGACCACCTTTAATAAGCAAATCCCCATTTTCGTATGCACAAACAATCTTCATATGCTCAAGTGCATCCACTAAAGCCAGGACCCTATCTTCACAATAATAAGGTAGAGAGCCAACACCTTGAATACAACTTTCACCATTCGCGTAAGCCGCAGCGACACACAACAAAGGCAACTCATTTCTAAATTGGTAACTCTGCTCTGGCAACAAACTGAACGAATTCAACTCAGCAAAACCTGCCTGAAGTCTACCTTCGTACAAGCCAAACTCACCCTGCTCAGGTATAGATATATCCGCACCGATCGATTTTAGAAACGATAGAAATGCAAAAGATACAGAATCCAAACCCGCATTCTCGATTAGCAATTCAGAACCTGGCAACAAGCTCGCCAATAACACCAACCAAGCCGCCTCATATTCATCACCAGATAAAACAATATCCGTACCAACCAAAGGCGCAGGAACAACACTAAAGCCGTCAGCATGACCCAATATTGTCACACCAAAATGACGTAACAACACCTCACAATGAGATAACCCCGTCGACAGAGTCATAACAGAACCTTCAACGGGCGAATATAGTGCTGCCAAAAACGCCGACATACGCAAGCGTTCAGACCCAATTTTCAAATCAACAGATACATTCGAAGGTTCACCAGGCAAAAGATCAACTGGCAGACAATCAGCCATTTCAGACACGACACCGCCACCCATTTTGCGCACCAAAGAAAACAAATCACCCATCGATTGATTAAGTAATTTTTCTTCTGCAACGACAGACACAGAAAATGATTGACCAGCTAAAACAGGCAGCAACAAATACAAACTTTCCCTAGATTGGTGCACATTGATTGGCGCAATTGGTGCTTTTAAGCCACGAAGACCAACCCCATGAACGCGTAAGTGATCAGCGGATGCTTCCTCTATAACAACCCCCATATCCCGAAAAGCTTGCATAGTAATACGCACATCACCAGTCAAATCGACGTTCTTTATTTCACTTACACCTTCAGAAAGCGCCGCTATAGTAATCGCTTTATGTGACAGAGATTTGTCACCCAATAAAGAAATATCACCTTTAATTGCAGAAGCAGGCAAAACAGAAACAGAAACTGGACGAACCTCTTTCGTAGAACCAATTGTACGCTGCTCTAACAATCGAAGAAAATGATCTCGCGCAGACTTAGCGCGAGTAAAAACACCAAACATGCTTGCGCCATCACCTTGCTCTATCGCAGCGCGCATATCAGCAAGACGATCAGTAAAATGATCTAACGTAGCCAAAGTAGCTTCTTTATTGGCCATAAAGACATCTCGCCACATCACAGGGTCACTTGACGCAATCCGAGTAAAGTCACGAAAGCCACCAGCAGCAAATTTAAATATATCCTGACTACGCTCACCATTGGCCAGTGCATCAACCAAAGTATAAGCAAGCAGGTGCGGCAAATGACTTGAAGAGGCCAACACGTGATCATGATGATCAACATCCATACTCACAACATCAGCGCCAACAGCACGCCAAAGACGGTGAAGACGATCCAACAAAACAGGATTACTGTCTGCCAACGGCGTCACTATCGCCATGTGCTTTTCAAAAAGAAGAGGATTAGATGCCAATACACCACTTTTTTCTGCTCCAGCAATAGGATGACCAGGGATAAAATTAGCCGGCACATGCCCAAAGACACGACGAACTGCCTCAATCACACTCCCCTTTGTCGACCCCACATCAGTAACTAGGGTACGCTCAGATATGAAAGGCTTAAGATCAGTCAAAACAGATTCCATCGCCCTTACTGGAGTAGCAAGAACAATAACATCCATCTTAGAGACAAATTCAGCTGAAATTTCAGCAGGATAATCAATAACTCCCGTTGAAACCCCTAGCGCTAACTCCCCCTCCCGACGATCAACAGCATACAAGGTTGCCAAGCCGCGCTCTTTTAACGCTTTCGCAAATGAGCCACCTATCATGCCAAGACCAATGATCATTACATTGCCAAATTTCTTTTTTTCTTGAGACGTCATATTAACAGACGCCTGAAAATCACTTTCACCAGTCAAAGCACAACACTCTTATAAAATTGCTAAAGCACAGCCACAGGATAGGAACCCAACACCTTCACTTCCGATGCACGCTCACGTAACTCATCGATTACGGCACGGCAATCTTCATCTAAATAATGACCGACGAAATCAATATAAAATATATAACCCCAACGACTCATTAAAGAAGGACGAGTTTCCAAACGCGTCATATCAACCCCATGACGCTCGAAAGCCTCAAGCAATCGATATAAAGCACCTGGCTCATTTTTCGCACTAATTAGCAGTGATGTTTTATCTTTACCGCTTGGTGGAACATCCTGATTACCAACGATCAAAAAGCGCGTGGTATTATCTGGACGATCTTCAATATTAGAAGAAACTTTTAATAAGCCGTATAACTCACAAGCAACTTCACCCGCAATGGCAGCAATAGCCCGACCACTGCGACCCGCTTCAGCCGCAAGACGAGCCGCCTCTGCGTTGGAACTTACAGCAATACGCTCAGCATGCGGCCAATAACGATCCAACCAAGCACGGCATTGCGCCAAAGACTGTTGGTGTGAATAAATATGAGTGACGTCTTCGGAGTTAATATTCGGACTCACCAACAAATGATGGTGAATACGCTCTTCCACTTCGCCACATATTTTTAAACGCGAGTCACGAAAACTATCTAACGTATGGTTAACAACACCTTCTGTCGAATTCTCAACTGGCACGACACCATAATTAGCAGCACCAGATTCCACTTCACGGAACACCTCATCAATAGCCGCCATCGGCGCACTAACAATAGATTTCCCAAAGTGCTTTAATGCCGCTTGCTGCGTGAAGGTGCCTTCTGGTCCTAAGAACGCGATACGCATTGGTTTTTCAAGCGCTAGACATGAAGACATCACCTGACGAAAGATCTTCGCCATCTCTTCATTCCCCAAAGGTCCTTCGTTACGCTCCATAACTCTGCGCAAAACTTGAGCCTCGCGCTCCGGGCGATAAAAGACAACAGACTCACCACCCTGCTCAGCCAACTTAACTTCAGCCACTTTTTGAGCGCAAGATGCACGCTCATTAATCAGTATTTGTATTTGCGAATCAATGGAATCAATACGATCGCGCAATAAAGGCAGAGTATCTGGTACTGCTTGTTTAGAATTTGACATGCTATTTATTATCCATAGAGGTTATTGTCTCTAAAAAGTATTATCCGTGACGCTTTTCGAAGCCACGCATAAAATCAATCAAAGCTTCAATACCTTCCATAGGCATTGCGTTATATATACTTGCTCGCATACCACCAACAGAACGATGTCCAGCTAAAGTACGTAGGCCAGCCGCTTCAGATTCTTGCAAGAAAAGAGATTCAAGAGACTCATCAGCCAAAATAAACGGCACATTCATGCGAGATCTATAAGCAGGATCAACAGGGTTTGAATAAAATTTGCTAGCATCAATGAAGTCGTATAAAGCCTGCGCCTTACGAATATTGATCGCTTCGATCGCTTCAACACCACCTTGCTCTTCCAACCACTCGAACACTAAATCAGCCAAGTAAATTGCAAACGTTGGCGGCGTATTAATCATAGAGTCATTCGCAGCCAAGTTGGCAAAATTCCAAATTGATGGCAACTCATCACTACTACGCGCCAGCAAATCTTTACGAATAATACATATAACCACACCAGCAGGACCGACATTTTTTTGTGCGCCAGCGTAAATCAAGCCATATTTGCTCACATCAATTTTGCGAGACAAAATCGTTGAAGACAAATCTGCAACGATAGGCAAATTCGTTTCAGGCAGGTCGGAAAACTCTAGACCGCCGATAGTTTCGTTTGGACAAAGATGCAAATATGCAGCATTTTCATCCAACTCTAGAGTAGAAAAGTCAGGAACCGTACTATAGTTCTGCTCTTTTGAAGATCCCACTACGTTTACTTTAGTGTATCTTTCTGCCTCTTTAATTGCCTTTGAAGACCAAGCACCAGTATCCAAAAAGCAGGCAGAATCAAAGCCATTCACTAAGTTCGCAGGAATTTGAGCAAACAAGGTAGAGGCGCCACCTTGAACAAACAGAATTTCATATTCATCGCTAATATTCATCAAGCGCGACAAACGCGCTTTAGCAGATGCGAGAATGGACATAAACTCAGAACTACGGTGGCTCATTTCCATAACAGAAACACCAGCACCATGCCAATCTAGCATTTCAGCCTGTGCTTTTTTTAAAACCGCTTCTGGAAGCGCTGCTGGACCAGAACAAAAATTATATACTCGGCTCATCCTGCGTATTACCTCTAGTATTTTCAGGACCTATCTACAACAAAAGCGACGCACCTAGGTGCGCCGCTTTATTTTCTATTCCATATCGCTATCAAGGATATCAGGAGATTCGTCACCATCACTTGGCGCCTGATCAACGACAACAGCATCACCTGCTTCATCGATCTCAACATCTTCTTCATCATGTTCAACAACACGTTCAATGCCAACCAAATGCTCATCATTGGTCAAACGAATCAAAGTAACACCTTGAGTGTTTCGGCCTTGACATGACACTTCTGTCACCCGAGTACGAACCAAAGTACCTTGATCGGTAATCAAAATAATCTCATCTGTTTCATCAACCTGAGCAGCACCAACAACAGGGCCGTTACGCTCAGAAACCTGAATACCGATAACACCTTGACCGCCACGACCATACACTGGGAAATCTTCTACCAAAGTACGCTTGCCATAACCATTTTCACAAGCCATCAATACAGCAGAACCATCCTGAGGAACGATAAGCGAAACAACCTTAGCATCTTCGCCTAAACGAATACCACGAACACCTGCTGCAGTACGACCCATTGCACGAACATCAGACTCTTTAAAGCGGATTGTTTTGCCTGAAGATGAAACCAACATAATATCATTTTCACCATTGGTAACAGATACACCAACCAGCTCATCAGTCTCATCTAAGCTAAGCGCAATCAAACCAGTCGAGCGAGGGCGAGCAAAATGCTGCATCGCTGTCTTCTTAACTGTTCCGTTTGCCGTCGCCATAAAGATATAGCTACTAGCTTCAACAATTGCGTCATCTGCAACTTCGTCATCCGCTTCCGAGTCTGCCTCAACTGCTTCAACAACCGGCAAAGGCAATAAAGCAGAGATAGACTCGCCTTCTCTTAACGGCAACAAGTTAACAATAGGACGACCTTTCGCACTACGACTAGCTACCGGAATCTCAAACACACGCAACCAGTAAACTTTACCAAAATTACTAAACAGCATTATGGTGTCATGACTACTAGTAACCAACAGATGCTCGATGTGATCCTCGTCTTTCATGCTCGCAGAAGATTTACCGCGACCACCACGACGCTGAGCTTGATACTCAACTAATGGCTGAGATTTCGCATAACCTGTATTCGAAATCGTCACTACCATTGGCGCTTCATCAATCAAATCCGCAATGGTCAAATCTTGACGAGAAGTTAAGATTTCAGTACGACGAGCGTCGCCGAAAGTATCTCGAACCTCTCCTAGCTCTTCACGAATAACTTCCATCAAACGATCTGGGTTAGATAGAATATTTAGCAATTCACCAATAAGCTCAATCAGAGACTTATATTCGCCCAGTAACTTATCGTGTTCCAAACCTGTCAAACGATGTAGACGCAAGTCCAAAATCGCTTGAGCTTGATCTGGTGACAAATGATATGCACCATCAACAAAACCGTAGCCAGCCTCAAGATCATCAGGACGACAAGCGTCAGCACCAGCACGCTCAAGCATGGCAACCACATTACCCGGCTCCCAAGACTCGCTAACAATTTTCTCTTTTGCTTCTGCAGATGTTGGCGATGTACGGATTAGCTCAATTACGCGATCAATGTTCGCTAGAGAAACAGCCAAACCCTCAAGAATGTGACCACGCTCGCGCGCTTTACGAAGTTCGTAAATAGTACGACGTGTAACTACTTCTCGACGGTGTTTAACGAAGCATTCAAGAATTTGTTTGATATTAAGTAACTGAGGACGACCATCAACCAAGGCCACCATGTTAATACCAAACACTGACTGCAATTGAGTTTGCGTGAAGATGTTATTCACAACAACATCAGGATTTTCACCGCGACGCAACTCTATAACGATACGCATACCGTCTTTGTCAGATTCATCACGAAGCTCACTGATACCTTCCAGTTTTTTCTCTTTAACTAGCTCAGCGATTTTTTCAATCACTTTCGCTTTATTTAACTGATAAGGGATCTCAGTGAAAACGATGGATTGGCGGTTACCTTTTTCCATGTCTTCAAAATGATGACGGGCACGCATGTAAATACGACCGCGACCGGTTTTGTAAGCTTCAATAATACCAGCGCGACCATTAATAAACGCCCCAGTTGGGAAGTCAGGCCCTGGTATATGATCGATAAGCTCATCAATAGTAATGTCTGCGTTATCAATAACAGCTAAACAACCATCGATAATCTCACCAAGATTATGAGGTGGGATATTAGTCGCCATGCCTACCGCAATACCCGCCGAACCGTTTACTAACAGTCCAGGTACACGCGCAGGCAATACTTCCGGCATAAATTCCGTGCCATCGTAGTTAGGCACGAAGTCGACGGTTTCTTTCTCTAAATCCATCAAAAGATGATGAGAAATTTTCGCCATACGGATTTCGGTATAACGCATTGCCGCAGCACTGTCACCATCGACAGAACCGAAGTTACCCTGACCATCAACCAAGGTGTAACGCATTGAGAAAGGTTGCGCCAT
Organism: Marinomonas sp. BSi20584; assembly: GCF_002792415.1. Taxonomy (NCBI): domain Bacteria; kingdom Pseudomonadati; phylum Pseudomonadota; class Gammaproteobacteria; order Oceanospirillales; family Oceanospirillaceae; genus Marinomonas; species Marinomonas sp. BSi20584. The sequence goes on from NZ_KZ454868.1 coordinate 305,407, forward strand.
ACGAACAATCGTATCGTATACAGCAGAATCACCATGTGGGTGATATTTACCGATTACATCACCAACGATACGCGCCGATTTTTTGTACGGTTTATTCCAATCATTTTTAAGTTCATTCATCGCAAATAGAACGCGACGGTGAACAGGCTTTAACCCGTCTCGCACATCAGGTAATGCTCGACCTACAATTACACTCATTGCGTAATCTAGGTAAGATCCCTTAAGTTCATTTTCGATACTGACGGGAATAATTTCTTTGGCTAATTCACCCATAGATACAATCGATCCTTATGCCTCGGAGTCAAAAAGACTCCCTAATATCTTTTTATAAGCGCCGCATTGTAACATAAGGAAATAAATAACACCCCTTCAAGGAGCATGTTTTGTTGCTCTATATTGTATTTATAGAAACCACCTACGGAACACTCTCTTTAACAAAGCAAGTTTGCTATTGGTCACCTCTGAGGTTGGCGCTATACTAAGATGACGTAATAAAAATAAGCTTCGCTTCTATTACCTAAAGAAGCATTTCAGAACACAGGCGATCGGTTCAGTACAACGAACATAGCTTCATCACTCTTAGCGACATTGAAAAATGGAAAACAAAACATGACAAACACACAACAGAATAACGTAGACCTAAATGAAGTTGCGAAGTTTGAAGCGCTTGCGAGCCGTTGGTGGGACACAGAAAACGAATTCAAACCATTACATGATATCAACCCGCTACGTACCAACTACATCAGCGATCGCGCCAACGGGTTACAAGGAAAGAAAGTCATCGACATCGGTTGCGGCGGCGGCATTCTATCTGAAGCGATGGCAAAACTAGGCGCAGATGTGAAAGGCATTGATATGGGCGAAGCGCCTCTTGCCGTAGCAAAACTACACAAAGAAGAATCTAAACTCGACATTGATTATGAGAAAATCACTGCTGAAGAAATAGCACAACGAGAAGCAGGCCAGTACGACGTTGTTACTTGCCTTGAAATGTTAGAACACGTGCCAGACCCATCGTCTGTAATTAAAGCCTGCATGACGCTAGTGAAACCAGGTGGTCACGTATTCTTTTCTACTATCAACAGAAACCCCAAAGCGTATCTTTTTGCCATCGTTGGCGCGGAATACATTTTAAAGATGCTGCCAAAAGGAACGCACGATTACGCAAAGTTCATTCAGCCAGCCGAACTCAATAATTACGCAAGAAAAGCCGGATTAGAAGTCACTCACATGACAGGAATGACATACAACCCTCTCACCAAAGTGTACAAGCTGAATGACAAAGACGTGTCTGTCAATTACATGATGCACACCCAAAAAATAGAAGCCTAACCAAGGCACAAGGAGGAGATATGTTTGATTATCAAGCCCCAAGCCAATTACTTAAAGACAAGGTAATCCTTGTTACTGGAGCCGGTGATGGTATAGGCAAAGAAGCTGCCATCACCTACGCAAAACATGGCGCAACCGTCATACTTTTGGGCCGCACAACTAAAAAACTCGAAGCGGTTTACGATTACATCGAAAAACAACAATATCCACAAGCAGCCATTGTGCCATTAAATCTTGATGGTGCTGCCGAACACGACTATATCGAACTTGCTAACACCATAGAAAGCGAATTCGGCCATCTTGATGGCATTCTTCACAATGCCAGCCTACTAGGCGAGCGAACAACCCTAGCAACCTACGACCCAACGCTGTTTGAACAGGTTATGCGTGTCAACGTCACCAGCCAACTAATGCTAAATCAAGCCCTGCTGCCTCTTATGCAAAAAGCAGAGCACGCCTCCATAATATTTACCTCTTCAGGCGTTGGAAGAAAAGCCAAAGCCAACTGGGGAGCCTATGCGGTATCAAAGTTTGCTACTGAAGCTATGATGCAACTACTATCCAGCGAACTAGAAAGCCTATCACCTAACGTTCGATGTAACGCCATAAACCCTGGCGCAACAAGAACCAGCATGCGAGCAAACGCTTACCCAGACGAAGATCCAAAAACACTACCTACAGCAGAAGACATTATGCCGATTTATCTTTATCTAATGGGTAAAGACAGTCTAACAGTAAACGGCAAATCATTGGATGCCCAATAGAACGACCTAACTTTATAAGCAATGGGCATAGTGCACGCCCATTGCATCCCACCGCATGCTTCAGTTAATCTGAAGCCATGATTAATATCAGAAAAAAAGTCGCCACCTATTACTTGCCACTTGCTGCACTTGCATCTTTTTCGATACAAGCAGACACCTCGTACCTTATCGAAAACAACACAACACCCGAAATAAGCAATCACATGAACCAAGACAATACGTCATTTAAAGCAGCACAAGAAAGCAATCAAGCCAGCCCACAACAAACCAACAGTAGCGTAGTACAAGTGACAAATGATCAAATTATTAACATACCTAACAAAAGCCTCACCGACAAAAATGACTACCACCTCATAACTCTAACTAACAACCTAAAAGTATTATTAGTAAGCGACCCGCAAGCCGAACGCTTTGCCGCATCACTATCAGTCAATGTCGGTAATTTTCAAGACCCAGACAACCAACAAGGATTGGCGCATTTTTTAGAGCACATGCTTTTTCTTGGTACTAAAAAATACCCAGAGGCGGGCAACTACCAATCCTATATAAATACTCATGGCGGCTCCCACAACGCTTACACAAGCACCGACACGACAAACTTTTACTTCGACATCAAACCCACCGCATACGAAGGTGCACTAGACAGATTCTCGCAATTTTTTACCGCACCACTATTCAGCGAATCCCTCACACAAAGAGAAAAAAACGCAGTCGATTCTGAATACAAAGCCAAACTAAAAGATGAAAGCAGACGAAACAATCAGGCATTAAAAACATTACTCAACCCTAAACACCCATACAGTCACTTCACAGTTGGTAGCTTAGATACACTCAAAGACAGGCCAAACAATCCACTAAGAAAGCAATTGCTCAAACTTTATGAAGAAAATTATTTTAGTGAGAATATGGCGCTAGTTATGGTAGCCAACCTACCCTATAACCAAATGGCCACACTTGCCCGCCAGTACTTTTCGAACATTCCGAGTAAAAAACCTGAGGCAGAAAAACACTACCCAGCACTCATCCAAAAAGACAAACCACAATTACAGTTTGTGCGCTCACTAATCGACAACAGCACATTAAGTTTTTACTACCAAATAGACGCCCAAAATAAAAACTACAAGACCCAACCAACACGCTATTTATCTTATATTTTAGGCAATGAAAACAAAGGATCACTATATTCATCCCTTAAATCTGAGGGGTTAATAAACGGCATATCCGCAAGCACTAGCGCAGATTATGGTGACAACGCTTTATTCACTGTCAGAATCGCCCTGACCGATGAGGGAATAAGAAAAATAGACACAGTAGCCAAACATTTTTTTGCCACCGTTAGCACCTTAAAATCCTCCCCTATCAACTCAATGTACCTACAAGAGGGACTAAAACTTAGTCAGCTCATGTTTAACAATCAAAGCTATGTAGACCCTCAAAGCTTAGCCAGATCCTTATCAACAAGAATACTAAAAACACCACCTGAAGACATTTTGAGCTGCTATCGCCTAGAATCAGCTGCAGACAAAAAGCAAGTTCGCAACCTCCTAAAACAGCTCTCTCAAGAAAACCTTTTAGTACAAATCACATCAAATCACGAATTCCCAGAAAGCTGGACCGAAAAAAAGCCAACATGGCAAACAGAACCCTGGTACCAGAGCAAATACAGCAACAACAATTTCAGCCAACTATTTTTAGACATCATCAATTTATCAGTAAAAAGTACGCAAGTTAGCTTGCCCGAAAAGAACACCTTCATCCCTGAATCTTTAGATTTAATTGATAAAAAAGACACAACCCCCTCAATCATTTTCCAAAAAAAGGGCTTCACCTACTGGAATAAATCCGACTCAAGTTTTGGCAAACCCACCGCAATGAACTTTCTAGCAATACGTTTTGCCGATGCTGCAGATACACCAGAACACACCCTACTCAACAGACTATGGAGTCGTCTTTTTAATGATAGTGTGAGCGAATCAACCTATGCACCGTATGTTGCAGGGCTGGGTTATGCATTTTACCCTCATGCCAACGGCGTAACCTTACGAACCAGCGGCTATTCAGATAAACAAAACACCTATATCACTTGGCTAGTAGATCAACTTTTCTTATTTCGCCCAACACCAGAGCGATTCGAACAAGCTAAAACACAACTAGAAAAAGACTTAAGCAACCAAAAAAGCCGACAAGCTTACAGCAACGCTAGTAGCGCACTAAGCATATTGATTACTAAAAATAGTTTTACTACAAAACAACTAGAAGATGCGCTGGCACAGCTCACTTTAGAAGACCTTCGGGAATACACAAAAAAAGCACGCGAACATTTTGATATAGTTGGCTACAGCACAGGCAACTTAACTAAAGAACAGGCAGAAAAGCTTGCAGACTCGATTTATCAACGCTTTAGTGATCGACTAACCCCTAGAGAGCCACTAGAAATTGAAACCAAAAATCTCACCACTCAAAAGAAATACCACTACCAGTTCGAATCAACAAGCGACGACAAGGTGATTTTATATGCACTAATAGACACCAGCACACAGGCAACAAAAAAAGCCATTACAGAAAAAGCTTATTTTTCAATATTAAGAAAACTAATCAGCAGCCCTTTTTATCAGGAACTAAGAACCAATCAACAGCTTGGCTATATTGTTGGAGCACAAGACCTCAGTATTCGGAACACACCAATATTAGGGTTATTAGTACAATCCCCCAATAACGACAGCCTAACAATCATTCACTCAATAGAAGACTTTCTAAAGGAACAGAGCAATAGATTACCCAATATATCGGAAAAAGATTTTTTACAAGCTAAGAACGCACTACTAAGCGAACTGAAAATGACCGCAAAAAACCTAAGTGACAATGCACTAAATGAATGGCATCAAATTGCCAAACCAGACCCAGATTTTCTAACCAGAGAAGAATGGATAAACAACGTAGAAAAAATTCAGCGAGAGGATTTTATTGCTTTTATAAATAGCAAACTGCAATCAACAGATACGACAAAAATAATCATTCACAACAAAGCATTCCCACAAGAACTCATCGAGCAACAAGACTGGAGAGAAACATCACCAAACTCCCCCAATCTTTAAAATAAAGCCACCTAGAGAACCCAAAAAGCCTCAACCACCGATCAGCTTCTCTAATTTTTCTTGGTCAGTTGCAGGTGCACCCTTAGCCCCGCTCGCTGCAGGAGCAACCCCTTTGCCAATTGGTGAAAAATCACCCACATCTGGCTGCACCTTATCAACTGACGCATCATCTGTTTTTGCTTGGTCACCAAAGATACCAATCTCCGGCATCATCCGAAGGCGCTTAGCCTGAATATCCTCAGGTATATTTCCAGTAAACAGAACAGTAAATGGCGCATCCTCAGTTCGCTTATTAACCTCATCGTAAATTGCTTGTTCCCGCTCGGCAATGGCATTTTCTTCCAAATACGACATACCTTTACCATCAGCCGTTATCACAATATTTGGCCCCAAAGTCGTTTTCGACTTTTCTGCAGGAATAATTGCCACCTCTTCTCGAGAGCTCACAACAATTTGATGCTGCGTATGAATCACCTGATTGCCGTAAATAATATCGACTGGCTGACGCTCAATGGTCTGGGCATCAACAAACCATGACACAACACAAAGCAACCCCAATGAATATTTCATAATCACCCCAAAGTTAGAACTCATTCACTATAAGAGATAAAAAGGCATAAAAAAAGGAGCCCAAGCGATACTTGAACTCCTTTTTTGTCTCTTTAAGTAAAGACTAAAGTGTAATTACTTCAAAGTCTGCTTCCGGATCAGCTTCAGCATCGTAATCAACACCTTCCACTCCAAAACCAAATAACTTCAAAAACTCGTCTTTATAAAGCTGGTAATCAGTCTGGGCAAACAAATTAGCATCATTCACTTGCGGCCAAAGTTCACGACAAGCTTGCTGAACATCTTCACGCAATTCCCAATCATCCAAACGAAGACGATTTTTATCATCCGTCAATTCTGCTGGGTTATGATTATTATACAAACGCTCAGAGAACATACGATAAATCTGATCCATACAACCTTCATGAAGGCCTTTTTCACGCATAACCTTGAAGACCATTGCCAAGTACAAAGGCATAACTGGGATTGCTGAAGAGGCTTGAGTCACAACCGACTTCAATACTGCAACATTAGCACCGCCACCGAGCTTAGCCAACTGAGCATCAATTGCTGAAGAGGCACGATCCAAATCCTCTTTAGCCCTGCCTAATGCACCATGCCAATAAATTGGCCAAGTAATGTCAGAACCAATATAAGAGTAAGCCACTGTGCGAACACCCTCAGCCAAAACACCTGCTTCTTGCAAAGCAGACATCCAAAGCTCCCAATCTTGACCACCCATTACTGTTGTCGTTGCCGCAATTTCTTCTTCTGTTGCTGGCTCGATTTCCGCTTCGATAATCACATCTTTATTCGTATCAATCGCAGTAGAACGGTATGGCTTACCAATAGGCTTAAGAACAGAGCGAATGACTTCGCCTGTTTCTGGCATTTTACGAACTGGGGAAGCCAGCGAGTAAACCACCATGTCAACTTGACCAAGGTCTTGCTTAATCAAATCAATAACGGTTGCACGCGCTTCATTTGAGAAGGCATCACCATTAATGCTTTTAGCATATAAACCTTCTTCTTTGGCAACTTTATCGAATGCCGCAGAGTTGTACCAACCCGCTGTACCAGTTTTCTTATCTGTACCTGGCTTTTCAAAGAAAACACCTATTGTTGCTGCGCCAGAACCGAACGCTGCAGCAATACGAGAAGACAAGCCATAACCACTTGACGCACCGATTACAAGTACTTTTTTAGGACCATTTTCGATAGCCCCTTTGCTTTTAGTAAAAGCAATTTGCTCTCTTACATTTTGCTCACAACCTACTGGGTGTGTTGTTGTACAAATAAATCCGCGAATCTTTGGTTTTATGATCATAATATCTTCTCAACGTCATGTTTTGCTTACATCTTGCCAGACAATCCCTTCAAATGAGGCAGGCAAGACAAATCTGTTTGCCATGATACAATAGCCAGACGAATATGTCCTGATTCTGCTAAAAATTCAGAACCAAAAAACATCGAAACATTGAGAGAACACCGTGCACCTACTTGTCATCGGCTACGTCTGGCCAGAACCCAACTCATCTGCCGCTGGCAGCCGAATGATGCAATTACTTAATTGTTTTTATAAACAACAATGGCAACTATCCTTTGCCAGTCCAGCTCAACAAACTGAGCATATGACGGATCTATCCCAACTAGGCATACAGGCTGAACACATCGAACTTAACGATGCATCTTTCGATACCTATATCGCAGACAAAAAACCGGACATTGTGATATTTGATCGCTTTATGATGGAAGAACAATTTGGTTGGCGCGTTGAAAAATTCAGCCCAGACTCATTACGCGTTCTCAACACAGAAGACCTTCACTCATTAAGACAAGCCAGACACAATGCTCTTAAACAAAATAGAACCTTTGTGATTGAAGACCTTTATAGCGATCTGGGCATTCGTGAAATCGCCGCAATTCATCGCTGTGACTTAACCTTGATGATTTCTGAAGTAGAAACCAAACTGTTAATTGATGAATTTCACGTACCTGAAACCCATTTATTTCACCTTCCATTTATGCTGCCCAAACCTAAAGACACTGATGCTCTAACCAGCTTTGAAGAGCGCCAACACTTCATTAGCATCGGCAATTTTCGTCACGCGCCAAATTGGGATGCCGTCCTGCAATTAAAAACAGAAATATGGCCAAAGATACGCAAACGCCTACCAAAAGCAGAAATGCATATTTATGGCGCTTACCCACCACCAAAAGCCACGCAATTACACAACGCAAAAGAAGGTTTTTTAATAAAAGGCTGGGCCGAAGATGCTCAAGAAGTCATGCAGCAAGCTCGACTTTGCTTAGCACCATTACGTTTTGGTGCAGGTATTAAAGGCAAATTGGTGGAAGCCATGCAAATGGGAACGCCGAGCATAGCCACAACGATTGGCGCAGAATCCATGTATGGAGAGCTTCCATGGAATGGCATCATCAAAGACGACAATGAAACCTTTGTTGATGCAGCAGTTTCTCTCTATGAAGACAAAGAAAGCTGGCTACTAATGCAACAAAATGGCAATAGAATCCTACAGGCTCGATATCAAGCAGAAGAATGGGAACCGAAATTAATCAATCGACTTAAACTGCAAATACAGCTAAGGGAAAGCTTGAGAAAGAAACATTTCTTGGGATTGATGCTGCGACACCACAGCCTTAAAAGCACACAATACATGTCGCAATGGATAGAGCTAAAGAATACAGGTGGAAAGAACTAAACAAGAAAAACAGAATAGATGGTAGAGTCAGTAAAGGTACCAAAAGATATCTAATTAACAAACTGACTCTTAGCTTCCCTCTCACGAACCTTCTTCATAATCGCCTGCTGCGAAGCCTTATTCATGCTTCCCCACTGACTGATTTCCTTACCCGTTCGATAACAACCGACACAGATATCTTCATCATTAAGAAGACATACATTAACGCAAGGAGATTTTAACTGAGGTTTTGGTTTGGTCATTTTTAATCAACATATATTATAAAGAGACCTTTTCACCATGTCGCGAGCGATGCAAAGGTCCCATAAAGCAAAAAGCCTTAGCGAAAAACATCACCAAGGCCTTTAATTCTAATATTCAGCGTTATGATAAACGCGCTGAACATCATCCAAGTCATTCAATAGATCTAAGAAACGATCAAACTGATCCACCTCTTCGCCTTGAATTTCTGTCGTGTTTTGAGCAACGAATTGAATTTCATCAACCTCAAATTCAATCTCTCCAAATGCATCTGTTAGTGCAGTTTTAGCCTTACTGTAATCGGTATGAGGCGCAAAAACAGTTACTTTACCGTCCTCTAGCTCAATATCTGTTACATCAACATCAGCCATCATCAAGGCTTCCAATACAGCTTCTTCGTCAGTACCAGCAAAAACAAAAATAGCACTGTGGTCAAACATATGACTCACGCTACCTTGGCTACCGATTTTACATTTTACTTTGTTGAAGCAAGTACGCACGTCACCAAAAGTACGGTTTGGGTTATCAGACAAACAATCCACGATAACCATAGTATTGCCAGGACCAAAACCTTCGTAGCGAGCAGTATCAAAGTCTTCTCCACCGCCACCTTTCGCCTTATCAATCGCTTTGTCGATAACGTGAGTTGGCACCTGATCTTTTTTAGCTCGGTCGATCAGAGAACGTAGCGACAAATTACCATTAGGGTCAATACCACCGGATTTTGCGCAAACATAAATCTCACGGCCGTATTTACTGTAAACCTTGGCTTTTTGGTCAGACGTTTTTGCCATGGACTCTTTGCGGTTTTGAAAGGCTCTGCCCATTACATATTCCTATTCTATACAGTCTTAAAAATAAGATTCTAACGTGTCGCCTAAAAAGAAGGAACTGCTAGCCGAGCATAAATACAATAAAAAGCCAGCCTTACCACAACAAAAAGGTTTTGAAACAAGAAACTTAGCCAATATAGACATACAACCAGTAGCACCCAAGTGACAAATAACTAAGCAAGCTGTCGAATGACTTTCGCAAGCACCGTGATTGCTTGATGGATTTGCGCCGGTGAAACACGCGCAAAACTCAACCTTAGAAACGAATCATCAAGTGAACTCTTACAGGGGAAAAATGGCGTTCCGGGAAGAACCAACACCTTATCCTTCAACGCTTCAGTCAGTACTAATTGTGATGAAACGCCTGCGGGCAACTTCACCCAAAAGAACATACCACCAGCTGGAAACGAAAATTCAATGAGATCGCCAAGCTCTGCATTTAAAGCCTCAGCCATCACATCTCGCTTTTCCTTATAGGCTTTTTGAAGCTTAATAACGTGATCCGGATATTGTCCAGACTTAAAGAATTGAGTAATCATACTCTGACCAAGACGATTGGTATGAAGATCAACAGCTTGTTTTACTTTAACCAAGTACGGAGAAAAAACATCACAGGAAACGATATAGCCAGTACGCAAACCTGGCCACAAAACCTTAGAGAAACTCCCCATGTACAGCCAAGGCGCTTGCTTTATCAAAGTTGAAATTGGCGTAAGGTCGACATTGTCATAACAAAGATCGCGATACGGATCGTCTTCAATGAGCAATATATTTTTCTCATCAAGCAGAGCAGCAATCTCGTGTCGACGCTGCAAACTATAACAATGCCCTGCTGGATTCTGAAAATTAGGAATCAAATAAACCGCTTTTGGATGATGTTTTTCAATAGCATCTCGTAAAGCTGAAACAGACATACCCTCAGCATCTGATATGACATCTTGAACCTTTGCACCTTGCAATTTAAATACCTGACAAGCAGCGAGATAGGTCGGCTGCTCGGTTAAAATAGTCGAACTTTCGTCTAAAATTAAACGACTGACAATGTCCAAGCCCTGTTGCGAGCCATTGGTTACCAGCACATTATCATTAGATGTCTGAATACCTCGCTCAGCCACAATCGACACAATACATTCTCGCAGGTCTTTCTCACCTTCACTTGGGCCATATTGCCGACTGTCGGTTAGTTGCTTCAATTCTGGGTATGCTGGCATCAGGTTTTCATCTGGCAAACCACCGGCTAAAGATAGAATGTCTGGCTGTTGACTATAATGCAGCAGTTCACGAACCAAAGATGCTTCCATGTTTCGTGAATGTGAAGTCAATAAATGAGAAATATCCATACCAAACGCCTCGATATATTAAGAGTAGAGAAACAGAGTCAGACATTTTTAAAAAATAGAAAAGATACAATTCTCGATTTATTGAAGGATACAGAAAGAGAATGAGACCTTTGCACGAAGTCACGAGCAAAGCCAAGACGAGGCAAAAATAGACGAAAAAGCGGAGTTTATGGGTTATAAATGAGCATTTTGAGTCTATTTTTAACAAAGTATTGGCAAGCGCAGTAGTCGTGCAAAAGTCTCAGAATGTATTATTTATTGCTCAATACTATTCGTCTCAGCGTGCAGCAAGCATTCGAACTGCTGATCTTTCTCTAGCCAAAGATCATTCACCCACTGCTGAAAATACGCTCTATATTCTGCATCATCTTGATAATTCCCAAGTAAAGAATCATCAATAGGCATTAATCTAATATGCACTTTAATATTGGACACTTCTCCAGAAAGATAATCAAAAAAGCTCGGAATACCTTCAGGATAAACAATGGTTACGTCAATTAATTGGTGTAACTTTCCGTCCATGGCATTTAAAGCAAAAGACAAGCCACCCGCTTTTGGCATAAGAAGGTGCTTATACTGACTAGATTGTTGATCATGTTTTTCAGTTGTGAAACGAGTTCCTTCTAGGAAGTTCATAATCGACACAGGGAAATACTGAAATTTATCACAAGCTTTTTTCGTCACCTCAATGTCTTTTCCTTTAAGTTCTGGTTTCTTTTTGAGCAGAGCAGAACTGTAACGTTTCATGAAAGGAAACTCTAATGCCCACCAAGCAAGACCGATAAAAGGCACCCAAATAAGCTCACGTTTTAAAAAGAACTTAATGAATGGAATACGCCTATTAAACAGGCGCTGCAGAATAAGTATATCCACCCAAGATTGATGATTAGCCGTTATCATATACCAGTCATTCAACTCAAAATCACGCGCACCCGATACATCAATAACAGAACGACCTAAGTAGCGCTGATTGATATTATTTATCCCGATCCAGAACGTTGCTATGTTATCCAATACAACATTTAAAACCGCCCGTATCGACGCAAAGGGTAAAATACACTTAAACAAAGCCAAAACCATGACGGGAACGAAACAAATCAAGGTATTCATTATGATCAAAAAAAATGAAACCAGACCTTTTAGCACAAACAAAACAGGCATAAGCCAACCTAAAAATACAAAAATTGACGCATAATACTAAAGGAAACCCTTGATTGGAAATCCTCATTATTTACACTCCAACCAAGTAGCCAGCTTTCCACATAAAACTGTATAGTAAACAGACGATTAGAATGACTAGAGAACCAGCTCGATACCGAAGACATTGTGATAACGTATCGATGATTATCAACCCCCCTGTAAATAACACATAAACAGGACACAATAGGACCTCAAACTCCACTATGGCAATGACCAAAGGGTTAAAAATTCGACATAAACTTTTTGCAGTTTTTGTTTTAAGTAATATTTTACTCATTGTTTCTATGTGGCAAGTATTTCAATGGAGTTTTGACAGAGGATTTGTATCCTACGCAACGGAACGTGATCGCGACTTTTTAGAACAAATGGCAAACAGAACAGCCAACCTGTACATTTATTACGACGATTGGTATTTCTTGGTCCAAGAAAGCCGAATGGAAAGCGAATGGCATAAAGCAAAACTAGAAAACTTACGAGATTTGGTTCCGCCTCCTAGCACACCTAACTTAGATTTGATCTATCCTTCCCAGTATTATCGCCAACGCTTTCTATTATTTGATAGTCAACAAAAACCGATCATCGGCAAAACTCGCTTTGCCGATGCAGAAACCCATGCGGTTAGCGTGAATAAAAAAATAGTAGGGTATGTTGGCCTTCGTTCAATCAGAGAGCTTGTTCAGGATCAAACATTACGCTTTGTTCGCCAGCAAGGTGAAGCGTTCCTACTTATCTCTGCCTTCATGCTCGCGATCGCAGCGCTTTTAACCTGGCCTTTGGCTCAGTGGTTAAGTCGCCCTATCATTTCGATGCAGAAAGCCACAAAAAAACTGGCAGCTGGAAAGTTTGATACTCGCATATCAGTAAAAGGCGCAGATGAGTTAGCCAGTCTTAGTTGTGATTTTAATAACTTAGCTTGCACCTTAGAACACACGAGGGAGGCACGTAAACGCTGGGTTGCTGACACCGCTCACGAGCTAAGAACTCCTGTGGCAATTCTTAGAGGAGAAATTGAAGCAATGCAGGATGGGATTATTAAAGTTTCTCCTGAAAGCCTCTCTTCGTTACATCAAGAGACGCTGCATATTGCACGCCTAATTGATGACTTAAACCAATTATCAATGCATGATATGGGTAACTTAAGCTATGAAATGGAAGATATTACGATAAATGACATTATTGAACAAACCGTTCAATCCATGACTCTTCCATTTAATGAAGCTGGATTAGAATTAGGGTTTGAATATTCTCAAAAAAACCCTATTGTTATGAATGGTGACTCTGATCGATTACATCAGCTCTTTTCGAATCTAATGAATAATTCATTAAAATACACAAATGCACCTGGAAAGCTAACAGTAAAACTTTTAAAAAAGAACAAGAAAGCCATTGTTCTTTTTGAGGATACTGCACCAGGTGTTAGCGACGAAGATAAAAACAGAATTTTTGAACAGTTTTTCCGTGTTGAAAATTCAAGAAACCGAGCAACTGGCGGAAGAGGCTTAGGTCTCGCTATTTGCGCAAGTATTGTAGATGGACATCAAGGCACAATCAGTGCTTATCATTCCCCTGATGGTGGCTTAGGAATAAAAGTAGAATTCCCTTTAAACTAGTTTCGTTAAACGAATAGGAACGAATAATATTATGAGCAAAGTACTGATTATTGAAGACGAACCAAAACTAGCAGAACTAATGTCAGCTTATTTAGAGCAGGCGGGTTATGAGCATCATCACCTTGACCGCGGTGACATCGCTGTTAATTACATCAAAAACAACCAAGTTGATATTGTTCTACTAGATCTAATGCTACCAGGCTTAGATGGTGTTGAAATCTGTAAACAAGTTCGTCAATTCAGTGGCGTGCCTATTATCATGGTGACAGCGAAAGCAGAAGAAATCGATCGTCTAATCGGGTTAGAAATGGGTGCAGATGACTACGTATGTAAACCATTTAGCCCACGTGAAATTGTCGCTCGTGTAAAAGCAAACTTACGTCGCGTAGAATTAGACCAAGCAGAATCACCAAGAACTGATGGCTTCGATTTAGATGTAGATCGTCTTCGTGCAACGTATAAAGGTGATTTAATCGACTTAACAACAGTTGAATTTCAATTACTTCAATTGCTAATCAAAGAACCTGGTCGCGTTTTCGGCCGTGATCTTATAATGAAAAGCATTTATGCCGACAGCCGCGTAGTGAGTGATCGCACTATTGATAGCCATATCAAAAAGCTTCGTAAGAAAATTTCTGCTGTGGCACCTGAATTAAATGTTATTCATTCTGTTTACGGTGCAGGCTACCGCTTCGAAAACAACGATCAGTAAAACCCTTCTCTAAGGAATGGCGTTGAACAACTTTTTAGATGTACTGGTATTTTCTTTCTCTATAACAATGCCAATATTCATGATATTGGCATTGGGAGTTATCTTATACCGAATGCGAATCATCAATGACAACTTCATTGATGTCGCATCTAAACTGGTGTTTAACGTTACACTCCCTGCGTTACTTTTCATTAGTATTTCCAAGAGTGACATATCTTCAAACACTGACTTATCATTGGTGATATATGCAATGATAGCGGTAACTGTTACCTATATTGCATTAGAACTACTCTTGTCTATTTGGGAGCCAGATAAAGCAGAAAGAGCGGTTTTAGTTCAAGGTGCTTTTCGATCAAATATGGGCATTATTGGATTAGCCTATTGCGTTAATGCCTACGGTAATAATGTTTTTTCAGTGGCGTCAGTCTATCTAGGCGGAGTTACTATATTATTTAATATACTATCCGTCATTGGCCTAAGCCGAGCCCTAGGAAAAAATGCCAGTTTGATAGGCATTCTAAAAGGCATAGCGAAAAACCCATTAATCATCGCCATTTTGGCAGCCTTTATTACTTCACTAACAGGTTTATCACTTCCTTCAACGCTTTATAAAGCAGGCGATTATTTTGCACAAATGACGCTACCTTTAGCTCTCTTGTGCGCTGGAGCATCACTCAACTTTAAGTCTTTAAAAAGCGGGATGCTAGGCGCTATATTGGCATCTGTAGGTAAGCTTATTTTTATCCCTTTCATACTGACTTTTGGTGGATATTTACTAGGCTATCGCGGCATGGAGCTCGGCGTACTATTTCTCATGTCATCCGCCCCAACAGCGTCCGCGAGCTATATCATGGTACGCGCCATGAATGGAAACTCTACGCTTGCGGCAAACATCATCGTTATAACAACCATCGCATCCTTGATTAGTACCAGTATTGGCGTTACTTTGTTACGCAGCTTTAATCTAATCTAATCCGATTAATTAAACATTTAAAACTGGCTAAACACATTAAAGGCTAGCGAGACTCTCTTTGATTTCACAATTCCGTAAACATCGTCTTTTCTTTCTCACCTTCGGTTGCACTCTACTAACCCTACTATTCTTTGGTGTAAACACCATTGCCTATCAAGCACTCATTATAGACAAGCATTCAGAAGGCCAAGATAAACTACTCGATTACGTTATTGAGTTACGCAACGAATTAAAAAACTACCATATTCTTCCCTATGCTCTTGCTGATAACCCTACTCTACTAGCCTTTATGAATAACCCTAAAGACCAAGTGTTAACACAGCGACTGCAGCGACAACTGGAAGACCTGACACATGTATCTAAAACACAAGATTGGTTTATTTTATCTGCCCAGGGTGATCTTTTAGTATCCAGTGAACAATCCCCGCACTTCAATTTAGACGACTACTTTAGTAAGCAAGACTTAAGCGATGTACTAAGAGAGCAGCAAGGAGAATACATCCTCGTCTCTGGTTACAACCCCCAGCAGTATCAATCAGCACATCTAGTATTGGCTCCTGTTTATACAAAGGCAGGATTAGCAGGCGCTGTCGCAGTAAGAATTAACGTCAGTGATTTGATTGAGCGATGGAATCTTTTCGATGATCTCGTTGTGATGACAGATCAAAACAGCCTCATTTTCTTAGCCAGTAAATTGAATCGGCTTTTAGTTAGTAATTGGCTAGATAACCCTACAGATGTTCAGTTTTTGAATAATACTCGCTCTAAAATTTACCATCTAAACGATGAAAACTACCTTTTACAGAACGTCACCTTAGATGACTTAAAATGGCAAATCCATTATTTATCAAATTTAAAAGGCATTCAGAAAAAAGCACAAAATATCGCTTTTATCAGCCTAGGTATTTTTGCTCTGATATTTCTTTTTTGGCTTTATCGGCGTGAGCGCTCTTTAAAAATCGCGTCAAAATTAGAGAACGAAATACTCATTGCCAATAGTGCTCTGCGCCAAAGAGTCCTGATCGAAAACACTCATGTCGGACTTTTGCAGCTAACAAAACGCGGTGAAATATCTTTTGTAAACCCGATGGGGTTGCGTTATTTCGGGCAAAGAGCTGAGCTTAACAGCCATTATTTATATGAATTCCTACCAGATTGCCCCGAGAACCAAATCGCATTAGCTTTTATCAGATCCCTGCAAACACAAGAGGTCGCTGGAAATGCATTCGCGGCAAACTTGCTAGAACAAGAAGTAGTCCTGCAAAAAGAAAACGGTCAAATTTTTCCAGCGTTACTCTCTGTCTCTTCTTTAGAATGGAGTGACTCACAAGGATACTTAGTAACCCTACTCGACATCAGCAAGCGCAAAAGAGCAGAATTAAACTTGCTCGACGCAAACACTCGCCTTGAAGAGCGGGTATTAGAACGAACGAAGGCATTAGAAGCCGCACAAAAAGAGCTATTAAGAACAGAAAAACTCGCTGCCATAGGGCAAATGTCTACAGCCATCGCTCATGAGCTAAATCAACCGCTCACAGGCATAAGAACATTAGCCTATACCGCAGAACTGCTACTTAAACGCCAAGATTCAGAACAAGCTTTAAAAACGCTCATAGACCTAGAATCGCTTGTTGTTAGAATGCAAAAACTAACCAGCGAACTAAAAGTACTTGCTTATAGAAGACCAGAACAGCTTGCATCAACCTCTATAAAAAGCTCTGTAGAACGAGCTATTGAAAGCCTTGGTGATGACGTAAACAGTGTTCAGTGGGAAATTGCATTCAACGACTTAGATGCTGTTATCGCAGAACCTACTCGACTAGAAAGAATATTTTCTAATTTAATTAGCAACTCAATTCAAGCCTGCTCCGAACAAAAAATCACACCAAGTATTAAAATATCCCTAGAAACACACGATGAGCAGATAACCATAAACTACCAAGACAATGGTCCAGGTATAGAATCATCTCAACTTACGCATATTTTCGAGCCTTTTTTTACGACAAAGCCGATCGGTAAAGGCTTAGGATTAGGGCTGGCCATTAGTGCAAACCTAGCAAAAGACATGAATGGCTTACTAAAAGCAAGCCATGACAATGACTCGAAACTTGTATTCAGCTTAACACTGTTAAAGGCCTAATATGGAAAACCGTAACACCAACAATCACATTGAAATATGGCTACTTGATGACGACGATATTGTTCGTTCAACCACCGCCCAGTGGCTGCGTTTATCAAACTATAACGTACGAGAATTTCAAGAGGCCCAAGAACTAATCGATCAGTTCAACATTGGGCTACCTTGCATTATCGTCAGCGATATCCGTATGACGCCAATCGACGGCTTAACGTTAATGAGCGACTGTCTGACCAAAGAACATGAGCTTCCATTTATACTTATTACCGGACATGGCGACGTTGACACCGCCGTCAATGCTTTGCGTGACGGTGCTTTTGATTTTCTTGAGAAACCCTTTGACCCAAACAGGTTGTTACAAACTGTTGAAAAAGCTATTCAACTAAGAAAAGTGCAACTTCAACATGCTAACCAATCTCAGTACCTTGGCGACTTACACGGCTTAGAAGAAACCATTATTGGTAAAAATGAGCAAATCATCCGTGTCAGACAGCAAATTCGCACCTTTGCCAGCATGGACACCCATGTCATTGTTTACGGAAAAACAGGCTGTGGCAAAGAGTTAGTTGCAAAAGCTTTACACGACTGCAGTCCAAGAAGCAGCAATGCATTTGTTGCCATTAATTGCGCCGCTATTCCAGCAGATCTGTTTGAAAGCGAACTATTCGGCCATGAGGCTGGCGCCTTTACCAGTGCGAACAAGCAAAGGATTGGCAAGCTTGAGCATGCCAGTGGCGGCACATTGTTTCTCGATGAAATAGAAAGTATGCCACTCGCGATGCAAATTAAATTGCTACGCGTATTGCAGGAAAATCAACTCGAGCGAGTTGGTAGTAATAATACAATCAAGATAGACCTAAGAGTCGTCGCGGCTGCAAAAAGTGACCTACAGACGCTAGAAAACTTTAGGCAAGACTTATTCTTTCGTCTGAATGTATCGCAAATACATCTTCCAGATTTACGCAACCGGGGATCTGATATCCCACTGCTCTTTGAACATTTTTGTCGAATAGCAGTAAAAGAGCGCGGAGGAGATCTTAGACAACTCAGCCCAATCGATCATGAAACATTGACTTTGTATGGATGGCCTGGAAATGTTCGTGAGCTTAGAAACGTTGCCCTGCGTTATGCTCTTGAACCTAATACAAGTGTGGCAAAAATATTGGCTGGCTACCAAGCTCAGGACGATATAGACACCATAACCCCTCTCCCACTTAGCGTGAAGGTACAAGAATTTGAACGCAGCTTAATTGAAGCCAGTATTCGACAACAAAAAGGCAATATTCAACTTGTGTTAGAACAACTCCAGCTTCCTCGCAGAACACTCAATCAGAAAATGCAAAAATACGGCCTGAATCGAACAGACTACTTAGACTGACTCCCACCAAACAATACATATCAGATAAAAATATGAATAAAGTGATTCTCATATAAAATATTTAATGAGAATCACTTGCATTGAAAGCAAAAAGAATCTCTAATGATAACCATTATCAGATTGAGGCAACATACGATGCAACTAAACATGCGCGATGTGTATGACAATGCAGGAAAAGTCAAAGAAGAAGTAGCGCCATGGCTATCTGGCCATAAACAATTACTTGCCCTACTTCCAAATTTGCAATTACTTAACCAACACTTAATTAGTAATGCAGACGTTTCACTTCATGAAGAAGCACGATCAGGACTCTATTTTTCTTTTTTAGGAGCAGGGCCAATTAATACGGCAAAAGATATTAATTCTGTACAGATTTCATATCAGCCGAAAAACATTAACGGTCATTTCTTGATGGCAAAGGGTGATGAATATAGCCTACTGCAAACTCGAATTAGTCCAGCCCATTTAGCAGCTGTCCTAGGTGAAACAGAAGATCAAATCATCCAGCATTTTATGGCTATGCGAGACAAACTAGGCAATGAAAACGCCGTGATTCAGCTGCCTATCACAGAAAGAACTATCAGTGCCATTGAGCCAATATTGGCACACAAGGGACACTCAATAAGCCTTGCTGGATACCTCTATTCACTTATATTTACACTGATCGAGCAGCTACAAATGCTCAGTCACTTATCACAATGTGAAGACTGCCAAAGCAAACTTTTCCATGCGCAAAATTTAATAGAAACACCGGAATACGATACTCTCAACATTAAACATCTAGCGCAACAAGTTGGCCTTAATACAGAAGCTCTTGCCATTGGCTTTAACCTTATTGTTGGGCAACCTATCGAAAGTTATTGCACTCGTAGCCGGATCAAATTCGCAGCCGCCCAACTAAGACAAAACCCGACGGCAAAATCTCATATTGTTGCTCAAAGTGGCTTTTCAGAAGACCAGTTCGAAGCAGCTTTTATCCAACACTTTGGTGTCAGTAGCCACCAATATAAACAAATTCACTAAATTACAGAAAGCAAAGGCATCACATGGCTCAATCAACAATTGCCCTTATTTACGGCACAGATACAAACAACACAGAAGAAGTTGGCCGCAAGATTGCCAAACAATGGGAAGAACTTGGCGAGCAAGTAGATATGTTCAATATCAAGGATATTGAACTTAGCCAGCTTGAACAATATTCCATGCTCATTTTGGGAATTCCTACTTGGGATTTTGGCGGCATTCAATCCGACTGGGAAGACATTGGAGACAATTTAGCTGAATTGGCTCTTGAAGATACCGTCATAGCCCTATATGGACTAGGCGATCAATTTGGCTACGGCGATTATTTTGTCGATGCTGTAGGTTGGCTATATGAAAAATTATTACCGACTAATGCAACCTTTATTGGTCAATGGCCAACAGAAGGCTATGAATTTGAAGCATCTAGAGCTTGTGTTGATAACAAAGAATTCTTCATCGGCCTAGCAATTGATGAAGATCAACAGTTTGAACTCACTGATCAACGCATCGAGCAGTGGGTCATCCAACTTTACGCAGAGAGAGCAGTAGAAGCCGCCTAAATTATCGCCTGACTGGCCATTTGATTAAAGCTAACGACTCAAATTTGGTTTACCCACACATTCGCTGCCCCGAATGCCCAAATTTAGCTTTTGATCAATGAGATAATTTTACGACTTGCTCTAATATAGCGTGAAGACCGTGGCTACCTCTCCTTTCTCTCCTGCTTGGAGGTAGCCACGTATTTCTTTCTATTATGACTATTTTTTTCTAGTCACTATTCGCTATGATGTTAAAGAAGATCGTAAACCTCTTTAACAAATAGTTGGCGCACATGAACTTACAGCTTTCCGACATCATCATTCTTCTATTAATTTCCGCTGTAGCCTACGCTTGGTGGCAAAATTCCTCCATTCGAGAGCAAGCTCTAATAAACGCAAAAAAACACTGTGAATCACTCAACCTACAACTACTAGAGGAAAGTGTCGCTGGCGCAGAATGGAGACCAACATGGAATCATGGGGAAATAAAAATTAAAAGAACCTACAGGTTTGAATTTAGTTCCAGTGGAATTGCACGATATCAAGGAAAAATCAGCTACCTTGGCAACCAAAAAATAGATGTATGGCTAAGCCCTCATGACTTTTAGACAAACGAAATTTACCTTACAACAAAAAACATACTAAAAATAACATTCGCAGCCATTATCACAACAAGATAAATCTATATTTTTATGTCAATTAATTGCAAATAAGGCCATAGTAGAAATAGAATGCTTAAGTAAACATTTGTAATGCTTTAATAGACAAATAATGAAGGCTAAGTGTTTTGATGACTCTCAGCAAAATGTCTATTTGTTCAATTTATAATAAAAAAGTGCAGGATATAATATGTTGGCAAACCTTAGTTTTCGTACCAAGTTACTCTCATTACTGATTGCGGCTATTCTTGGATTCGTTGTTGTAACTGCTGTTGCTTTACAAGGATTGAATGTTCAAGAAACCTCATCCTCAAAATTCGATCGTCTTACCACAGTAGATAAAGACCTTGCTTCTTTAGCCATTACCTTAATGGAAGAATACGAGACACTGTCTGGCATTGACAACAGTACCTACGAAAGTTTTCTTGAACAGCTAAATACTAGCCATGAAAAGTTCATGGCTACACTAGAAGGAGATATGAATCTTCTAAAAGATCCAGAAGCTGAAAACTACATAAAAAGCATTACGGCTTCTTTAGCCAACTACAGCGATACGTTAAAGCTACTTGTCAATCAAAGACAAAAAGTTGGCTTTAATGGTTCTTCAGGTTTAAAAGGCGAAATTTCTCAATTAGGTGAAAAAGTTACAGAAGAAATTTCTTTCCTAAGCTTAGTGAAACAAGAATTCCTGCCAGTTCGCGAAGCAGAAAAGAACTTTATATTTGAGCCAGTTCCTGCAAACAAAGCAGCCTTCATGGAACGCTATGACAAATTCTACAAGCGTGTTACTAACTTCGGCCTTGAAGAACGCTTCGGCGAAGTTATTAACAAGTATTTTTCAGCTGTTGAGAACTTCGATAAAGAAAACCAGCAGTTAAAAAACTTACAATCACAGTTTTTGAATAGTAAAGCCAGTTTTGCTGAAACTCGCTTAGCTGCAGTTGAATACATGCAAAAAGCAGTATTAGAAGCTCGCCAGCAAGCTTCTGAAAGTTCTCAACAAGCTAGCATAAGCTTAATCATTGTAAGCATTGTTGTTGCTGTCATTGCCGCACTTATGATGATGGGGATTGGCAGTAGTGTAAATAGTACACTCAATCAAATCATCAAGGACCTCGGTAAAGTAAAAGGTGGTGACCTAACGGCTCGTTTACACGTTAACAAAAAGCGTAATGATGAATTTGATTCCTTATGTAGCTCTGTAAATGAAATGACGACGGGGCTAAGCTCAGTAATTGGCGAAGTTGTGGATACCACTCAAGGTGTCAACAACATGGTTAATGAACTAAATACTTCCGTTACTAACATTGCACAAAGCAACCGTTCCGTTAGTGAGCAAACAAACTCTCTAGCAGCAGCGACAGAAGAAATATCCACCACTATTTCTAGTATTTCTAGCACAACAGAAGACTTAAGCAGCCAGTCTCAACACACTTACGAATCTGCAAAAGTTGGTGCTGAAACGATTAAGGGCGCGTTATCGAATCTTTCTAGCACTATTAGTGTTGTCAACAAAACAAGTGAGCAACTTAACGAGCTTGGCCAATTATCTAAAGATATCGACAACGTTATAGGCATGATCAATGACTTAGCAAATCAGACCAACCTCCTTGCACTAAACGCGGCTATTGAAGCAGCACGTGCCGGTGAAGCAGGCCGTGGGTTCTCTGTCGTTGCCGATGAAGTACGCTCTCTGGCTGAGAAGACAGTTGATGCAACAGCCAAAATCACAGATATCGTAAGCACTATTCAATCTTCAACACAAACAGCAATCGAAACCATGCAAAGTGGTCAAGAAAGCCTACATGCAATTGAAGAGTTTAGTGAAAAAGCAGAATTGGCCATTCGTGAAATAGAACAGAATGCTCAGACAAGTTCAGCTTCCTCCATTGATATGGCTCGCTCTATCCAAGAGGTTGCAAAAACAGCTGTACACATGAGTGAAGAAATGGACAAAATTGCACAGCAACTTCAACGTGATAATAGCTATATTAATAGCATTGAAGGCAATACCCGTGACATTCACAATCAAGTTAGTAGCTTAGACAAAAAGACGAGTGTCTTCACCACTCGTTAGTGTAAATAAGCAAACGGTTGATCTAATAAATTGCGTAAAAAAAACCGACTATCAAAGTCGGTTTTTTTTGTTCAAAATTTCTTTAGCATTATTGTCACTAAAAACAGCTGATCTTATAGATCAGCGTATTCTTTTTCCCAGCGCTTCGCTTCTTTCTTAGAAGGACCACCAAGTACATTTACTGCTGTGCGCATACGAGCGCGAGAAATATCAGAGCCTAGAATCGCCATTGAGTCAAAAACCGAAACCGACGCAGTCGTTCCGGATATAGCGACGAATAACGGCGCAAAAAAGTCTTTCGGCTTAATTTCCATCACTTGAGCTAATGATTTCATCTCATTAAAAATTTCGTCTTTTTCCCATTTGTTCAATGCTTCCAAACGCCATAAAGCGAACTGCATGGCCTTACGAAGTGTTTCTTCTTCCATCTTGATAGAAGAAAAATCCTCTTTGGTAATTGGCAACATACCTTTTAAGAAAAAGCCAGCCACATCAGCGACATCTGAGAAAGTTTCAACACGCGGAATAACCAGCGGCAAAATCTTCATCAAATATTCAGGGTTAAGCGCCCATTCAACATATTTTTGCGCAAAGGTTTCTGGGGTTAGATTCTCACGAATCCACATACCATTTAGCCAGCTCAATTTTTCAACATCAAAAACTGGACCACCCAAAGAAACACGCTGAATATCAAAATGTTCTATCATTTCGTCTAACGAGAATTTTTCACGCTCGTCAGGCATAGACCAACCCATACGACCAAGGTAATTGATTACCGCTTCAGACATATACCCCATGCGTTGATAGTACAAAATACTCGTTGGGTTTTTACGTTTTGATAACTTAGATTTATCTGGGTTACGCAACAAAGGCATATGACACAAAGTCGGCATATCCCAACCAAAGTATTGGTACAACAAGATATGCTTCGGCGCTGAGTTGATCCATTCTTCACCACGAATAACATGGGTAATTTTCATTAGATGATCATCAACAACGTTTGCTAAATGGTAAGTCGGCATACCATCTGCTTTTAGTAACACTTGCATGTCCACTTGAGCCCAATCGATTTCGATTGTGCCTCGAAGCATATCCTGAACAACACATGTGCCCTCTTCAGGAATTTTCATACGAATAACATAAGGAACGCCTGCATCTAATTTTGCCTGCACTTCTTCTGCAGTCAGGTTAAGAGCACGACCATCGTACTTTTGTGGCAAACCTTGCTCTTTTTGTTCATTACGCATTTGATCCAATTCTTCAGTGGTTTCAAACGCATAAAAAGCATGCCCCTTATCGATCAACTCTTGAGCATATTGACCATAAATATCGCCTCTTTCGCTTTGACGATATGGCCCGTATGGTCCGCCCACATCTGGACCTTCAGCCCAATCTAGACCTAACCAACGTAATGCATCTAAAATCATTTTTTCAGATTCAGGTGTACTACGAGTTTGGTCGGTATCCTCAATACGTAAAATAAACTTGCCGCCCATTTTACGTGCGAAAGCCATATTAAATAGCGCAATATAGGCTGTACCTACATGCGGATCGCCAGTTGGAGACGGCGCAATACGTGTTCTTACCTCTGACATAAAAATCTCATTTATTTGTTGTCTGAAATGCCGCTATTATAAGCGTCTCATAAGATATGAGTAAGGGGTTGAACCTAACTTTTCTACTTAGAAGTTTGATATTCACTCAACTTTACTTTCGATATACCTAAGCTGAGAAAGCCGAACCCCAATTTCCACATCTGTTTTCAAGGCAACTAATGAACGGGACAGCAAACACTGCTCATAACCACCAGCTAACATAGACTGAATGCGCTCTGAAAAAGACGGCAAATTGGCATAAATTTCTTCAATTGTAGGAAACAAACTAATAATACTTAATGCTGTTTTCGGCCCAATACCTTTTACACCTGGAATTCGGTTGGTGGTATCACCGACTAAAGCCCAATAGTCTGTTAGTTGTTCAGGCTCCACTCCATATTTACCGGGTACCCAAATTTTGTCGTAACCCAATTTGGCAAAGTAATCATATTGAAGAATACGATCATCCCCTAATAACTGCGTGAAACCTTTATCTGTTGAAACAATATAGGATTTAACATTGCTGTTCGCCGCTTTCACCGCTAACGTAGCGATAAGGTCATCTGCCTCCCAACCATCTATTCTCAAACAAGGCAAATGATTGAAACGAAATACCTTAGCAAAGTCTGGCAAGGATTCGAGTAAGGTATCATCCATAGGTACACGGCCTAGTTTGTATTCTGGGTAGACTCGATGGCGCCAAGTTTTACCATTTGAATCAAACACAACAACAGCATAAGAAGGGAAAAATTGATGGGTTAATTTCGCCAAGGCTTCAATCGCAATACTTTGGGTGCGCTCAATACGACGAGTTGCATCATGCTCTGATTCTAATGCAGCATAGAGTCTTCGAATTAGATTCAATCCGTCAATAATTAGTAATTTTTTATCCACTGCAAACCCTTATTTTTGCTACATTGTTTGACGTTTACTTGAATTTAATAGGGTACCATGAGAGAAGATTCATCACGACAACTTGCGTGCTGTTAAAACCAACAAAAGGACTCTGTTATGAACAACCAACCAGCCTATTTTTGCCTTAGCATTCTTTTAGGAGCCTCTGCTCACAGTGCTTTTGCAGCTCCGATCAATGCCGTTATCGGTTTAGATAATAGTCAAATCGTGGAAACTAGCCAGCAACTTAGCCTTACTCCGAACACAGGCTCACTACTACCGCTTCAAGAAAATTTCGCACCAATTACTCATTTAGAAAATAACTTAAATGCTAACTGGTTTGATCTGATAAACAAGAAAGTAAGAGTGGAACACAAACAAAGAGATCTAAATTACACTGGCACACTGGCTAAAATCGAGAACAACACTCGATCCTTTGTGCTTAGCAATAAAGAGTTTTCTATGACATTACCCATAGATGACTTTTACTTAATCCCGCTTGAAAACCCAAGTACTGCGGAGACAAAACCTGAAAGTAAAGCTGATGCCGATAAAACAGCGCCCTACAAGGTTAGCTATCAAACAAACGAGCTTTCGTGGTCACCACAGCTCAGTCTGATTTTCGAAAATGATAAGGTTTCTGTTTCTCAACAAGCGCTTATTCACAACAATTCAAGCTCTACCATCCAGGTACAAGACAGCCTACTTCACTACTCCCGAAGTACTGCTCCTCAGCTTTTCAAAGCAGAGCGCAATTCACTTGCAATGAGCGCAGATAGACCCGACATAAATTACCAAGATAATGAAGTGAGCTATTCTCTGGGTGGTGGCACACTTTCAATCGCACCTTATTCAAACACCTTAATTCCTTTACCTAGCAGCGATAGCAATATAGATAGCCAAACACATAAAGCAAAGCTTTATACTTATGGTAATAGTTCTGGAAAAATCGACTTAAATTTCTATAACAACCTAAGCTTCTCTTTTGAAAAAAATGGCCTTCCAGGCGAATACAAGACATTTTGGAAAAGAGGAGATCTGCTTATTCCCGGTAATACAGTCCGTTTAGAGACAGTTCGTGAAGGCAGCTCAGTTGACGTCATGACCAATAAAAGCCAAGACATAACTGGCTATTTAACCTTGGTTAGTGCCTCATCTCAAAAACTTCCTAGCACTCAAGTTTGGGAAGCCACTATTGAAAACCACTCAAATACAGCACAAAAGTATTCAATAGAACAAAGTACTAATGGTGTTGTAGATATATTAGAAGGCAATGACGCAGTACCAATAAATGCAAATAGTTTACTCGTTTCAGGGGAAATACAAGCAAACTCGAAACAAACTATTACGTATAAAATAGATGTGAAAAATTAGGATGAAGGAATGTGAAAAATATAGGCTAAAAAGCGGCCCCGCTTGCATTAATTTTTCACATTCAAAGTCTATTTAAAATATTTCGTTATGATATGGTCAGTAGTCATAATAGATATAGCAAGAATGACACTGCCGAAAGCGAAAAACTTGAGGTACTATTATAACTATATTTCATACTACGAGCCCACAGAGATCTATGAAAAAGCATATTATACCATCACTCATCGCTGCAGCCGTTCTAAGTAGTACGACTGCCCATGCAGAAAGCATTTACGAAGTATACAAACTTGCCAAACAACATGATCCAGGTTTAAGAGCTGCAGCAGCAACCTATCAAGCAGAAAAAGAAGGTGTAACAGTCACTAAAGGCAATCTATACCCTAGTATTAGCTTTAATGGCAATTTGGGTTATAGCAATACTGATAACTCATCTAGCAACTACAACAACACATCAAACAGTTTATCTTTAGATTTAAGCTACCCAATATACTCTCCAGCTCTTAACTACGCTGTCGATGCAGTAGAGATAAGTTCAGAAAGTGCAGGCATTAGCTTTAATAATTCAGAAGAAGACTTAGCACTTACTACCTTGACCGAATACTTTGATCTTCTAATTGCACAGTCTACATTGCAGACAACCGAAGCCTTAGTCAAAAGTACAGCAAGCCAGCTAGATCGTGCAAAGAAACAATATGAAGTAGGTTTGGCATCTATTACAGACTTACAAGACGCTCAAGCTGAATATGACTCTGTTCGTGTTACAGAGCTAAGCGCTCGTTCAAGTGTGTCTTATGCACAAAAAGCCTTGTACCAAAGAACAGGACAAGAAATAAAAACCATTCCTCAATTATCAAAAGACTACCCGATCAGCCTTGATCCAAATATGACGGTTGACTCTTTAATTGCAAAAGCCCGTATTGATAATAAAGAACTACAAATTTTAAACCTTTCTGTAAAAAGTGCAGAAAATAACATTAACATCCAGAAAGCCAATGGACGTACTCCTACCGTATCAATAACGGGCTCTTTATCTCGAACGGATAACGATTATAGCAGCAGTG
Source organism: Marinomonas sp. BSi20584 (assembly GCF_002792415.1). Taxonomy (NCBI): domain Bacteria; kingdom Pseudomonadati; phylum Pseudomonadota; class Gammaproteobacteria; order Oceanospirillales; family Oceanospirillaceae; genus Marinomonas; species Marinomonas sp. BSi20584. Next base: position 333,515 of record NZ_KZ454868.1, read on the forward strand.
CACCATCCTCAATGAATGATGGTGCGACAAATACGTCATCTATCGGGCTAGGTGTTAGTATCCCGCTATACAGTGGTGGTGCAATAAATGCTTCTGTTAGACAAGCAACAGCACAAGCAATGTCGACTACAGAGCAAAGAGCAAGCTCATTACAAACTATCGAGCTTAATATCCGTAGTCTATACCTTGACCTGCAAACCGCGGTCGCTCAAATTGATGCTCAACAGCAACTAATTCGTTCTCGTACTAGCGCGCTTGAAGCCACAAAAGCAGGATACGATGTTGGTACGCGCAACCTTGTAGAATTGCTTGACGCTCAATCAAATCTATATGATGCGCAAAATACCTACGAACAATATAGATACAACTTTGTAGTAAAAAAACTAAACCTATTAGAAGCAACTGGCGATCTTACTGAAGACAAGATCAAAGAGTTGGACAAATGGTTAGTCGCTAAAAACTAACTTAGCTTTTCTGATCATGAAAAAAAGCCGTAAAACGATGTTTTACGGCTTTTTTTTCTACTCTACTAGTCTAATTAACTTAGCGAGCAATCAGTTTTTCTCGTTTTGTAAAACGAGTCAGTACTTTATACAAACCATAAGCATCACGACTACCCGCCAATTCGCGAATAGAATGCATACCAAAAGTTGGCAAACCGATGTCAATAGTCGGCACACCTATTTCGCCTGATGTGATTGGCCCTATCGTGCTACCGCAAGCCATATCACTACGAACAACAAAGCATTGAACCTCATAATTCTCTTCAGCAGCAATGTCTCGATACACGCTCGCTGTTTCACTATTTGTTGCATAACGCTGGTTGGCATTTACTTTAATAACCGCACCTTTGTTAATAGAGGGCGCATGATTTTTATCGTGCTTATGAGCATAGTTTGGATGCAAAGCATGAGCATTATCAGCAGAAACCAGCATAGAACGCTGAATCGCCTGAACATATTGCTCAGGATTCGGTGTTAGACGACGCAATACATCCTCTAAAAATGGTCCATTTGCACCACAAGCAGACAAACTACCAATCTCTTCATGATCAGTACAAATAAGCAAGCTAGGACGCTGTTGGTCCGAATCCAACAAAGCACATAAACCGACAAAACAGCTCAGCAAATTATCTAAACGTGCTGAACAGATATATTCTTTGTGCAAACCAACCAGTGCAGGAGGCTGTGTGTCGTATAAGCTCAATTCAAAATCAAGAACCGTATCTATAGCCAAATCTGCATATTGTTTCTTAAGTTGAGATTTTAACAACTCATGCAGATCAAACTCGTTTTCAGCACCACACAAAATTGGCAACATTTCTTCTTGAGGGTTAACAGAAAAACCTTCATTTGCTTGCCGATTCAAATGGATAGCTAAGTTAGGCACCACTGCAATTGGATCTTTAAAATCCACCAAGCGACTAATAATATCGCCACTTTCGGTTTTCAGCGTAATGCGACCCGCAATGGATAAATCCCTATCTAACCAAGTGTGAAGCAAAACCCCACCGTACACTTCAACACCTAACTGGTGATAACCAAAGCGATCAACTTGCGCATTAGGTTTCAATTTCAGACAAGGACTGTCAGTATGAGCTCCAATCATTCGCCAACCACTTTGGCTAAAATTGAGTTGTGGCGTAGTAAAGGCAATTAAAGAGGATTCATTGCGTGTGACAAAATACTTCCCGCCCTCTTCTATTACCCAATCGTCTTCTTCTAACAATTCAGTAAAACCTTCTGCTAGCAAAGCATAGCGCATACTAGTGGTTGCATGAAAAGGTGTCGGAGAAGATTGAAGAAATGACAGTAAAGAGTCGTTAAAATTTGAAAATTCCATAGTGTCCTATAAGCAGAATGCTTTAAAAAAGTGACTTTTTAACACTTTGGCTAGCCTTACAGCCCAGTGTCTAATATGATTTTACCAATGACGTATAAAATAGACAGAGAGAGCCCATACCGGATGAACTATAAACGCCTTTTGCTTTGCCTTTTAACCGGCTATACCTTTGCCTCAACACCTGCGTCCGCTTATCAGGAGCTACAGCCTCCTCATGAATACGACAAAGTATCAAAAGAACTCGTTGAGATGTTAGAAGGCATCCATTATAACAGACCTCACATTGATGATGCCATTTCAGCAAAAGCCTTTGATTACTATATTGATGCTCTAGACCCGAGCAAAAGCTTTTTCCTTAAAAGCGACATAGATAAGCTATCTCAATATAGAAACAGCTTTGACGATGCTTTAAGAGACGGTGACACTACGGTTGCTTACACCATTTACAACCTTTACCTTGAGCGTTTAGAAAAACGACTTCTAAACCTTCAAGACCATCTACCAGAGATGATCAAAGGTTTCAATTATGAAATTGATGAAACACTTAATGCAGACCCAGACGCCCAAAAATGGGCAACAACCGAAGCAGAGCTTGATGACTACTGGCGTAAACGTCTTAAAAACCGTGCGTTAACCATGAAGCTCAACGGCGAAAGCGAAGAGAAAATCATCTCAACACTTGAGCGCCGCTATAAAAACCAAATAAAACGAGTCGACCAAACTAATGCTGTCGATGTATATCAAATTTTTGCCAACTCAATCACTGCGGCACTAGACCCTCACACCAACTACTTTGCGCCACGCGCATCAGAAGCTTTCAATATCAACATGAGTCTATCTCTTGAAGGCATTGGTGCGGTCCTACAAATGGAAGATGACTACACCAAAGTCGTGCGTTTGGTTCCTGGTGGTCCAGCGGCAACCCAAAGCGACCTTGCCCCTAACGATCGAATTATTGCGGTAGGCCAAGAAGGCAAACCTATGGTCGATGTGGTTGGTATGCGTCTTGACGATGTTGTTGATATGATTCGTGGCGAAAGAGACACGACAGTAATACTGGAAGTTACTCCAAGTAAAGGCGACACTCAAACGAGTAAGCGCATTAGCATTGTGCGTAAAAAAGTGAAGCTTGAAGATCAGTCCGCCAAAAAAGAAATCGTTGAAGTGGAGCGTGATGGCGAAAAATACAAAGTAGGCGTAATTACCTTGCCGACTTTTTATTCTGATTTTGCCGCAATCCAAGCTGGCGACAAAAACTACAAAAGCTCTACTCGAGACACAAAAGAACTCATAGAAGAGCTGCGTAAAGAAGGTATTTCGGCATTAATTCTTGACCTAAGAAATAACGGTGGCGGTTCCCTGCAAGAAGCCAATGCCCTAGCAGGATTGTTTATTCCATCTGGCCCGACAGTACAAATCCGCGACCAAAGTGGACGAGTCACGCCCTTAGGCGATTCTGATCCAGCCATAGTTTACAGTGGCCCAATGGCTGTTTTAGTAAACCGTATGAGTGCATCCGCTTCTGAAATCGTGGCTGGCGCACTACAAGATTACGGACGAGCCTTAATTCTCGGTGACCAAACCTTTGGTAAAGGCACGGTTCAAGTATTGCAAGATATGGATAAAGGGCAGCTTAAAGTTACTCAGGCTAAATTCTACAGAGTATCTGGAGAAAGTACCCAACATAAAGGTGTTATGCCAGACATAGCTTTCCCTTCTTTGATTGATAAAGAAACCATTGGGGAAAGTGCGCTAGACAACCCTTTACCTTGGGATAAAATCCACGAAACTCGCTATCCAGTTTATTGGAATATGCCAGCTTACCTGCCTATTTTAGAACCACGCCATGAAGCTAGAATGGCTAAAGATCCTAACTTCGTTGCCATTAATGAACAAATAGGTGAGTTCAAAAAACAAGTTGAGACCTATAAAACTATTTCTTTGAAAGAAAGCACTCGCATACAACAAAGAGAAGACAATAAAAAAAGCGAGCTAGAACGTGAAAACACTCGCCGCAAAGCGCTAGGACTAGAACTACTCACTTCGGTTGAAGACATTAAACCGATAGAAGAAGACACTTATGCAAAAGAAGCGTCTGAAATCCTATTAGACTTTATTGCTACCAACCAAATGGCAGAAAAACAAGCAGAAAAGAAAACAGCGCAAAACTAAAAGATAAAACATAAAGAACGAAAAACAGTATTTGACTGTTTTTCGTTCTTATTTTTTATGCGCAATCTAAATCATTAATCCATTGATACGAACATTACACCATGGCAAAAGCGTCATCCGACCGGAATACAATCGACCTATTTGGTAAATCCCCTGGCCGCCCTCGCACCCAACCTCTCACTCGAAAAGACCAGCTCAAGATCAATAAACGAGCACAACGAGAGAAAGAAAAAGCTCAGGGACTAAAGCGTTTAGAACTAATCATTGAGCAAGACATTATCGATAAGCTGGATAAACTCTGTGAGATGAATGGTTTAAAACGCGCAGAATGGCTAACTTTGCAAATAAACAAAAGTCTAGATAAACCCAAAAGCGCAAGATCCAAAAAATAAGGCCATTCACTATATTGATTTGCTATACTCACCAGCCAAATTAAACAGCAAGCTAATAAACAGACTTAATATGGCCAAACTGTACTTCTACTACTCGGCAATGAACGCTGGAAAATCCACCGTTCTATTGCAATCCGCTCATAACTATCAAGAGCGAGGTATGCGGGTTTTACTCCTTACAGCATCGATAGACGACCGATTTGAAACAGGGCAAATTGCCTCACGAATTGGTATATCGGCAGAAGCCAGCCTATTTGATAGCAATACTGACCTCATCACTTTAGTCAAAGATGAAAATCAGCCAAAAGCATTAAGCTGCATATTGATAGATGAAGCACAATTTTTAACCAAAGAACAAGTCTACGATCTTTCAGAAGTCGTTGATAAACTGCGTATTCCCGTTCTGGCTTTTGGTATTCGTACTGACTTCCAAGGCGAACTATTCGAAGGCAGCAAGGCATTACTCGCCTGGTCAGATAAACTAATAGAATTAAAAACCGTGTGTCATTGTGGCAGCAAAGCCACCATGGTCATTCGACTCAATGCACAAGGAATCCCCGTTAAAGAAGGCGCACAAGTAGAAATAGGCGGCAATGACCGTTACTTGTCCGTTTGCCGAAAACACTTTAAAGAAGCCGTGAGAGACTAATTATGTGGTTCAAGAACGCCCAAATTTTCCAATTGAAAGACACCGAATCACTAGATACAAATGAATTGATCGACAAGATTCCTGAGTTCCCATTAAAAGAATGCGGCTCTCAGGAAGAGTTCTCTTTCGGCTGGTTACCGCTCATCCGTAACAGCGAACAATGGAGCCTAGCCAGTGATCGCTGTTTACTATTCCGCGCAGGCAAAGAAGAAAAAGTCTTACCTTCTGCCGTAGTACGTGAAGAACTAGAAGCTAAAGTAGCTGAAATCGAGCTAATAGAAGGACGCAAAGTCGGTCGTAAAGAAAAATCAGACATGAAAGACGAACTGGTTTTCACACTTCGTCCGAAGGCTTTTTCAAAGCGTACAGACATCTGGGCATACATTGATCTACAAGCTAAAATTTTGGTTCTCAACAGCACCAATGCAAGCATGACAGAGCAATTATTTAAGCACCTACAAACCACTCTTGGCAGCTTCCCAATGACCCCATTGCAAGCGCAAGTTTCGCCATCTTCATTGATGACAGATTGGTTGGTTAAAAATGAAGTGCCTGCCAGCCTAGAAACCGGTGATGAATGTGAGATCCAAGACTCTTCTGAAGACAAAGCTACCATTCGTTTTAAGTCTCTAGAGCCTTTATCTGAAGACGTAACTCGTCATTTACAACAAGGCATGGCGGTTAAAAACCTAGGCCTGCGCTGGACTGACAAATTAAGCTTCGTTCTGCATGAAGATCTGACATTACGCAAAATCAAATTTGATGATGCATTAAAAGAAGCTGCGTTTAATGATTCTCAAGGTGGTGGCTTATCAGATATGGACGCTAACTTCTCCCTAATGTCATTGACTATGAGAGAATTTTTTGCATCTTACTGCTTATGGTTTGAGATCAATTAAAAAACCGTATTTTCTTAGCTCCCCAACCTTTTCCACAGATTTCGTGGATAAGCTTGGGGAGAACATTGGGTAAGCTAGACAACAAGGCGCTCTTGCCACAAAGATCCAAAATGCACCAATTTGAACAGGTATAATCCATCCTTATTGTCAAAGCTAAATTCAACAAAATACCACTTAAATCCGATATTAATTTCTACTTAAACCCATCCTCCTTAATAGAAACTTAAGATAAGTTAAGTAAGATGGATTATGTTAAGCAACCCTCGTATTTAAAACTCTCAACAGGTCAAAAAGCCTCATGACAAAGCAGAAGCAAGAACAAGACATAGCCATAAGAGTTACCCTTGTCGGAGCCGTTTGGGATGCCCTACTCGGTTTAGCCAAAATAGTCGCAGGATATTTTTCTCAATCCCAAGCGTTGATCGCGGATGGTATTCACTCTTTATCCGACTTAGTCACTGACGTATTTGTGTATTTTGCTTCCGCCAACTCTCGCCAAGGACCAGACGAAAATCACCCTTATGGTCATCTTCGCTTTGAAACCTTGACTACAGTATTTCTTGGCATCGTACTTATTGTTGTCGCGCTTGGTATTGCTTATGAGTCGATTACAGCACCCGCATCACAAGCACAATTTACTTGGTATGGTCTCGCGGCATTGGTTGCAACCATTGTAATTAAAGAAGCGATTTTCCATTACACCAAAAAAGCGGGCGATGAAATTGGCAGTAAAATGTTGGTTGCCAATGCGTGGCACAGCCGTAGTGATGCACTTTCCTCTGTAGCCGTACTGATTGGCTTGATCGGTGTTTACTTTGGTTATGGCTGGGCAGACATGGTGGCTTCGATTGTCGTTGCTCTATTGATTGGCAAAATGGCCATCAGCATGGTGTGGGAAAACTTAGCTGAACTGGTGGACACGGCACCTGATCCAAAACTTATTGCACAAATCAAAGAAACAGCTAACAGCCTAAAACATGTCATGGCGCCTCATGATGTCAGAGCAAGATCCATGGCAGGCAAAATTTACCTAGATATGCACATTCATGTGCCAAGCCACGCCAGTGTCAGCGAAGGTCATTACCTTGGTGATTTGGTGGCTTACACCATCAAAAAAGCCCATTCACAAGTACAAGATGTGATGGTGCATATCGACACTGATGATAAAATCCAAACCGAAAGTTTCATTCATGAATCCGGCAAGCCACCACATTTAAAACTGCCGGCTCGTCATCAAATATTAGCGGACCTAGGCTTTTTACTGCGCCAACATACAGCCTATGTGGATATTCCGAACTCTCGCTTGCACTATTTAAACAACCTTCTTGATTTAGAGATTATCGCTAATTCCGCAAAAATCCCTGAAGGCACTGACCTGCAAAAACTAACAGCAAGAATCCTTCAGGAACTACAAACAACAAGCTACATCAACAAAGCCACAGTGCTTTGGATTTTTCCTGAATGACAAAGAAAGTGAATCTGCTAAGATTTTTGTAGGTCGCGGCTTCAGCCCGACAAAACCTTATATATCGTTATGAGCTTTTTGGGGCATGCTTTAGCGCGACAAAATGTCATTTCTCGTGAAAAAGGTTTTGATTTTGTGTTGGGAGTTTTTTGTCGGCCTAAAGGCACGACCTTGTATCTCTTCTTGATGAGTGT